>VBKE01000268.1 GCA_005879605.1 Deltaproteobacteria bacterium
TTCCCAATTCCCTTTTGAGCAGGCTTCCGTGAGTTGCGACATCTCTTTGGGGGCGATATTGGCCACAGTGGAAATAACACCCTTGCCGCCGAGAGCCATCAGAGAAAAAGTCAGAGAGTCTTCACCCGAATAAACCGCCAGGCGATCGCCGCACAGCCGAATGACGTCGATGGCCTGATCGACCGACCCGGTTGCTTCCTTTACGCCGGCGACGTTCTTGATCTCCGAGAGCCTCGCCAAGGTTTCCGGTTCAATCTTCGAACCCGTGCGTCCGGGGATATTATAAATGATGATTGGAATACCGACGGAGTCGGCGACTTTTTTGTAATGTTGGTAGATGCCTTCCTGGGTCGGACGGTTGTAGTAAGGCGAGATCATCAGCGCGCCGTCCGCGCCGGATTTCTCCGCGGCCCGAGTTAGACGAACGGCCTCCTCTGTTGAATTAGAGCCCGTTCCGGCGATGACCGGGACCCGTTTATTCACAGCCTTGATCACCGCTTTGATCACATCCTCATGTTCTTCATGGCTGAGAGTAGCAGACTCCCCCGTGGTGCCACAGGGAACGATTCCGCTGGTGCCATGCTCGACATGAAATTCCACCAGACCTTCTAAGCTTGTCCGATCCACTTTTCCGTCTTTAAATGGCGTCACCAATGCGACCATTGAGCCAGCGAACATAAACTTTCTCCTAATTGATTTTTACCATACCGTGAAAAACTTCTTCCGCCCCGCCCGTCATATAGACCCGATTATTGTCCCGCCAGTCGATCAACAGGTCTCCGCCTTTGACGTGAATCGTGACCTCTCTCTCCGTGCGATCGGTGATCGCGCCCGCAACACCCACTGCGCTGGCACCCGTCCCGCAGGCCCAAGTTTCTCCCGCGCCGCGCTCCCACACCCTCATCCTCACTTCTTTTGGGCTCACTATTTTGACGAATTCCGTATTCACGCGCTTGGGAAAAAAAGGATGATGCTCGAAGCGCGGACCGATCTTCTCGAGATCCAAAGAATCGATGGCATCAAGATAAAGCACGCAATGTGGATTTCCCATCGAGACACACGTGACCTGATAAGTGGCGTCATCGACCGTCAGCGGACGGTTAATGATTTGTCCATCGGCATCGACCGGAATCTTACGACCTTCGAGAATCGGTTCCCCCATATCCACTTCAACGAGTTCTCCCACCATGCGAGGTCGGATGATACCCGCCAGAGTTTCGACTTCCAGTTCCCGCTTTTGCGTGATGCCGTGATCATAGACATATTTCGCAAAGCAGCGAATCCCGTTGCCGCACATCTCTACCTGACTGCCGTCGGCGTTATAGATCTCCATCTTAAAGTCCGCGACTTTGGAGGGATGAATCGTTAGGAGTTGATCGGCGCCGATGCCAAACCTTCGATCGCATAGTTTTCCTGCGATTGCGCCGAGATTGGGAATGTCCTTCTTCAGGCAGTCGAGAAAGATAAAATCGTTCCCGCAGCCCTGCATCTTAGTAAAGGAAATTTCCATATCCTTTGAACCCATTTATTCCAGCGCTGCCGGAATGGTTTCCCCCCGGATTAAGTCGTCCATCGTTTCCCGCGTGCGAATCACATAGTATTGATCGCCGTCAACTAAAACCTCCGGCGGCTTGGGATGCGAATTATAGTTCGAGGCCATAGTAAACCCGTAGGCGCCGGCGCTCATGACGGCGAGCAGATCCCCACGCCGAGGCCGGGCGATCTCACGGTCTTTGGCAAAGAAGTCGCCGCTCTCGCAGATAGGCCCGACGACGTCAGCAACGATCTTTTCGCTGTTTTTTTCAACCACCGGCTGAATCGCCTGGTATGAACCGTAAAGCGCCGGTCGGATGAGGTCGTTCATACCGCCATCGACGATAACGAATTTCTTTTCGTCGGTTTCCTTGATGTATTGGACTTCCGTGATCAGAATCCCGGCGTTGCCGACGATAACCCGCCCCGGCTCTAAAATGAGGGTGACGTCCAAGCCTTCCAGACCTTGGATGATGGCCCTGGCGTATTCCTCGGGATGGGGCGGCATTTCATCCTTATAACTAATTCCCAATCCACCGCCTAAATCAAGATAACGAATCTTCACGCCTTCTCTTTTCAGGGAGCCCACCAGCACACGATCCAGATATTCGCGCACCCGCGCCAAAGCGTCGACGAACGGCGAAAGCGACGTCAACTGCGAGCCGATGTGGCAGTCCACGCCGACCACTTCCAGATTCGGCATCGAGACGGCCTTCTTGTAATTCTCCAATGAGCGCTTGATATCGACGCCGAACTTGGCCTTTTTCATTCCGGTAGAGATATAAGGATGAGTTTGCGGATCGACGTCCGGATTAATTCGCAAGCTGATGGGCGCCTTCTTGCCGATTCCGCCGGCGATTTCGTTCAAGGTCACCATCTCATCCTCGGATTCGACATTAAACATCAAAATTCCCGACTTGAGCGCGTACTCGATCTCGTCCTTCTTCTTGCCGACTCCCGAGAACACAATCTTCTTCGGATCGGCACCCGCTCGCAAAGCGCGAAACAATTCCCCGCCCGATACGATATCGAAGCCGCCGCCCTCTTTGGCGAAGGCCCTCAGCAACGCGATGTTTGAATTTGCCTTTACCGAGAAGCAGACGATGTGCGGAACAGCGCTGAAGGCTCGATCGAAGACTTGGAAATGACGCTTCAAGGTCGCAAGGCTGTAAACGTAGGCCGGCGTGCCGACTTCCTTGGCGATGCGCTTGACCGGCACGCCCTCTGCAAACATTTCTCCATTGCGGTATTCAAAATGATTCATCACGGACCCCGGGTAATTTCGACTTCGTTGGACGGCTCGCTCAAAGAACCGTCGTTGAGCTGAGACGCGATGCGATAGCGATAAACCATTTTCGCCTGCACCTGCTGATCGACGAAGCGGTACTGTTTCTGTTTAACGAATTTCTCTCGATCTTCAACCATGACCGTCGTCAGTGGGCGATACGGTACCGGGCAGTCTAGACACGATGGAGAAATATCTTTGCGAAAAATGACAAAGCCCGCAAGGTCTTTGATGGCGGTGCCGTCGACATATTCGGTCGGGCGGCTCCACGTGAGCACGACCCCTGTTTGATCGACCCGCGCGCTCAAGTTCGTGATCACCTTGGGCGTCGCGAGTTCAGGCGCCCGCGGGTCGCCTTTTTTCCCACAGGCAGATCCGGCAACTAACCACACAATGGCAACAGCGATGAACCGCTTCATCTAGATCCTCAACTGCTTTAACCGGCGAAGCACATTGCTTCGCGCCGTCCCGCCGAAAGAGCGATGGCGCCCGACAACTGACTCAGCCGAAAGATAGTTATAGACATTTCTTTCAATCTTCGCTGAGAATCTCCTCAACTCGGTCAACGGCAACTCTTCGATGCGGCAGCCTCGGTCGATGCAGTGCTGGACGATCTTACCCGAGATCGCATGGGCCGTACGAAACGGCAGTCCGCGGTGAACTAAATAGTCGGCCAGATCGGTCGCATTCATGAAGCCATCTCGAGCCGCCGCAAGCATCTTGTCCTTTCGGACCTTCAACTCGCCCATTAATTCTCGAACGATCGCCACGCTGGCCTTGACCGTGTCCACCGTGTCGAACAACGGCGTCTTGTCTTCCTGCAAGTCGCGATTATAAGCCAACGGCAATCCCTTCATGGTCGTGAGCAGGGCATGCAGATGACCGAATACGCGCCCGCTTTTGCCTCTGATTAATTCCGGCACATCCGGGTTTTTCTTCTGGGGCATCATGGAGCTGCCCGTGCAGTAGCGGTCCGGCAGTTCGACAAATCCGAATTCGTGACTAGACCACAAGATCAACTCTTCCGCAAGACGACTCAGGTGCACGAACAAAATAGCCGACGCCGACAGAAACTCCAGGATAAAATCCCGGTCGCTCACGGCGTCGATGCTGTTCTTCGCCACCCGCGGAAAGTCCAGCAGCTTGGCGACGTAGTTTCGATCAATCGGAAACGTGGTTCCAGCCAACGCGCCGGCTCCCAGCGGCAGCACGTTGATGCGCTCGAGACAGCTTGCAAACCGTTCCCGGTCGCGCTCGAACATCTCGAAATAGGCGAGCAGATGATGCGCGAACAGAACCGGCTGGGCCCGCTGTAGATGCGTGTAGCCCGGCATGATGACGTCGAGATGTCGCCTGGCTGCGCGGGCGAGCTCGCGCCCCAGCGATTGCAGACTCTGGATGATCAGCCGCACTTCTTCTCGCAAGAAAAGGCGCGTGTCCAATGCCACCTGATCGTTGCGGCTTCGCGCGGTGTGGAGTTTTCCGCCGGCGGCGCCGATCTTCTCGGTCAAACGGCGCTCGATGTTCATGTGAATATCTTCGTCGGCTGGAGAGAAAGCAAACTTGCCGCTTTCGATCTCGCGCTCGATCGCTTTCAATCCGCGCACGATCTTCCGCGCATCGCGCGCGGAGATGATCCCCTGGCGCGCCAGCATTTTGGCGTGAGCGATGCTCCCGGCGATATCGTGCCGATAAAGGCGCGCATCGACATCGATCGACGCCGTGAAGGCCTCTACGGAGCTCGCCGTCACTGAGGTAAACCGCCCGCCCCAGAGCTTGATTTTTTCTTCGTTGGGACTTTTCAATCCTTTGCCTATGCTACCACTTGACGAGCCACGAATTGCAGCGAAAGCGTCAGAACTCGAGATCTGAAATTTGTTATCTCCAATCCACTTAGCCCTTCGCTTTGCTCAGTCGACGCAGCCGGAGCCGCAAGGCGTTCAGACGGATAAATCCATCGGCATCGCCCTGGTGATAGACTTCGTCTTTTTCGAAAGTCGCCACGCTCGGGTCGTAGAGCGAAGCATTCGATTTTCGACCCGCAACGACGACGTTGCCTTTATAAAGTTTTAGGCGCACCCGACCGCTCACGTTCGCCTGCGTCGCATCGACGGTCTTTTGCAAAACCTCCCTTTCGGGCGCGAACCAATATCCGTAATAAATCATCTCCGCATAACGCGGGATCAGGGAATCTCTCAACCGCAATACTTCCCGATCCATGGTAATGGACTCCAGCGCGCGGTGCGCTGCATGGAGAATGGTCCCTCCGGGAGTCTCATAGACGCCGCGCGACTTCATGCCGACGTAGCGGTTCTCCACGATATCGACCCGGCCGATCCTGTGCTTCGCTCCCACGTCATTGAGTTTTGCCAGGAGTTTTGCCGGCGAAAGGGCGCGACCATTGACAGCGACAGGATTGCCACGCGCATAGTCGATTTCGATATATTCCGGCCGATTGGGCGCCTTTTCCACGTGGCGGCACCAAAGAAACATGTCTTTTGGCGGCTCCTTCCATGGATCTTCGAGGACGCCGCCCTCGTAGCTGATGTGGAAAATATTTCGGTCGGTGCTGTAGGGACGTGCTTTGGTCACCGGCACGGGAATCCCATGTTTGCGCGCGTATGCGATCAGCGATGTGCGGGAGTTCAAATCCCAAATACGCCACGGCGCGATCACTTTGATGCCCGGTTTTAAGGAATAATAGGTCAGCTCGAAACGTACCTGATCGTTTCCTTTGCCAGTCGCCCCGTGGGATACGGCGTCTGCGCGTTCTTGGACGGCCACCTCAATTTGGGCTTTTGCAATCAGAGGACGTGCAATCGAAGTCCCCAGCAGATACGAGCCCTCATATACTGCGTTGGCGCGCAGCATAGGAAAAACGTAGTTTTTTACGAACTCTTCCCGCAGATCGCCGACCACCGCTTTAGTCGCGCCCGTCGTGATGGCCTTCCGTTTGACGGCCTGAAGATCTTCGCCTTGTCCCAAATCCGCGCAAAAGGCCACAACCTCGCAGCCGTACTGTTCCTTCAGCCAGCGCAAAATAACCGACGTATCCAAGCCGCCGGAATATGCCAGAACGACTTTCTTTGCATTCATCCCCTGCCCCATTTTAGATTTTCGATTTTGGATTTTAGATTGTCGATCAATTCATCCGATTTCCGCTCTTGGCATTTTTTTCTTTTAATCGAAAATCGGCAATCGAAAATCTAAAATTATTTACGGCCCTTTAGTCCTTTGGCCTTTGAACTCTTGAACCCGTTGAGCAACCAGACCATCACCGCCTTTTGCACGTGGAGCCGATTCTCCGCTTGATCGAACGCGATACACTGCGGACTTTCCAAAACGTCGTCGGTGATCTCTTCGCCGCGGTGCGCCGGCAGGCAATGCATCACGACCGCGTCTGTCTTTGCCATCGCAACGACTCTTTGGTTCAGCTGGTAATCCCGAAACGTTTTGGCGCGGCGCTGTGCTTCCATCTCCTGTCCCATGCTCGCCCACACATCGGTGTAGATAGCATCCGCGCCGTGTACGGCTTCTTCGACGGAATGGGTCACGGCGACCTGCGCGCCGTTTTGCCTTGCCTGGCTGACAATCTCCGCTTTGGGCTCATAACCCTTGGGACAAGCCATGGCGAATGAGATCGGAAGTTTCTCGGCGGCCTCAATCCATGAATGAACCATGTTGTTGCCATCGCCGACAAAAGCGATTTTGAGCCCGTCCAATTTCCCTTTGTGCTCTATCAACGTGAGACAATCGGCGAGCACCTGGCAGGG
Source organism: Deltaproteobacteria bacterium (assembly GCA_005879605.1). Lineage (GTDB taxonomy): Bacteria > Desulfobacterota > Binatia > UBA9968 > UBA9968 > DP-1. Next base: position 6,592 of record VBKE01000268.1, read on the forward strand.
ATGATAGAGATCCGTGAGCGCGTTGATCACCGGAATCGAAGCGTACTCAGCCATTTCTTCGATAACCTTTTCTGAGAACGTGCGCACGGTAATGATGTCAACCCACCTGGCAAGGTTGCGCGCGCAATCCGCCGGAGTTTCCCTGCTTCCCATCCCGATCTCGGTAGGCCCCAAGAAAACCGCATATCCGCCCAGCTGCGCCATCCCGACTTCGAACGAAACCCGCGTGCGCAGACTGGGCTTTTCGAAAACCAAAGCCATGCCCTTGCCGCGAAGCAGCTCGTGGCGAATTCCCTGCTTTTGCTTGCGCTTGAGCTCCCGCGCCAGACCGAAGATCGCTTGCATCTCAACCCGGCTAACGTCGGTAAAATTCAAAAGATCCCGTTTGTTCATGATTCGGAAAAAAACCGCGGGCTACTGGCGTGCGAGAACCTCTTCTAAAATTCTCAGACCCCGGTCGATTTCTTTTTGCTTGATGGTCAGCGGCGGAACAAAACGCAGAACTCTGTATGCCGTGCAATTGATCAGCAATCCCTCCTGCATGCAGGCCTCGACGATTTTGGTCCCTTCCATCTCAAGCTCAATACCCAGCATCAGCCCTTTGCCGCGGATGTCCCGAATAAAAGGAAAGCGCGCCTTCAACGCGTGGAGTCGCTGCATGAAGACTTTTCCCATTTTGACCGAGTTCTTCAGCACACCGCCCTTGAGCAGCGTTTTCATTACCGCCAGGCCGACGCCGCAGACAAGCGGGTTTCCGCCGAAGGTGGAAGCATGGCTTCCCGGAACGAAACTCTGCGCGACCGCTTCGCGCGCCAGCATGGCGCCCAGCGGCAGCCCGCCTCCCAGCGCCTTCGCCAACGTCATGATGTCCGGTTCGACGCCGAAATGCTCGTAGCCAAAAAGTTTGCCCGTTCGGCCCACGCCGGTCTGCACCTCATCGAAAATCAACAACAAGCCGCGGCGGTCGCACAGCTCCCTGAGTCCCCGGAAGTAGTTTTCATCGGGTACATTGATGCCGCCCTCGGCCTGAATTGGCTCCACGAGGATACCGACCGTTTTTTGCTCATCAATGGCTTCTTCGGCGGCCCGGAGATCGTTGAAGGGGATTTGCCGAAAACCTGCCGGTAGTGGATCGTAGCCGGCGCGCACCTTTTCCTGACCGGTGGCCGTGAGGGTAGCCAAAGTCCGTCCGTGAAAAGAATTGTGGGTGGAAAGGATTTCGTATTTGCCGTTTGAATGCTCGCCGCCGTAGCGCCGCGCCAGCTTGATGGCTGCTTCATTGGCTTCGGCGCCGCTGTTACAAAAAAACACGCGATCCGCAAACGAGTGGCGGCAAAGCTCACGCGCCAACTCGGATTGCGGCAGAATATGATAGAGATTGGAAACGTGGATCAGCTTGCGCGCCTGTTGTTGGATGGCGCGCACGATGGCAGGATGGCAATGGCCCAAGCTGTTAACCGCGATTCCGGCGAGAAAGTCGAGGTATTCTTTTCCATCGGCGTCCCACACCCGAGCCCCTTTGCCACGCACCAGAGCGATAGGATAGCGAGCGTAGGTGTGAGCGACATAATTTTCGGTAAGCTTGGCGACATCGCGGTTCTTCATCTATATTATTTCCTCACCACCTCAGTTCCCACGCCTTCTTTCGTGAAAATCTCCAGGAGAACCGCATGCTTCACCCTGCCGTCGATGATGTGTGTTTTACCGACGCCCCCCTTGAGGGCTTCGATGCAGCATTCCACTTTGGGGATCATCCCTGAGCCGACGACCCCCTCTTGGATCATTTTGCGCGCTTGATTTACCTTCAGCGTGCTCATGAGTTCGCCCTTCTTGTCTTTCACCGCTTCGACGTCCGTCATGAGAATGAGCTTCTCGGCGTGAAGCGCCTCCGCCACTTCGCCCGCTACCAAGTCGGCATTGATGTTGTAGGTCTCGCCGTCCTGGCCGGCACCCAACGGGGCGATCACCGGAATGAACTTGTTCTCATCGAGAGAGTCGATCACCAAGGGGTTAATGCCGATGATTTCACCGACCATGCCGATGTCGATAATTTCGGGCGGCTTGCCGTTTTCGGAGACCGTGACGTTCATCTTCCGCGCCAGGATCAGTCCGCCGTCCTTGCCGCTCAACCCGACGGCCATGCCGCCATGTTGATTGATCAGGGTGACGATCTCCTTATTGACCTTACCGACCAGAACCATCTCCACAATGTCCAAGGTTTCCTGATCGGTCACCCGCATGCCGCGCACGTAGCGGCTCGTGATTCCCAGTTTGTCGAGGAGCTGGTCGATCTGCGGCCCGCCGCCGTGCACCACCACGGGATTAATGCCGACGTATTTCAGGAGAACGATGTCCTGGGCGAAGCTTTCCTTCAGCTCCTCGTCCACCATGGCGTGGCCGCCGTACTTGATGACGAAGGTTTTGCCATAGAAGCGCTGAAAATAGGGAAGCGCTTCCATCAGCACCTCTGCTTTGCCGATGAAGTTCTCCATCTATGGGTCCTTGACCTAACTAATCTCTAGAGGATATAGCGCGAGAGGTCCTCATTCTTCAAGATGGGACCGAGCCTTTCGCGGACATATTGGGCGTCGATGGTTACGTTCTTACCCGGCATCTCCGGGGCGGTGAAGGAAATTTCGTCGAGCAGTCTCTCTAAGACGGTATGAAGTCGCCGGGCGCCGATGTTTTCCGTCTTCTCATTGACCTCGGAGGCGATCTGAGCGATCTCCTGGATGGCATCGTCTGCGAAATTCAGGTGAATTCCCTCGGTTTCGAGCAACGCGGCGTACTGTTTGATCAGAGCATTCTTGGGTTCGGTCAAAATACGGACAAAATCTTCTTTACCGAGGGAGCTGAGCTCGACGCGTATCGGGAAACGGCCCTGGAATTCCGGGATCAGGTCCGATGGTTTGGCGCTGTGAAACGCGCCGGACGCAACGAACAGGATATGGTCAGTCTTGACCATGCCGTATTTAGTATTCACCGTCGAGCCTTCCACGATCGGCAGTAAATCCCGCTGCACGCCTTCTCTCGACACGTCCGGACCGTGGCTGGATTCTCGTCCGGCGATTTTATCGATTTCATCCAAAAACACGATCCCGGACTGCTCCACCCGACGCAGCGCTTCACCGATGACCTTGTCCATGTCGATCAGCTTACCCGCTTCTTCTTGGGTGAGGATTTCCATCGCTTCGGGGATTTTGACCGTCTTCTTCTTGGTCCTTTTCGGCAGGAGATTGGAGAACATCTCCTTGAGATTGAACTCCATTCCCTCCATGCCTTGCGGCGCGAGCACCTCGATCATCGGCATGGCCGCCTGACTCATTTCGATCTCCACGAAGCGCTCGTCCATCTTGCCTTCGCGGAGCATCTTCTTGAGTTTGTCTCTCGTGCCCTGGACGCGGGCGGCGTCGATGCTCTCGCCGTCGGAGCTGGCTGCAGGACCCGGCAACAGCAGATCCAAGATGCGCTCCTCGGCAATCTCCCGCGCTCTGATCTCGACCTTCTGTTTTTCTTCCTCTTTCACCATATTGACGGCGAGATCCGTGAGGTCACGAATGATCGATTCCACGTCGCGCCCGACGTAACCCACCTCGGTGAATTTGGAAGCCTCGACCTTGATAAATGGCGCTTGCGCCAGTTTGGCCAAGCGACGGGAGATTTCCGTCTTGCCGACGCCGGTCGGGCCGATCATGATGATATTCTTAGGGGCGATCTCTTCACGCAGGTCTTCCGGTACCAACTGGCGCCGCCAGCGGTTACGCAATGCGATCGCCACGGCGCGCTTCGCTTCCCTTTGCCCGACGATATAACGATCCAACTCTGAAACGATTTCTCGCGGCGTCATCACCGGCGTGGGCGACGAAGTCGAATCCGTCAACGCGACAGTTGCATCATCTTTCATGGAGATACGATAACACGTAGCAAGTTCCGCGGAAAATGCAATCTTTAGCCCGCTCGCACACAACGGCGAGCGGATGGAGGTGATCGAAATGGAGTGTTGGAGTATAGGAGTATTGGCGGATTGGATTTTAAATCCATCAATCCATCACTCCAGTACTCCAATCTCTACTACGCCGAAGCGAGTCGGCCGGCGCAACCAACCACACGAGTCGTGACCTTCTAGGGCAGCTCTTCGAACGTCAGCTGATCGTTGGTGTACACGCAAATAGCTGCCGCGACTCGCATGGCTTCTTCGGCGATGGTTCGGGCATCCAGCTGCGTGTGCTTGACTAAGGCCCGAGCCGCCGCCAGCGCGTAGTTCCCGCCCGAGCCGATGGCGATAAGCCCATCGTCCGGCTCCACCACATCGCCGCTGCCGGAGATGACCAGCAAGTCCTCAGTGTCAGCGACGATTAACAGCGCCTCCAACCGCCGCAGAATCCGATCCGTGCGCCAGTCTTTGGCCAATTCCACCGCCCCGCGCTTAAGGTTGCCGTTGAACTCTTCCAGCTTCGCCTCGAACTTTTCGAAGAGCGTGAAAGCATCCGCCGTCGCCCCCGCGAAGCCGGCGATGACTCGGTCATGATGAAGCTTACGGACTTTACGAGCGCTATGCTTCATGACGGTCTGCCCGAGGCTCACCTGTCCGTCACCCACCACGACGACTTTGCCGCCATGACGAATCGCCAATATGGTTGTGCCGTGCAACATTCTCTTTAAAGGATTATGGATGAAGGATAAGGGATAGTGAACTCTCCCGGCCTTTTATACTTTAGCCTTTATCCTTTTGCCTTTCCTCGTCACGCTCTCGGATGCGCCTTATCATAGACCGCGGTCAGCTGATCTAGATTCAAATGCGTGTAACGTTGCGTCGTTGACAGGCTCGCATGCCCGAGCATCTCCTGGATGACGCGCAGATCGGCTCCGCTGTTCAATAGGTGCGTCGCAAAGGTGTGGCGTAGTCCATGAGGACTGACTTTGACCGGAATTCCCGCCGCGCGAAGATGCTTTTCTACCAAACGCGCAACGCTCCGAGTCGTAATCCTGCCACCCCGATTGTTTAGGAAAACAGGATTTTCGCCCTTGCAGGATAAATTCCATCTCTTTCTCACTTCCACACTATAGTCCCGAAGGGCTTGGAGTGCCACCTCA
>VBKE01000269.1 GCA_005879605.1 Deltaproteobacteria bacterium
CCGATGACGGTGAGCTGATGATGTTCGAGGCCGCGCTCGGCGCCTTCCTCGGCTCGCTCGCCGACCCGGACGGCAAACCATTTCGCTCCGTCTTTGGCGCTCAACCAATTGTCGCCAACGGCACCGTCTATGTTGCCACTGGCGACTTCCAATCGCCCAACCGCGTCGACGCCTTCCATCTGCCGTAACTACCGTAGCGCGGCAGCAAACGTCTGGGGCGCGCCTGGATACCTAACGAGAATGGAGTGGACTGGCAACCCACGATATAGACGGGAAGCAGCCGGGTCGCCAGAACTTAGTTACTGAACCTCCATTTTCATCACCGGGTGAATTTCCCATGCAGCGTATCCTGAAGGGCTAGTTCTCCGGTTTGATCTGCGCTTGCAGCGAGTTTCCTTGACAAGCAGGCGAGATTTTTTGCAAACTCGGCGCCGCTAAAGCGGATCTGAATCAGGCGGAGGACATGTCCTCCGCTAGGTTCTTCGCCTCTTTCAGACCTGCAGTCGCACAATTAACCACGCTAAGCGCAATGTGAACGCCACCGTCCGTCCACCGAAACTGGGGTATCTGTCGCGACGCGACACCGGTATGACGGCGGCGATTACCACGTAATATCTGGGCGACGGATGGGCGCAGAGAACTTCTTATTTATGCCTTGTAAATCTCCTCCGTTAGAGTGGTCACCTACTTCGTCCAGAGCACAGCATGGAACTCGCGTGAGCGATTCTCGCTAAAGCCAGCAATCTGGCCCCGTTCGTTAATTGCTTCGGCATTGCTAAAGGCTCGGCCGAGTGTCCCTAGGTCAATCATTATGCTATTCTGCCACAGGAAAGCATGAACCACATCTTCCTCGCTGGTTAGGCTTACACCAACGACCTGCGCGCGATTGTTGATACTTTGGGCAACACTACTCTCGCCGCCGAGCGTCCCGAGATCGGTCAGCATGTCACCTTGTAATAGGAAGGCGCGGTCCGCTGTCCCGGGGTCAATCTCAGCCTCGCCCACTATCTGCCCGCGGTCATTAATATCATAGGGGATCGAGAATCTACCCGGAAGGAGGTTGGTCAAAGTGCCATGTTGCCAGAGGAAGGAGTAGCCCTCCCCGAGGCCTACAATCTGCCCACGCTCGTTGATGCTGATAGCAGAGCTGAAGGTATGGATCAGCGGTGTAAGGTCGGTCATTGTGCCATCCTGCCAAACGAAAGCATGCAAATCTCCCGAAGCGGTCCCACTCCCGCCCACAACCTGCCCACGATTGTTAATGGCGTTGGCACTGCTGCCGATAGAGGGTCCACCTAATGTTCCAAGGTCGAACATCGTCCCATCTTGCCAAAGGAAGGCGCGGGACTCGCCCGAAGCCGTTGTGCTCGAACCCACAACCTGTCCACGCTCGTTGATGCCACGGGCACTGCTGGACGTTCCGCCGAGCGTCCCGAGGTCAATCATTGTGCCATCTTGCCAGAGGAAGGCGTGCAATTCTCCCGAGGCGGTAGAGCTCTCGCCGACGATCTCTCCGCGATTATTAATCGCTTGGGCTGCGCTATAGGTTCCGCCCAACGTCCCAAGGTCAATGATCGAGAGTTGCACGGAGGCAGCTGCCCTTCCTGGGAATGCCAAAAGTGCCACAACCATCGCCGAAATCACAGCTGGGATCACCAGTGGCGCATCGAGGTTGGCCCTAAATCTGCGTGGCACTGGTTTGGTGACGTTCGTTATTTTTTTGGCAGATTGCACGCTCATGAAATCCTCCTTGCCGATTGACACGGTTTTCACGTTATTTGTCTAAATAGCAAGGAAAATCTTAAAATATTTATCGCTGTCAGCCGGAACGGTTGTACTGCCAGTCGATGACCGAAACACTTTTAAAGAGATGATTAAGTCACCATGGAGTGAGAGACCGGTATGTGGATCACCGTCCGTTTCGGCTTTTACAGCAACTACGCGGCTCGTGAGGGCGAACCATTTATTTTCAATCCCGGTGCGCTCTGATTGTTGAGTCAAACGTACGTTCGGCCCCGGCCCAACTGAACATATCAGAGGGCGTCACCGATTGAATCGCGCTGGCATCCGTAGGCGGAATTGACGGATCATTCTTTACTGGACCAGCGATGCTGGCCGTGATTATCGCGACATTCACAGGGCGAGAGAAACGTCACAGGCGGCGATTCTGCCGCTGACGCACTGCAAAGAAGCGCAGCACTGATGAAGGTAGCGGCCCGTGTCATTGGCGTCGGGTTATATCATTTCGTCATTGCCGTTGTGGAGAGCAAAAAGGCACAATCACGCCGCGTGAAGCACTGGGGAATCACACTGGCAATCTTAGCGGGGCTGTCCGCGTCACTCGCAGTCGCCGATGACTTCAAGACGACTGACGGGAAAGAATACAAAAACGCAAAGGTCAGCCGCGTTGAGCCTGATGGCATTGTGTTGAGGACCAAATCGGGAATCTCAAAACTCTACTTCACCGAATTGCCTAAAGAGGTTCAGGCACGGTTTCATTACGACGCCGCCAAAGGCAATGCGTACTTCGTCGAGTAAAATGCGAATTTGGAGGCGCTGCGGAAGCAGCAAGAAGAAGCGATGCGACAGCGGCAGGAAGCGACGGCAGGAAGCGCGTCAAAGCCTGCTGCTACTCCTGATCCTATTAAGCCGATGGCAACACGTGGAATCGAAACTATACCGCGCAGTAACCCGGCAACTGTCGCTGAGCAGCTTCACAGGATCGGGGCGGTATGCCGTGATGGCTCGGAGGGCGGTGCAACTGGAAGAGGGGCTTGTTCACATCATGGCGGTGTCCGGTGTTGGAAATACTCCGATGGCACGTGCCACTAATTCTTGAACGCCTGTGAAGTACTGGGAAATCATCGCTGACAATCTCAGCAGAGCCGGTTGGAGTTGGGGCTGTGTCTCAGCCGTGGGTTCGCACGGGTGAACGATCTTTGTTGCTGATGCACATCGCGACGATGGAAAGCGTTTCGTTGTGCGAGCGGATGAAAAGCTTACAGCTTTTGTGGAACTCGAATGCGCGATTCGGAGTTGCGCCGAATTAGCTTGACAAGCTGGCAGGATTTTTTCAAAGCTCGATTTCGTCAAACGGATCTGAATCAGGCGGAGGACATTTCCCCGCTAGATTCTTCGCCCCTTCCGGACCCGCAACTACCAGAATCAACGCAGCGGGGAAAAAGGAAGGAAGAACCATGAATCCATCGATTCAACGAAAAGCAATTGTACTATGTCTCTTCACACTCGCCTGCTTTGCGCTTTCGCCGACAGCACGGGCGGTTGATCCGCCACCAGACGGAGGCTATCCCGGCGACAACACTGCGGAGGGTGACAACGCGCTATTCAACCTAACAAGCGGCCTCGACAACACGGCAATCGGTTTTGAGGCGCTCTTTAGCAACAACAGCAACGTTAACACAGCAATCGGTGCTTTTGCGCTGTTAAGCAACACAGACGGTGTCGGCAACACGGCCACCGGTGCTTTTGCGCTCCAAAACAACACAACCGGCAGCGCCAACACGGCCTATGGTTTTGCTGCGCTCATGAGCAACACAACCGGCAACGACAACACGGTCAATGGTGAGCATGCGCTCTATCGCAACACAACCGGCATCGGCAACACGGTCGACGGGGATTTTGCTCTCAATAGCAACACAACCGGCAACTTCAACACCGCCGTCGGTTATACTGCGCTCAATAGCAACAACGGCAATTTCAACATCGCATTGGGCGCCGGAGCTGGCGAGAATCTCACCACGGGCGATGACAATATCGATATCGGCAACCATGGTCATCCTCGCGAGTCTAATCACATCCGCATTGGCACGGTAGGCATTCACAAGCGCACATTTATCGCAGGCATAAGCGGGGAAACTGTGGCAGGAGGTATAGGAGTCATTATAGATTCCAATGGTCACCTCGGCACGGTGACCTCGTCGGAGCGTTTCAAGGATGAGATCAAGCCGATGGACAAGGCGAGCGAAGCGATCCTTTCGCTGCAACCGGTGACCTTCCGTTACAAGCACGAGCTTGATCCCGATGGCATTCCGCAGTTTGGCCTTGTCGCTGAGGACGTAGAAAAAGTCAATCCTGATTTGGTGGCTCGCGATGCCAAAGGCGAAATCTACACCGTGCGCTACGAAGCGGTGAACGCGATGTTACTCAACGAATTTTTGAAAGAGCATCGCAAGGTGCAGGAACAGGAAGCAACCATCAACCAACTGAAGTCAACGGTGGTGAAACAGGACGCGACTATCGCGCAGCAACAGAAAGGAATGGAAGCTGTGATGGAGCGTTTGAACGAGCAGACAGCGCAAATCCAAAAGGTGAGCGCTCAGCTTGAGTTCAACAAAACCGCTCCGCAAATCGTTCTCAACAATCAATAAGACCTCACCAATGAATACCACGCGCCTCTCTTCATTAATATCACTCGCAGTGCCTACTCGGCGTCCGCGCCTACGATTGCCGTTATTATTTCTGACGGTAGCGATGTTGCTGCTCCTGCTTTCAACAGCGAGCAGCAGCTTTGCCGGCAGCGCCACGTGGCAGGCAAGTCCCGCCACCGGCGACTGGAACACGGCAACAAACTGGATGCCAAACACCGTGCCTAACGGTCCGTCAGACACGGCGACATTCGCCTTGTCCAATACAACCGGCGTTTCCCTTTCAGCCGACACGGAAGTGAACGGTATCGTATTCAACCCAGGCGCGAGCGCGTTCACGATCGCCACCAGTCCCGGCTTTCAGCTAACCATCAGCGGCGTGGGGATCACGAACAATTCAGGGATCGCACAGAACTTTGTGGCTGCTGTTGATAGCAACGGCAGCAATGGATTAATAGCATTCACTAACAGCGCGACGGCGGGGAGCCAGACTTCCTTCACCAACAACGGCGGAGCGGTCAGCGGCGCGGAGGGCGGCGTGACCGAATTCTTCGACATCTCGACCGCCGGCAATGGCTCCTTCACGACCAACGGCGGCGCGGCCAGCGGGGGATTCGGCGGCGCGGCGCGATTCTTCCACCACTCGAGCGCGGGCAATGGCATCTTCACTACCAAGGGCGGTGCCGTTGCCGGCGGAGACCGTGGTTTCACGCAATTCTTCAACGACTCGACCGCTGGCTATGGTACCTTTACTAACAATGGCAGCGCGCTCAGCGGCGCAGGCGGCGCCGAGATGAACTTCTTCGACCGCTCGACCGCTGGCAATGGCACCTTCACCAACAACGGCGCGGTGGCCGGTGCCGACGCGCTCGGCGGCTTCATTTATTTCTTCCACGCCTCCACCGCCGCCGATAGCGCCATTACCAATAACGGCAGCGAGGTCAGCGGTGGAGGTGGCACCACGATATTCAGCGACACCTCGACTGCGGGTCGTTGCACACTGGTCGCGGACGGCGGCCTGAACGGCGGCGGCTTCATTCGCTTTGATGCTGATTCCTCGGGCGGCACAGCGCGCGTGGCAGTTTTCGGCAATGGCAACCTGGACATCAGCGGGCACGGAAGTCCTGGTGTGGCGGTCGGCTCCATCGAAGGAAATGGAAATGTTTTCCTGGGAGCCAATAACCTAACCGTAGGCACCCACAACTTAAACACCCTCTTTTCCGGGGTGATCCAGGATGGCGGTGCCACTGGTGGCACTGGCGGCTCGCTTACCAAAATTGGTAACGGACAGCTGGTTCTCCGCCATAGGAATACTTACACCGGAGGCACCACCATTAAGCACGGTAAACTTGTGGTCAATAACAAGGGAGGCTCCGGCACGGGCAGCGGCGCGGTGCAGGTCGACGCCGGCACGCTTGGTGGCACAGGCGTAATTGCCGGTGCGGTGACCATCGGAGACGGGAGCGGCCCCAGAGCATTTCTGTCCCCCGGGTTTAAAAGTGACGTCAACCCCGGCACCCTGACCATCCAGAGCGTACTGACATTTAACTCCGACGCGAGCTATCACTCCGGGTTGAACACTAATACTGCCAAGGCGGATCAAGTTGTCGCCCTCGGTGTCACTATCAACAGCGGTGCGTTGTTTGTCTTTACTGATCTTGGCAGTGGTACCCTGACGCCGGGTACGGTTTTTACCATCATCGACAACACCTCGGCCACGCCTATCGCGGGCAACTTTAGTAACCTGCCGGATGGTTCTACTTTCACCAGCAACGGCAATACTTATAAAGTTAACTATGAAGGCGGCACCGGCAACGATCTAACCCTGACGGTGCAGTAGTCCCCGAGCTTCAAGTCGAAAAGAACCGCACTAAAAGAAAACCCCATGAAAAACACCAACCCACACCTCACTCCACTCTTTGGAGCACCTCCTTCACCCCTGCGCACCCTTGCGTGGGCTTTCCTTCTCTCGGCCGCCGCCATCCTGACCCTTCTGCTTTCAACCGCGAGCAGCAGCTTTGCCGGGAGCGCTACATGGAAGGCAAGTCCTGCCACTGGGGACTGGAACACGGCGACGAATTGGACGCCCACTACGGTGCCTAATGGAGCATCCGACACAGCCACTTTCGCCACCTCCAATATCACTAGCGTTTCGCTCTCGGCGAACACCGAAGTCAATGGCATCGTGTTCAACTCGGGCGCGAGCGCGTTCACCATCACCGCCAGTCCCACGTTTACATTGACCATCAGCGGCGTGGGCCCGACGAACAATTCAGCGACCAGCCCAAACTTTGTGACTGTTACCGACGGAGCCGGCAACTTTGGAACGATAGTATTCACTAACAGCGCGGCGGCGAACACGGTGGCGGGGGGACCGCTGATTACCTTCACCAATAACGGCGCCACAGCCAGCGGCGCAGCCGGCGGAAACATATCATTCCGCGACACCACGACCGCAAACCGCGGCATCTTCATCAATGAGGGCGGCACGGCCAGCAACGCCCAGGGCGGTCATACTGATTTCACCGACAATTCCACCGCGGGCAACGCCGAACACCACACCCTTGGCGGGACCAACGGAGGCCTCGGCGGGTGGATTGCGTTTGGTCGTTCTTCCAGCGGCGGCACGGCGTTCGTGGCGCTTTTCGGCAATGGCTACCTGGACATCAGCGGTCACAACGCTCCGGGCATGGCGATCGGCAATCTTCGAGGGAACGGGGCCGTGTTTCTCGGAGGGAATGACCTGACGGTGGGCACCAACAACCTGAGCACGACTTTCTCCGGCGTGATACAGGACGGCGCTGGGTTCACCGGTGGTTCGATTACCAAAGTCGGAACGGGCAAGCTGCCTTTGACCAAGGCGAGCACCTACACCGGAGGCACCACCATTGAGGCCGGTACCCTCCTCGCGAAAAATAAGACCGGTTCCGGCACCGGCTCAGGCTTCGTGCAAATCAACGCCGGCACGTTCGGTGGCACGGGTATGATCGACGGCGCGGTAACGGTCGGAACCGGCAGCAGCTCCGGAGCAATCCTCTTGCCTGGCAACAATGCAACACCCGGCACCCTAACCATTAATAGCACGCTGACCTTCAACTCCCTCTCGACCTACAAATGTGTATTAAAGCGTACCACCGCCAAGGCGGATAAAGTTGTCGCCGTTGGCGTGACTATTAACAGCGGCGCGCTGTTTGTCTTTACCGATGTTGGCAGTGGCACCCTTCCGCCGGGCACAGTGTTTACCGTGATTGATAATACCTCAGCTAACCCGATTGCAGGCACCTTCAGTAACCTTCCCGATAACTCGACCTTCACCAGCAACGGCAACACTTACCAGGCGAGCTACGAAGGCGGCACCGGGAACGATCTCACCTTAACCGTCGTGCCATAGGCTTACTCGAATCTCGCAAGGAGTTCAGGCTATTGAGTCATCGCTTTCTCGCTTTACACAAAGGTTAGGAGATCCTCCCGTATCACTCAGCAGGTTTCACGGTCACAAAAGCCTCAATATCCGTAATAGTACGCTCCGCCGTAATAGCTGTACCACGGATAGTACGGGTAATAGTACGGTCCGTAATAAGTATTGTAGCGCGACTCCGGTGTGTGATTAGTCTCCGTGTAATACACTTCGGCGCATCCGCCGAGTGAAAGGGCAAAAAGGCCTGCACACAGCAACGAGAGGATCGTTGCCACGAGATGGGATGTCTTTGCAGCTGCTCTCATTAAACCCTCTTCTCCATTCGTTTAATGCAACGGCTTAAACAAACAAAGCCAAATAAAAACAAATTTTGTAGCCACGCCTCTGTGAGGTGTCTGACTCGCTAGAGCCTCCGAGCGACTTGAGCGCATCGGCGCATCCGCCATCGGCGGACCGCACCGATGCGTCGACCAAGCGCGCCTCACAAATCAATTACCAATCGCCGTAGACGGTTCTGTCGTAATAGCGCGGACCGTAAGCATCGTTGTAGCGGACGCCGGAGCGTACGATTGTTGTGTCATACGCAGGCTCGTAGTACGAATATGTTCGGTAATAAGACGGCGTATAGTACGCGGTCGGATAATAACCGGTGTCATACGTAGCTACGTAAGGCCCCTCTGCACATCCGCCCAGAAAAGTCGCAAGGACGCCTCCGCAAAGGATCGACAGCAGCAATGCTCGACTGCGGTGCTTGGATTTCATTTTCGTTTTCATCAGATGTTCCTCTTTCTCCAATTCTGAATTTCCCTTTCTCCCTCGCGAAGCCGCGGATGCGCCTCCGCGTGTGGCTTGCCGGCCACCGTCAGGAACGGCGGTCTCACCAGCAAACCTTCCCAATATGATTCGCACCAAGTGGTCCCATCGGTCGCCCTTGCCGCTCAACCGTGGCTGGAGACGCCTCGCACTCCAGAGCGCTTCGCGCGAAATTCTGCGATACGCATTTTGTCTCGCGACAAGCTTTTGCGCGAACATCGGTGTTCGATACCATCAGTCGAGACAATGAAGCAAAACTTCCTTTGGGCCGTCGCGTTCCTGACAATTGTGCTTTGTCCGGCGGTTGCCGGATTCGCTCAGGAGCGATCTCCATCGCAATCACCGGCAGATTTTGACGTTATTATTCGGGGCGGGACGGTTTACGATGGCACCGGTGCCGAGCCACGGCAGGCCGATGTTGCGATTCGCGGCGATCGGATCGCCGGAATCGGCGATTTCAAAACGGCGACAGCGAAGACAATTGTAGACGCGAAGGGGCTCGCCGTCGCGCCTGGGTTTATCAACATGCTTTCGTGGTCCACGGAGTCACTGATTCAAGATGGCCGGTCGCAAGGCGAAATCCGGCAGGGTGTCACGACAGAGATCATGGGCGAAGGCGAATCCATGGGGCCGGTGAACGAGCGCGTGCGTGAGCACATGCTGCGCGCCCAAACAGATATCAAATACGACATCAAGTGGAACACGCTCGCGGAGTATCTGCAATACCTCGAAAAACGCGGCATCTCGTGCAATGTGGCGTCGTTCTTGGGCGCAACTACCGTTCGCGAATATGTGATTGGGTTCGAGGATAAGGCGCCCACGCCTGAACAGCTCGATCAAATGCGCGAGCTGGTACGCAAGGAAATGGAAGCAGGCGCATTGGGCATTGGCACTTCGCTGATCTATCCGCCGGCGTTTTACGCGAAGACGGAAGAGTTGATCGAGTTGTGCAAGGTCGCCGCAAAATATCAGGGTAAATACATCTCGCACATGCGCAGCGAAGGAAATCAATTGTTTGAAGCGCTCGATGAGCTGCTGCGGATCGCGCGCGAAGCGAACATTCCGGCCGAGGTTTATCACATCAAAGCCGCCGGCCAAAAAAATTGGCCGAAAGAAGACGAATTGCTCACGCGGATCGAACGCGCGCAAAAGGAAGGACTGAACGTCCGCGCAAACATGTACACATATACCGCCGCCGGTACCGGGCTCGATGCTTGCCTTCCGCCGTGGACAGAAGACGGTGGTTATCCCGCGTTATTCAAACGTCTGCGCGACCCGGCGACGCGCGAGAAGATCAAAGCCGAGGTAAAGATCGACAGCGACAAATGGGAAAATCTATACCTCGCCGCTGGTTCGCCAGATAAAATCCTGTTGGTCGGATTTAAGTCCGACAAACTCAAACCCCTCACCGGCAAAACGCTCGCCGAAGTCGCGAAGATGCGCGGGAGAGATCCAATCGACACGATGATGGATTTGATTGCCGAGGACGAATCACGCATCGGCACGATTTATTTCGTCATGTCCGAAGAAAACGTGAAGAAGGAAGTCGCGAAACGATGGATTTCATTCGGGTCCGATGAAGCTTCGCAAGCGCCGGAGCCACCGTTCACGAAATCGAATCCTCATCCGCGCGCATATGGGAATTTCGCGCGGGTGCTCGGGAAGTATGTGCGCGACGAGAAAATGATTCCGATGAAGGACGCCATTTGCCGGCTGAGCGGATTGCCTGCTACGAATCTCGGTCTCGACCACCGCGGGTTTCTCAAGGAGGGAATGTTCGCCGACATAGTTGTGTTTGATCCTGCAACGATCGCCGATCGCGCCACCTTCGAAAAACCGCATCAATACGCCGTGGGTGTAAAGCATGTGTTTGTGAATGGCGTGCAAGTGATCAAAGACGGCGACCACACCGGCGCCAAACCTGGTCGCGCATTGTGGGGACCGGGAAAAGCGAAATAATCACGTTATCGGCCCGCAACGGCCGCGTGCGTCACATGGATCGCATGTGACGCATTAGGCACTTCCCTCGAAAGAGAGACGCGCGAATGCGCCGCTTACGACATATCTTTTTCACAAAGAAAGGAGTTAGTTTATGGCAATTGTTCCATGGAGAAGAAGTGAAGAACGCTCGCTGACGGAGCGCGGCACCGATCCGTTCAGTTATTTGCGAAGTCAGATCAACCGTGTGTTTGACGATTTCTGGGGCGACTCGGGGTTGGCGCCGCAGCGCGAAATGGCCGCCGGTTTTTGGCCGCAGGTGGACGTCACTGAGACGGACAAGGAGATCAAAGTTTCTGCGGAGATTCCGGGTGTGGAACCCAAAGACATTGATGTGAGCGTCGAGGATGGCATGCTGACCATTAATGGCGAGAAAAATACGAGCGCCAAGAGAAGGAGAAAGGGCAGTATCGAATGGAGCGCAGCTATGGCTCATTTGAGCGCGCCATCGAATTGCCTGCCGAAGTGGACGAATCGAAAGCTAAAGCCGAGTTCAAGAAAGGTGTGCTACGATTAGCGCTCCCCAAGCGCCCCGGAGCGCCATCGCGCCGGAAGAAAATCCCTGTCACCTAATCTGGACACGATTTCGCTGCGAGCTGCAGGGGATGCCGTTGGCGTCGCCTGTAGCAAACTGCTTCCGCTACAGGTTGAAAAGGAAGCGTACGCATCGAGATTTTTAACGTTCGATCAAACCAACGATGGACCCAATCAGGAACATTAAGTTGCGCTGGCTGCATGGCGCGTTGCACGATGTCACCTACGAACTGTCGCGTTCGCAGTTTTCCAGATTTGCACATGCCTGGGAGCCGGCCATCAACGCGTACCGTTGCGAGACATGCATTCGAATTTGCGTCGATCTGGCGGGAGTTGAACGCTCGCTCATCGACCTCACGGTTGAACCGCGGCGCGTGGTGATTCGCGGCACGCGCGAGCTGCCGGAGCCAACCCACGCGGAGGGACATACCGTCCAATTGCTGGCGATGGAAATTGATTATGGCCCGTTCATCCGGGAAGTGCCATTGCCGGCTGAAGTGGAAATCGATCAGGCGCACGCGGAACAAAGGAACGGTCTGCTCTGGATTTCGCTGCCATTGAAAGAGCCATGAGCGACAAAGAAATCACCGCGTTGCAGCCAGGCGCCGAATTCAAACCAGGGGCGCAGAGCACGATCGCGGCGCCCACGGACCAAAGCCAAATGCCGCATATCCCGGAGGAGTTATCGATCTTGCCGGTGCGCGGGATCGTCGTTTTTCCGGCCACGGTTATTCCACTCAATGTCCAGCGCGCGGCGTCGCTCAAACTGCTCGATGACACCTTGCCTCGAACAAAAGTGATCGGGTTAGTCACGCAGCGCGATGAGACGAAGGAAGACCCGACGCCGCAAGACCTCTACTCGGTCGGCACAGCGGCGCTTGTGCTCAAGCTTCTGCGGCAGTCGGAGGACCATGTGCTGGTTATCGTACAAGGACTGCGCCGTTTTTCTCTGCGCAAAATCGTCGCGACTTCTCCGTTCTTGCGCGCGGAAGTCGATCTGCCGAACTCGATTTCGCCGCCAGAAACCAAGGAGTGGGAAGCCACATTCAGGAATTTGCGGGACTCGGCCGCCAAACTCTTCGAGCTTCGACGATGCCGAGCAGCTCGCTGATTTCCTGGCGCCGAACTTGAACATCGACGTCGCAGAAAAACAGGCGATTCTCGAAGAGCTCGATGTCGAAAAGCGTGTGCGTGCCGTGCAAAAGCACATCTCGGCGCAGCTCGAGATTGCTGAGATTCAACAGCGATTGCAAAGAGATGTAGCCTCGCAATTTTCCGATGCGCAGCGACGCGCTTATTTGCGTTCGCAGATCAAGGCGATCCAGCGCGAACTGGGCGAAGCCGAGGCTGGCAGCGAAGAACAGGCGCAGCAATTGCGCAAGCGGCTCGAAGAAGCCAATCCACCCGAGGCGGTGATGAAACAAGCCGAGCGCGAATTAAAGCGGCTCGATTTCATTCCATCCGCCAGTCCGGAATTTTCGGTGATTGTCAGTTACATCGAGATTATCGCCGATCTTCCGTGGAATAACCTGAGCAAGGACAACCTCGATCTCGATCAGGCGCAGCAAATCCTCGATCGCGA
>VBKE01000485.1 GCA_005879605.1 Deltaproteobacteria bacterium
ATGGAAGGTTCGCCAGCGTGTTGTTGGTCTGACCGCGGATCGGCGTCACGGTTGCATCGACTGCCTGATCAAAAGCGCGCACTTGAACTAACTTCGATCCCCGTGCGCCGTGATAGCTGACGTCCAGCATCGTGTCCCGGGAGAGGGCCGTCTGCAGGTCCATGCTGTATTGCTGGATGATCGGCGGCCTGAAGTTTACGGGAAAGATGGTTGGTGTCAAACTCGTGGTCGGCGAGTAAGGCGGGAAAAACGGAAGGGCTGGGAATGCCGGGAAGGCCGTGGCGACAGTTGGAAAAAGCGATTGCCGGATGAGGCCAAAGGGAGGGCTGGCCAATAGTTGAAAGAATGGCTGCCCGGTGGTGCGGGTGTAATAGATTCCATATCCTCCCCGCAGAACCACCCGGTTTGTTCCGGGCAGCGGCCAGGCAAAGCCAATCCTCGGTTCCCAGCCGTTTTGGCCATCGTTATTTAGCGCAGTATTTGTGCCAGCGCGTACAGGCTTGCTGCCATCCGGTCCGGTCGGAAGTGAGCCGGGAAAATTTGATGAGACCACATATCCCTGCAGAGTCCCTGCGGCAGGCGGATTGGGATTAGCGGCGGCGATGTTGAAAGTGGACGCCCGGCCCAGCATCTCACCTAATTGCCCCTGGCGTTCGTATCGGAAGCCCAGGTTCAGAGTCAACCGCGGGAGCACCTTGTAATCATCCTGAACATACAGATCGCCGTTCCACACGCGCCACTCGCGTCCAAACAAGCCTGGCACGTCAACACTGACAAAAGTATTGCCGAGCAGGAAGTCGTTGAATGAAAGGTAACCGAGCGCGGCGAGGAAATGGAAATTGGGTTCATTAATCTGAGCGCGATCGATTCCACCTCCGAAATGCAGTGAGTGTTTCCCGCGCACGTATGTGACAGAATCATCAAAAGTGTAGAAATTCTGAAAAAGCGAGACTCCCTGGCCATTGCCGCCCAAATTGAAGGCGCCCTGAACCAGAACCTGTGGGAAGCTATTGTCAAAAGCCGGGGCAGGTACACAAAGGCTAGCTAAGGTTATTACGCCACTCCCAGAACAGCCCGCGCCATTCGCAAAGCTGGTCTTCGGATAATCCTGACTCAGAATGCCAGCGGTCCGGTGATATCCGAGCACAGCCTGATTGAGAAAGTGGTCGCTGAATGCGTAGGTATGCGTGAGAGAAAAATCGCGAAAACGATTAGTCGATCCCTGGGGGAACCCCGGGACCGTCACCGTGGTCAGTCCAATGTTGTTCCCCGGAAACGCGCTTGTCTGCGTGCTATCCATGAAAAAGAACTTGCCCGAGAAATGACTTTTCTGCGTTTGATAGAAGTCCAAATTGCTGACAAATTGATCATCGGTATAAGGACAGGGAGAGCTGAACGTAGTAGTTCCATTTGCGCTTTGCGGGGCAGGAATCACGAACTGGCCGTTTGGCAATTTCGCGTTCAGCACCGCAAGTGCTGCTTGCGAAATTAACGAAGGAGACGAGATACCAAATGTGCTCGCTAATGCGGCTGCAGTACGGTCATTAGCATTATTGGTTAGACCTATGGGCAGGCTGCCTCCGCTCAGACATCCTCCGGTAACGTCCAATCCATCCTTTTCTCGCGTGCCCTGGTATGAGACAAAAAAGAAAAGCTTATCTTTTTTGATCGGCCCGCCGAAAGTGCCGCCAAATTGATTTTGGTTCAGTACACCCCGCGGCTGATGTTCCTGCTTCAGGAAATAATTGTTTGCGTTCAAGTCGGTATTTCGAAAGTATTCCCAGACATCCCCATGAAACTGATTTGTTCCTGACTTCGTAACCACGTCCACGTTGGCGCCTGCGTTCCGCCCGTAAGACGCGTCATACTGCCCGGTTTGCACCTTGAATTCCTGAATCGCATCCGGATTGGGCACCGGGACGCCACCACTGGTGCCTCCCGAACCCATCAGGTCATTTACTTCTGTACCGTTCATCTGAAAATTGTTGTCGTTCAGAATATTCCCCGACGTCGAATATTCGATCCCTACGTTCCCCCGACCAATGCTGGAAGCATCGGTGATCTCTGCGTTTACCCCCGGGGAGAGCCCGAGAATCTGCATGTAATTTCGAGTTACCAGAGGCAAGTTCTCGACCATGCGCTGATCGGTGACATTCCCCAGAGCGCTGGAGTTGGTTTGCACGAGCTCGGCGACGTCGTGCACGCTAACGGTTTCAGAGATAGCGCCGACTTCGAGGCGAATGTCTAGTGTGGCGGTTTCAGTGACGTGAACGGCGACGTTCTCGACTAGCACCGATTTGAAGCCCTTGGCCGAGGCTTCTACCCTGTAATCGCCCGGCGGAAGCAGCGGAACCAGATAACTTCCGTTGCCCTGCGTGCTCGCTGTGCGGGCCTGTCCGGTTGTGTGGCTGATCACTTTTACAGAAACACCAGGAACGACGCTGGCGCTGGGATCGGTGATCACACCTTTCAAGCCACCGGTGGCTGCGGTCTGCGCCACGAGTGATGTGTCAGACCACAGCAGAAGGCAAAAGACCATCAGCCGCAGGATTTGAATATGGCGGATGCGCGAGCAGCTTTGTCGAAGTATGTAATTGCTATTCGGTCTTGACATGGCGACCTCCTGATTTCGGGCAGGTCCTGTCGGAAGGTGGGTGCCCCTGATAATTCCACGTTCATACACCTAGCGTAGGCGGACTTGCAAGAGAAATTTCATCGAATGATGATTTTATCGTGCTCTGTGCATCATTCAGTGCATTGAGTCGTTTTAGCTGTACATCAATAGCGCAAACTCCAATGCAGCATGTTCCAGGTAAAGACGAACCAGACAAACGCGACGCACGCCAACGCGACCAAGCTGTCCCCGACCTTGCTCCAGAACCAGCGGCCTTGTTCTTGCCACGAGCGGAAAGCGTTATACAGAGCAGCCAGCGTTCCCAGGACTCCAACCCAGCCCACGAGTTGAATCATCCGCAGCAGTGGATTGAAGCGTGGGCTTAATATGCCGATGTCCTTTTCTGACATGGTAAAGAACACAGCGAAGCCGCACACAAAAAGAAGATCGAACAAACACGCCAGGCGCACCATCAGGCGAAGGCGGCGCTGTTGA
>VBKE01000486.1 GCA_005879605.1 Deltaproteobacteria bacterium
ATGCCAACCGTTTCGACCGCGAATTGTTCATATCTCCAGGCCAGGCCCCGCAGCTTACGGGGTTTATTTATCTTGCAACCAGTTTGTTTGATCTCTCAGAATCAGAAAGCCATTCCACCCGGACGGTAGTGATCCCCCGTCCCACCATGCCCAGGGCTCTTGCCGCAGCCCGAGAGACATCGATGATGCGCCCTTTTCCAAAGGGTCCGCGATCATTGATCCGCACGTCAACTGATTTTCCATTGGCTAGATTGGTGACTTTCACTCTACTACCCCAGGGGAGAGTTTGATGAGCAGCCGTGAATTTCTCCTGGTTAAAAACTTCTCCGCTCGCGGTGAGCTTGCCGTGAAATTTTGGTCCATACCACGAGGCCACTCCGGTCTCCATCATCGTTGGCTGCGAAGTTGCGGGCGGGGCTTGTTCGGTTTCCGGAGGGGAAGGGATTTTCGCTATTGGCGGAATCTCGCGCGGAAGGGTATGCGTCGGCGGCTTGTCGCTGGAAGGATTGCCAGTCTGAGACTCCGAAGGTGAAACTCCTCTCGTCGACACCACGCGATTAGGCGCATCTGAGATGATGCCACAACCTTGAGAAGAGATTACCGCTGCCATTAGAACCAAGGCGCTTACCCGCCACTCTAGGGCCGCTACTTGGGGAAGCGAAGTTGATTCTCGAAATAAAGATTGCATGGGTCACCGCGAAGGATATCTTCAGCAATGGCCATGCCCCCAAGATACTACGTGACAAAGATGGCTAAGATGTTCAAAAGAGCCGGATACAGCGCATTAGACGACAGAAGGACAGCGAAAATAGTATGCGTTCGTACAACTGCGTACGAAAATGTCCTTTTCAACGATGTTGGATTATCAACGGATTTGAGTGACAAAAAAGATTCTTCAGCGCAAGATCTCGGGCTTCAAGTCATTTAAAGGCCGCTGGCTTACTGTGGCTACTGGCTACTTTGAAAGTGTTAGATTTGCGGATTTGGGGGGACGCGCATGCCTTAGTTTTGATTGTCGCAGTGGGGGAGTTTTAGGACGAGACACTTTGCGCTGCCGACAAGCAGAATCAAAGAATTCGCATCACAGGATTTGCGAAAGAAAGCGTCACAATCAGGGCTCACGGAACTGAATGTCAAAAGTAAAGGCGCGTCCCCATTGCGGCCGCGCGCTCGCGGCCCGCGCGCCGTCTCAGCCTAAACCCAAGGGCAGCGATATTCTGAACGTAGTACCCTTCCCTACCTGACTGCTGAAATCAACCGTTCCCCGGTGTTCACTTATAATCTGCTCTACGATTGGAAGGCCTAAGCCTGTCCCGGTGGGCTTAGTGGTTTTAAAAAGCTGAAAAACATCAAGCCCATCAGGAATACCTATTCCCGTATCGCTAATTTCCAGGACAAACCTGTCGTTCTCCCGGTAAGCCTTACAACTCAGAATGCCTCCGTCCGGCATCGCCTCGACAGCGTTTTTACATACATTGAGAAGCACCTGCCTTATTTTTTCTCGATCGACTGGAACCAGGGGCAAATCCTCATCGAAGTCATAGGTGACACTAATTCCCGAAGCTTTATAACTATTCGTTGCCGGAGCAAGGACTTCCTCGGTGATTTGTCGGAGATCGCTTGGTTCGAACTTAAGGGTCTGTGGTTTTGCAAACGAACGATAATCTCCGAGCAACGAGGTCAGCCGCCGCAGGTCCTGATGCGCCATTTCAATCGTCTCAGCAAGTAAGGGATCACGATTATCGGCGCTATTTATAAGGTCTGAAATGACCTGGAGAGAGGTAGAGACGCCGTTGAGAGTATTGCCGACTTCATGAGCAAAAACCGCAGCTGTTGTTCCGAGAGTTGCCAAACGGTCCTTCTCGCGAAGTCTCTGCTCGCTTTCCTTGCGTTCAGTAATATCCTGCACCACTTTGGCAAATCCGCGTAATTCCCCGGTCCTATCGCGGAGCGCGCTGATTAGAACAGTGGCCCAGAAGACGGAACCATCCTTTCGAACACGCAGATTTTCCTCTTCATACTTTCCTTCCGCCGCGGCTATCTGTAGGGCTCGATCGGGATTATTGGACTGGACATCCTCAGGCGTATAAAAGCATGAGAAATGTTTCCCTATAATCTCTTCTGCCGTGTAGCCCTTGATGCGCTGCGCTCCGGTATTCCAAGTAGTCACGAAACCA
>VBKE01000270.1:0-15829 GCA_005879605.1 Deltaproteobacteria bacterium
AGCAACCCCTAACAAGCAGACGTTATGGCTTTAGAGTTTTCGCCCGAAACCTATAAAAAGTTCGAAGAGACGGTGAATCGCTATCCGAAGAAAGAGGCGGCGATGCTGCCGGTGCTCTGCCTCGCCCAGCGGGAGTTCGGCCATCTGGGGGAAGAAGCGATCGCATACGTCGCCAAAATCATGGAGCAGCCGCCCGCGCGGGTTCACGGCGTGGTGAGTTTCTACACCATGCTCAACATGAAGCCCATCGCGCGCCACCATATTCAAGTATGCCGAACGTTACCCTGCGCGCTGCGCGGCGCCGAAAAAATCACCGGTTTCATCAAGCAAAAGCTCGGCATCGAGGTTGGCCACACGACAGGCGATGGAAGGTTCACCCTCTCGGAGGTCGAATGTTTGGCCTCTTGCGGCACAGCACCGATGATGCAGATCGGCGACGATTATTACGAGAACCTGACGGAAGAGAAGGTGATGGAGATACTAGGGGAGCTCAAATAGCGACCAAGGACGGGAGACCGCGGACCGTCATCGGTCTTCCATCCTGCATTTTCTTCGCTGATCAAGATGGAAAAGATTTTATTGCGCAATATCGATGTTCCGGACCTGCATACGCTGATGGTCTATAAATCGCGCGGCGGTTACGGCGCGTGGGAGAAAGTCGTCCGGAGCATGAAGCCGGAGCAGTTGATCGATGAAGTCAAAGCGTCAGGCCTGCGCGGCCGAGGCGGCGCCGGATTTCCCACGGGGATGAAGTGGGGCTTCGTTCCCAAAGACAGTCCGAAACCGAAATATCTGGTTTGCAATGCGGATGAGAGCGAGCCCGGCACGTTCAAAGATCGATTACTGATCGAGAAAGATCCTCATGCGGTCGTCGAAGGGACGCTGATCGCCGCTTACGCGATTCAATGCCATACAGCCTTCATTTATATTCGCGGCGAGCTCGCCTTCGGCGCTAAAAGGCTCGAGCAAGCGGTCGATGAAGTAGCTCAAGCCGGCTCCATCGGCAAGAATATCCTGGGATCGGGCTACGATTTGGATTTGATCGTGCACCGTGGCGCCGGCGCTTATATCTGCGGCGAAGAAACGGCGCTGCTGTCGTCGCTGGAAGGTGGCAGAGGTTGGCCGAAGGTCAAGCCGCCTTTTCCCGCGACCCACGGGCTTTTCGGTTGCCCGACGGTGGTGAACAACGTCGAGACACTGGCGGCGCTGCCGTGGATCCTCGAGCATGGCGCGGCGGCGTATGCGGCCATGGGCACGGAAAAAAGCAAAGGCACCAAGCTCTTCAGCGTGGGCGGCCACATCAGCAAACCCGGCGTCTACGAATTGGAAATGGGTTATCCGTTCAAGAAATTTCTCGAGGAACACTGCGGCGGCGTGCCCAACGGCAGAAAACTCAAGGGCGTCATTCCCGGCGGCGGATCAATGCCGGTGCTCCGCCCGGACGAAATCGAAAAGGTAAATCTCGATTACGAATCCGTGCAAGCGGCCGGCAGCTTCCTGGGCTCCGGCGGCGTCATCGTGATGGACGACACGACCTGCATGGTCCGCGCCGCGTGGAACCTCGCGCGCTTTTTCGCGCACGAGTCATGCGGCCAGTGCAGCCCCTGCCGCGAGGGCTGTCACTGGATGGAAAAAATTTTCCACCGGATCGAAAACGGCGCTGGCGAGAAGGATGATCTCGATCTCATTATCAACGTCAGTGGCAACATCATGGGCAACACTATTTGTCCTTTTGGCGACGCGGCTGCCATGCCCGCGGCGGCGTTCGTCAAAAAATATCGGGACGAGTTTGAGGAACACATCGCGCAAAAACGGTGCACGGTGGGGAAAGAGACTTAGTTTCGAGTTCCGAGTTAGACGCGAAACTTTTTTATGGATCCAGTTAAGCTCAACATCGACGGTAAAGAGGTCATCACCACCAAAGGCAAGACCGTTATCCAGGCGGCCGCCGACGTGGGGATCATGATTCCCTATTACTGTTACCATCCGAAGCTTTCCATCGCCGGCAACTGCCGCATGTGTCTCATCGAAATCGAGAAAATGCCGAAGCTGCAGATCGCCTGCAACACTCAGGTCGCTGAAGGGATGTCGGTATTGACCCAAAGTCCGAAAGTTCTGGCCGCCCGGAAGGCGGTGATGGAGTTTCTCCTCATCAATCACCCGGTGGACTGCCCGATCTGCGACCAGGCGGGGGAATGCTGGCTGCAAGACTATTATATGGAGCATGATCTGCAGGCAAGCCGCTTCGAAGCGAGAAAGGAACACGATCGTAAAAGGGAAATTTTTGGCCCCAACGTCGTCTTCGATGGCGAGCGCTGCATCAAGTGCACCCGCTGCGTTCGTTTTCTTCAGGAAATCACGCATACCAACGAGCTGGCGGTGGTCAATCGCGGCGATCATTCGACCATCGCCGCGTTCCCCGACACCGTGCTCGACAATCCGCTTTCCGCCAATGTCGTCGATATCTGTCCGGTAGGCGCGCTCACGGACCGAGATTTCCGTTTCAAAGTACGCGTCTGGTATTTGCAAAAAACTCCGTCGATTTGCCCGGGTTGCAGCACCGGCTGCAATACCAGCGTTGAAACCTATCAAAATCGCATCGCTCGGTTTAAGCCGCGGGTCAACGAAGCAGTCAACAGCCACTGGCTGTGTGACGAAGGGCGCTACTGCTTTCATGATCTGACCGCGGGCGAAAGGTTGACCACGCCCATGATCCGGCAGGAAGGCGGTCTCGTGCCGGCGACCTGGGAGCAGGCGCTGCAAGCCGTCCTCAATGGATTACGTTCAACGAAGCCGCTGGCCGGAATCCTCTCCGGTAGAAGTACCAACGAAGAAGCTTTTCTATTTGCCAGATTGATGAAGAAGCTGACAGGTGAGCCTATATTGGAAGTTTTTTATCAAGAGCGGGAGCTCACGGACGTACAGAAGATTCTGATGAGTCCGGATCGCTCGCCGAATTTTGCCGGCGCGCGCGATATGGGAATGAATTCCAACGGCGGCTTCGACTCCTTGATGGATAAATTGCTCGCCGGCGTCTTCTCTGGAGCATATATCGTCGGCGAGGATCTCGTCGAATCGAAGGCCGATCCGGAACAAATTCGTGCGGCTCTGCAAAGGCTTTCGTTCCTGGCCGTGCAGGATATTCGCATGACGGAAACGGCGAAGCTGGCTCACGTGGTTCTTCCGGCGACCCATTTCGGCGAGAAGGAAGGCACTTACACGAACCGGAAAGGTCGAGTCCAGAAACTCAACGCCGCGGTTATTCCGCCGGAAGGAGCGCTGCAGGATTGCGAGATTTTCATTCGCCTGCTGGAAGCGGCCGGCGAAAAGCTTTCATATTCCACGCCATCCGCGATCTTCGATGCTCTGGCTAAAGAAGTGCCGGGCTATCGGGAACTCAGCTATGCAGCAATCGGTGTGCAAGGGGTTCAATTGGGCGGTGGTGAGGCGAAGCAGCAATGATCGTTGACGTCGGGATCATCGCGGCGAAAGCATTTCTAGTCCTCTTCATGGTCCTCAATTTGGCCGGAGTCCTCGGCTGGATCGAGCGGAAGGGAAGCGCGCTCATTCAAGACCGGATCGGCGCGAATCGCGCTTCGATCTTTGGCTTCGCCGGCCTGGGCTTAGTGAACACACTGATCGCCGACCCTCTTAAATTTCTCACCAAAGAGGATTTTATTCCCCCTCACGGCGACAAGTTCCTGCACACCTTGGCGCCGTGCATGGCTTTTTTCCCGGCGCTGGTGACCTTTGCCGTCATTCCTTTTGGCGACGTTCTCGTCCTCGGCGATCGGGCGATCAATCTGCAGGTCGCTGATCTTAATTTCGGCATTCTTTACATCTTCGCCATGTCGTCGTTGAGCGTCTACGGCATCGTCATCGGCGCCTGGGCTTCCAATAACAAGTTCTCATTATTGGGCGGCGTGCGCGGATCGGCGCAAATGATTTCCTATGAAGTGGCGATGGGCTTATCCGCGATCGGTGTCCTGATGGTATACGGGACGTTGGACTTGCAAGAGATCGCACGCGGACAAGGGAGTTTGATTCGCGACTTGCTGCCGGACTCTCTCGGCTTTTTAAAAACTAATATTGGCCAGCTTCCGGCCTGGGGCATTTTCCTTCAACCGTTGGCGTTCCTGCTTTTCTTTGTCGCGGCGGTCGCGGAAACCAAACGGATTCCGTTCGATCTGCCGGAGGGAGAGTCCGAGCTCGTCGCCGGTTATCACGTGGAATATTCCGGTGGCAAGTTTCTTATGTTCTTCGCCGGCGAGTTCGCCGAAATCGTCACCGCCGCCGGTTTGATGACGACGCTTTTCTTCGGCGGCTGGCAGGTACCCTATCTCATGCGCGACGGATTTCATTTTCCCTGGGGGGAGTCCTGGCTGCTGCCGCATCTCGCCGTGACGGCGCTCCAGGTGGCGGCATTCACGCTGAAAGTTCTCTTTTTCTGCTGGTTACAGATTCTGCTCCGCTGGACCGTGCCGAGATTTCGCTACGATCAGGTGATGCGGCTGGGTTGGAAAATGCTTCTCCCGCTGGCCCTCGTGAATGTGATCGTTACGGCGATCGTTATTGTCGCCGTCAATAGGTGATTTGGAAATCATGACGCCGTCGATGATGCTTTTTTATGTGCTGGGCGGATTGCTGGTGATCGCGTCCCTGATGGTCGTTTTTCTGAGCAGCGTGGTCCATAGCGCCATGGCGTTAGTCGCGGCGCTCTTCCTGATCGCGATCCTGTTCCTCACCCTTCATGCGCCTATGGTGGGAGTGCTTCAGGTCCTGGTTTATGCCGGCGCCATTATGGTTCTGTTTCTGTTCGTCATCATGCTCTTGAATCCCGCCGCCGTAGAGCCGCGGCGGCGCTTCGGATGGGGCTTCGGCATCGTGGCGAGCCTGCTGCTTGCCGGAGCTTTGGTTGCGGTGATGACCAACGGCGAGGCGCCGCTTGACCCGGTGGCCGCTACGGAATTATTTGGCAGTCCGGAAACGCTCGCGAAGAGCCTTTTCACCGATTTTGTGCTGCCGTTTGAAATCGCTTCGGTCTTGCTGCTTGTGGCGATTATCGGCGCGGTGGTTTTGGCGAAGAGGGAATCGTAGGTATCCATGGTGCCGCTCAACTACTATCTCATCCTCGGCGCGGTGGTTTTCGCCATCGGCGTGCTCGGAGTCATCGTCCGCCGCGATCTCATTGTGGTCTTGATGTCCATCGAGCTGATGCTCAACGCCGTCAATCTCACTTTCATCGCCTTCGCCTGTTTTTTGGGCTCCATGGCGGGACAGGTGGCGGTTTTCTTCGTCATGGCGGTGGCCGCGGCTGAGGCGGTGATCGGCCTGGCCATCATCATCTCCGTGTTCCGCCACCGGCAAACTCTCGACCCTCAGGAGATGCAGCTCCTCAAATGGTAGCTCCAACCCAGTCGATTGCCCCGGAACTGCTGCGCTGGATTCCGCTCATTCCGCTGCTGGCGTGCCTGCTTAATACTTTTTTCGGAGCGCGCTTGGGCAAAAGGGGCGCAGGCCTGTTGGCGTCCTTCGCCGTCGGCGCTTCCTTTGCGATCGCGCTTTATATTTTTTGGCTATTGCCGGCAAGCGGCGTCATTCGGGACACGCTTTACACCTGGATCGAATCCGGGTCGTTTCAAGCAAAGGTCTCTTTTGAGGTCGACGCTCTCACGGCGGTAATGCTTCTCGTCATTACCGGCGTCGGTTTTCTGATTCACATCTATTCCCTGGGCTACATGGGACACGACGAAGGAATGGTGCGATTTTTCATCTATCTCAATCTCTTTATCTTTTTCATGCTTCTCCTGGTGATGGCGGACAATCTGCTGCTGCTCTTCGTCGGCTGGGAGGGAGTCGGCCTCTGTTCTTATCTGCTCATCGGCTTTTGGTATCACGATCACACCAACACCATCGCCGGCAATAAAGCGTTCATCGTCAACCGCATCGGTGATTACGGCTTCGTACTGGGCATCCTGCTTCTCGTTACCGAGCTCGGCCGGCAAGGGATCTGGACTCTTGATTTCGCGGAGCTGCAGAAGCACGTGCAGCTGCTGAATCCGAACATGATCACGTTGATCACCTTGCTGCTCTTCGTCGGCGCCACCGGCAAGTCGGCACAGATTCCGCTCTTCGTTTGGTTGCCGGACGCGATGGCGGGTCCGACGCCGGTAAGCGCGCTCATCCATGCCGCGACCATGGTGACCGCCGGCGTTTATATGACGGCGCGGCTGCATTTTCTATTTTTGTTGGCTCCGGCGACTCTGTCTCTCATCGCAACGATCGGCGCGGCGACGGCGTTTTTCGCGGCGACCGTGGCGCTGACCCAGACCGACATCAAACGAGTCCTCGCCTACTCGACCGTAAGCCAGCTGGGTTACATGTTTTTGGCCGTCGGCGTCGGCGCGTTCAGCGCGGCGATCTTTCATCTCTTCACCCATGCTTTTTTTAAAGCCTGTCTCTTCCTAGGTGCCGGGAGCGTGATCCATGCTCTCGAAGGCGAACAGGACATGCGCGAGATGGGAGGACTCAGATCGTATCTTCCGACGACCTACTGGACTTATCTGATCGCCACTTTAGCCATCGCCGGCGCGCCTTTTACAGCCGGTTTTTTCTCAAAGGATCTGATTCTATGGCAGGCCTACAGCAGTCCTCTCGGATCGCACCAGCTCTGGCTTATCGCCTGGGTGACGGCAGGCATGACCGCCCTTTACATGTTTCGCCAGTTTTTCATGGTCTTTCACGGGAGCTGCCGCGCGGATGAACACGTAAGAGCGCATATTCATGAGTCGCCCGCGGTCATGACTGTGCCGCTGGTGATCCTGGCTATGGGTTCCATATTTGCCGGTTGGCTGGGAACGCCAGAGTACCTGTGGGGCAGCCGTTGGGATGAGTGGCTCGAGCCGATCTTCGGCGCGGCGGCAAAGACGCACGCCGGTTCTGCAGGCGACGAGATCTTATTGATGCAGTTAACCCTTGCCATCGTCGCGCTGGCTATTCTGCTGGCCTATTTTTCCTATGGCCGGGAAGGGAAGCTTCCCAGGAATCTTTCTTCCTTCGCTTGGGGCGCGCCCTACCGCCTTTTCTTCAACAAGTACTATGTCGATGAACTCTATGATTTTGTCATCGTGCGGCCGTTTACCTCTTGTTCGCGTTGGCTTGCCCTAGTTTTTGATCCTGGTGTCATCGATGGATTGGTCAACGGCGTGGCCAAAGGGACCAGGGGATTCAGCCTGATCTGGCGAGAAATCCAAACCGGCAACATTCAGCATTACCTGATTGGATTCCTCATCGGGACCTTGGGAATTTTAGCGTACTATCTCGGCCAACTATAATGATGTCTTTGCCCTCGCTCGGAACTTTGAGTCTGCTCCTGGCCATTCCAGTTATCGGGGCCGTGGTGCTCCTGTTGATGCCTCGGCGGCAGACCAAGGCTCTTTTTACTATCGCGCTTCTGGCGAGTTCGGCGAATTTTTTCTGGTCGCTCAGCATCTTGAATCAGTTCGACGGCAGCAAAGCCGAAATGCAACTCGTCGAGCGCCTTCCGTGGATGCCGGGTTTCGGCATCGAGTACATCGTCGGCGTCGATGGCATCAGTCTCTTTCTGGTTCTCCTCACCACGCTGCTCATGCCGCTCGCGATTCTGGCCTCATGGTCGGTCAAAGAGAAGATCAAAGAGTACCTCTTCTTCATGCTCCTGCTCGAGACCGGGATGCTCGGCGTCTTCGTCGCCCTGGATCTTTTCCTCTTCTATGTCTTCTGGGAGGTTAGCTTGGTGCCGATGTATTTTCTCATCGGCGTCTGGGGCGGCCCGCGCCGGATCTATGCGGCGCTGAAATTCGTCGTTTATACCATGGCGGGTAGCCTGCTCATGCTGGTCGCGATTATTTATCTGGCAACGCGCCATGCCCAGACGGCACAGACGATGACTTTTAATTTGTTACAGATTTATGATTTGCGCCTGCCTTTCAACGAGCAGACGTGGTTGTTCTTGGCCTTTGCCCTTTCTTTCGCCATTAAAGTTCCGGTCTTTCCTTTCCACACCTGGCTGCCAGACGCGCACGTCGAGGCGCCGACCGCCGGCTCGGTTATCCTCGCCAGCATCTTGCTCAAGCTCGGCACCTACGGCTTTCTTCGTTTCGCGATTCCGCTCTTTCCCGATGTGGCGCTCGCCGCCGCGCCCTTTTTCATGGCGCTGGCCGTGATCGGCATCATTTATGGCGCCGTGGTTGCCATGATGCAGGCCGATATCAAAAAGCTGGTGGCTTATTCCTCCGTCAGTCATCTCGGTTTCGTCATGCTCGGTCTTTTTGCGCTGAATATGCAGGGCATTCAAGGAAGCATCTATCAGATGCTCAACCATGGCCTTTCCACAGGAGCGCTGTTTCTTCTCGTCGGCATGATCTATGACCGGCGCCATACCCGGCTCATCGAAGACTTCGGCGGCCTGTGGAAGCAATTGCCGATCTTTTCCGCTCTGCTGCTATTCGTCACTTTCTCCTCCATCGGGCTGCCGGGACTGAACGGCTTTGTCGGCGAATTTCTCATCCTGCTCGGTTCCTTCGCGGTTACGCCGCACTGGGCCGCCGCGGCGGCCACCGGGGTTATTCTCGGCGCGATTTACATGCTGTGGATGTATCGTCGGGTGATCTTCGGCCCGCTCAATAATCCGGAAAACCAAAAGCTCCAAGACTTGAACAACAGGGAAATTCTCATCCTGGCGCCGATAGTAGCGCTCATCGTATTGATGGGCGTTTATCCCCAGCCCTTTCTCAGCCGGATGAGCGCCTCGGTGGATCTAACGCTCAAGAGAGTTTTTGCACCCCAGACCGCGCCAGTGGCCGATAAAGAAGCGACTGCGGAAGAGAACGAGGAAGATGGACGTTAATCTCATACCACTTCTCCCCGCTACCCAAGTGCTGCTGACGGCTTTGGTCGTCATGTTGCTCGATCTCTTCATCAAGGAACCGGAAAAAGGTTTGTTGGCGTGGATCAGTTTGCTCGGACTGGCGCTTGGCGCAGGGGAGACCGTGCTTCTTTGGGGTAGCCAAGAGAGCGCCTTTGGCGATACGTTGCTCTTGGATAATTTCGCGCTTTTCTTCGCGCAAATCTTTGTCGGCGTCGCGGCGCTTACGATTCTCTCGTCGATTCACTATGTCCGGCAGACGAAAATCCACGAGGGTGAGTTCTATGAACTGATTCTTTTTGCCACCGTGGGGATGATTCTCATGGCGGCGGCCAATGATCTGATTATTTTTTTCCTGGGACTCGAAACCATGTCCATTGCGGTTTACGTGTTGACGGGATTGTGGCGCGCGAGCAGTCAGTCGAGCGAGGCCGCCATGAAATATTTTCTCATGGGCGCCTTCGCCACCGGTTTTCTCCTCTATGGCATCGCGTTGATCTACGGCGCCACCGGCGCCACGAACTTGAACCAGATCTCCGCTTACCTCGTCGAGCAGCCGACCGATTGGCCGCTGTATCTCGTCGCCGGGGCGTTGCTGTTGCTCGTCGGCTTCGCTTTCAAAGTCGGCGCGGTGCCGTTTCATTTCTGGGTGCCGGACGTCTACGAAGGCGCGCCGACGCCGGTCACGGGATTTATGTCGGTGGCCGTCAAGGCCGCGGCCTTTGCCGGTTGGGCGCGCATCGTGCTGCACAAGCTCTCGCCTTTAGATACGGATTGGGCCGTTCCGTTGTGGGTTCTGGCGATTGCGACGATGACGGTGGGCAATTTGCTCGCTATCAGTCAGTCGAGCGTCAAACGGATGCTTGCATACTCCAGCATCGCTCATGCGGGTTATTTGCTCATCGCCTTCGTTGTGGGTGAAGAGTGGGGCGGACTGCCGCTGCTTTTCTACTTGTTGGCTTACTCTTTCATGACCCTCGGCGCGTTTGCCGTCATCACCAGTTTGACCGATCAAGAACACCCGCGCGAAAGTTACACCGACTTCGCCGGATTGGGATTCAAGCGGCCGTTTCTCGCTATGGCCATGTCGCTCTTTATGCTATCGCTGGCCGGCTTTCCGCCGCTGGCCGGTTTCGCGGGGAAGTTCTATATCTTTCGTTCCGCAGTCCTGTCCGGTCACGTGAGCCTGGCCATCATCGGCGTGCTCAACAGTCTGCTTTCAGTGATTTACTATCTCCGCGTAATCGTGGCGATGTACATGGAAGAGGGCGGAGCGGAAGGTAAGAGATTTGGCCAGTCGCCTTACCTCTACATCGCGGTCGCGTTCGCCGTCGCAGGCACTCTTTATCTGGGAATCGTCCCAAGCAAGGCTCTTGAATGGAGCCGGATCTCGTATTTCCCTCTGGACTAGAGGCTCGGCTACTGGCAATCCGCGATCCTTGAAGGCAAAGGGGAGTGATGTGAGCATCCGACAGATACCGTCAGGTGTCTCGTCCAAAAGGCAAGCGTTGTTAGTTGGGCTTTTTGAAAAATCCAATGGCGACCGGAACCTCGGCGGTGCCGGCGATCATCTCCTCGAAATTGGCCGTCTTGACGTAGAGTTGCGCCGAACCGCCGCCATCTAGGTTGAGCAGATCTGTTGCCTGGAGCTGCCACTGCGGCGCAGAAAACAACTCCTGCAGCTCGACCCAGCTCAGCCCGCCGAGAATACTATCCGTTACGGCGATGAGAAGCCGGTTATCCTGATCGATGCCGATGACCGAGCGCCGGCTATACCGGCCAGCGCCGCGGGTGACTTCCAAAGTCGCGCCGCGATTTAGCAGCAACGGCCCGGATTGCAGCGCTTCGTCCGCTTGCGGCGATTGAAATCCGTCGCGGTGAACGATGAACGGAGAAAGACTCCGCATGCCGAAGATTCCCGAGAGTAGCGAGCTTTTGGATACGGTGCGATTGATCTCTTGAGCGTCGGCTTTGAGGAAGCCCAGGGGCTGGCCTTTTTCATCGAAATAGTTTGCGTTGATGGCGGCGATGGCGCCGCTTTTTTCCGCTAACATTTTGACGTTGGCTCCTTTGAGTTGAAATTGACTGCTGCGGATAACGCGGGGAATCACCGAGCGGGTATCGAAGCGGAGAACTTTCAAGTCAATCGCTTGGTTGGGCTCGCTTCGTTCGAGCGTGATCTTGCGAAATTCAATGCCATTTTGAACAGTTTTCCAGCTGCCGAGGCCGCTGACTGCTAAAGTGGGGCTGGTCTTCAGCTTCGCAGGCGTGATGGATTGTTGGGACAATACCGCAATTGGAGTTAGGAATAAGCAGATAAAGCCAATGAGGAGAGTCTGGCGGCGTGACATCAGCCAAAAGAGCATAGCAGAAGCCTCGGAGAAGAAAAAGACAATAGAGCGTGAGCGCCGTGATTGAATTTGCGCATCCGATTCTGTTCCTGTTAAGTAAGTCAGATAAATTCACTTAATCAGAAGGAGAGTATTTATGAAATATTTTGCCGGCCTGGGCGCAGCTTTGCTGGTGGTCACTATGTTGTACGCCTGCGGTAAGGACGAAAAGAGTTCCGCTGAGAGGGACAAGGAAGTCCAGAAGGTGCTGCAAGAGGGGGCGCAGAAAGAGCGAAAGATGTACGAGGGAATGCAGAAGAATGTCGAAAATCTAGAAAAGAAGGCGCAGGAGCAGAAGGAAGAAACCAAGAAGTAGGAATCACGCCGAGCTTCCACCCACCTGCAGAGCAGCGGATCAGGTTCACTGCCGTCACTCGTCGGCGAGATTCCATCCCGGTTGCAACGCACTATTTTGGCGCCATTTCAAACACGACGCGCTCCATGCGCGGTGCCTGTGGATTTTTTCCCTGCCATCGAAGCCTCCGAGTTATAATTTGGGGTAAACCTTGATTGCGTTTGTTCCCCCGATGCGACGGCGCCAAGCTTAGCCCCGCCTTCGCAAAAGAGTCAAGCTGACAGGGCTGAGCGGCATCAGATCGTTTGCTTCATCGGAGCGTGTGAAAAGTGCCCGTTCGTCCTTCGATCGTTGTGAGAGCGGCGACGAATACAGATCCATCCTTCAGATTCATAGCGCGCACTATAGGGTTCCACATCCCGCGAAGCAAGTTGACGAGTATCCCAAGTGTCAGTGACAAACTGTGTGACATCACTTTGTGCGTGCTTCGGCTCGGCTCAGCACGAACGGTCATTCAATGTCATCTCCGCTATTTACCCGTTCACCCTGAGCATGGTCGAAGGACGAACGGGCACTTTTCACACGCTCCGATGAAGCAAACGATCTGATGCCGCTCAGCCCTGTCAGCTTGACTCTTTTGCGAAGGCGGGGCTAAGCTTGGCGCCGTCGCATCGGGGGAACAAACGCAATCAAGGTTTACCCCAAATTATAACTCGGAGGCTTCGATGGCAGGGAAAAAATCCACAGGCACCGCGCTGAGCGCGGCGCACGCTCTTCCAAAAGCTAAAGGCAAGCGTCCGGCGGTCATTTTGCTGCATGAAAGATACGGCATCGACCAGCACACTAAAGATCTTACGGTGAAATTGGCTCAGGCGGGATTCGTCGGCCTGGCGCCGGATCTGTTCTCTCGCTTCACGGGTGACCGAAAGGCGCTGCAACGGGGCGAAGTGCGAGTGGAAATACGTGACGACGAAGCAATTCAGGATCTGGATCAGGCCATCGATTACTTGAAGAAACTCGATAGCGTTGATGGCTCCCGCATCGCGCTCATCGGCGTCTGCCAGACCGGCCGTCAGCCGCTTCTCCTCGCCGCGCATCGAAACGACATTACCGCCGTTGTGGTTCTCTACGGCGCGATCGGCGGCAGGGAATGGTTGGCCAACGAGCTACGTCCGACGCCGGCGGATCAACTCGTCACGGGCTGCGCTTCACCGGTCTTGGGTATCTTCGGCGAGGCGGATCACATTATCTCCATCGACGATGTCCTCAAGTTCCGTGGCTGCCTTGAACAGTCGAAGAAATCGTATCACGTCCGCATTTACCACGACGCGCCGCATGGCTGGCTGAACGACACCATGCCGGGACGCTACCGCAAGGAAGCAGCGAAGGACGCATGGAATCTGATGATGTCGTTTCTTAAAAAGAGTTTCAGCAACGGCTGGGATAGCAACCGGATCACCTGGACCTTCGAGAGTGATTACTCAACCGAATACGACTTCAAAAAGAATGTACGGATGGAGTAGAGGTCCAATCATGGGAGCGAATTTCCGATCGGCGCAACTGCTGGTTTTCTTGTTGGCTTCGGTTTTTTCGTGGGGTGTACCACCACTTGTTGATGGAGCTGCGGCCGCGGAGCGAATCGTGATCGGCACACCGAGTCGCGGGCTGTTTGAGTTTCCCGCGGTCGTCGCCATTCGCAAGGGATTCTTTAAAGACGAGGGACTGGAGGCAGACAAAGTTCAAATGCAGCCGGCGATCGCCGTCAAGGCGCTCATCTCCGGGGATATCGATTATCTGCTCGCTTGGGGATCGGCAATTCGCGCCGCGGTCACCGGTGTTCCGATCAAAGCGGTGGTCGGCATGGCCTCTCGGCCGCTGCACGTTCTGATCGCCCGACCGGACATCAAAACTCCCAAAGATCTCAAAGGGAAAATCATCGGCGTCGATTCGGTCGCCGGGACGGTCGATTACCTTTCCCGCGTCGCGGTGAGGCACTTCGGTTTCGAGCCGGAAAAAGACGTCAAAATCATCGTCACCGGCGAGAGCCCGACTCGCCTGGCGGCGCTTCGAGCGGGCTCCATCGACGCCACTCCTATCGACGTGGCCTTTGCGATGAAGGCGGAAGACGAAGGCTTTAGGCGGCTCATCTACCTGGGCGATATCATCGAGCTGCCGCTCTCGGGGATCGCGGTCATGGAGAAAAAGCTCCAGACCCAGCGGGAGCAAGTCAAGAAAGTTGTGCGGGCCTCTTTGCGCGGCACTCGTTTCATGAAGCAAAATCGCGCCGAGACACTTCAGATGCTTTCCGATTATCTCCGCATTACCCCATCCCAGGCGGCGAAGGCCTATGATGTCTCGATCAATTCCTTTAGCGATGACGGCATCATTTCCGATAAAGGCGTCAACCTCGACGTGCAACTCACGAAAGAACGGCTGAAGATCACCAAAGAAATTTCATTGAGCCAGTTGGTGGATTGGAGTTTGGTGAAGGAGGTAAGGGCGGGCGGACAATAGGATTCGGAGCCCGGGGTCAAACCATCCAAAAATAATCACGTCGGCTCGAAAGCGCCGTGGTTTAATATCACGGATAGCTTGCCTCAGTCCGGCTAGTAAAGGGCGTCGCGGCATTTATCTCTTGCCGCTTCCAGCGGTTGTTAAGCAGCAATCGGGAGAAGAACCGGTGACCCGCGTCTGTTATTTTTAAAGGATCGGTTGACGATACATTCAATCTCAAGAATCAGAAGGACAGTTCTTGCAATCACAGTTTCACGTAATATAAGAAGCTGGCATGAAATATGTTTACAATCCAGACGGGTCAATAGACGCACAAAAGTGGCTCAAGATAGACGAGAGTGAGCGGCTATACCTCGTTCAGCAATACCATCGGAAAAAGCGAGTCCGTCTTCCCAACGCTCGACTTCACGCTGTCATTCACGTGGTTGTCGAGAATCAAGTCGCATTGGGAGCCGAAATCCCTGTCGGAGGCACACTATCGAGATTAATGCGCGAGGGTCTCAGTCGGCATGATGCAATTCATGCGATCGGCACGATTCTAGCGGGCCATCTTTATGAGCTTATGAAGGAAGGTCCACAATCGACAGATGCAAATTCGACTTACTACCGTGAACTCGATGAATTAACCTCAGAGAGTTGGCTGAACAGCTTCAATAATGACGTAGACGACGAATAAACTATTATACATAGCAAATGGCGGTGTTCATGCCGCGGGAAATTTTTTATCCAATTTTTACAGAACTACCGATCAGCATCCGATAGACAAGGCGCGCTGCACAATTGGCTTGCGGTGCTACTTTTACGCCGTCCTGTAACCTGAACTAAAATTCCCTAGAAGATAGCTCACGGACAAACATCTCTGATCTATCGAGAGATCTCATGTCGGACCAAGAGAAGGACTTCGAAAGATTCATCGCGGATCAACTGCGCGAGGCCGGGATGAAGTTCGCTACGCAGAAGGCACTCGCCGGTCTTGCGCCCGATTTTATTGTCTACGCGCCGGATGGGCGGCAGTTTATCGTCGAGGTTAAAAACTGGGATTTTCCCGGATTGACGACGGAGGCGAGCCGGCAGGCGCAGCATTATCAGGAAGCTGTGAAGGCAGACGGAGCGTTCGTCGTCATTCCGGGTCTTAAGCGAAACTCACCTTCCAAGGGAGTTGTTACCCTCGATGGTCTGGTGCCCGCTCTCCGGGCTGAGTTTGAAACAACTAAGACGCGTTCAAACCCTCCCGAAGCGACGAAAGTAGACAAGTTTGTCTTTGCTGCCATGCCGTTTGCGCCGCAGTACGAGGACGTGTTTTTCATCGCCATGAGGTATGCGGCCGAGCAGGCGGGGGCTGTATGCGTGAGAGTTGACCGGCGGGAGTTTCAAGGCAGCGTAGTGGACGAGATTCAAAGACTCATCCGCAAGTCGGTTGCTGTGTTCGTCGACCTTTCTGAGGCCAAGCCGAATGTTCTCTATGAGACGGGGTACGCCCACGCGCTGAAAAAGCCGTGCATCCACATCTGCTCAACACCGCTTGAGAAAGTGCCGTTCGACGTGCACCAATGGAAGACGACGAAATACCACCGGGGTCAGACTCACAAACTCGGCAAAGAGCTGGCCCAACGGCTTAAGGAAGTCCTCGCGTAGGCCGTGAAGATTCTCCGTTCGTTCTACGAGCAATCCACCGTTGATGTCGCCCGGCAATTGCTGGGGAAGTATCTGGTGCGACAGCATGCA
>VBKE01000270.1:15937-28957 GCA_005879605.1 Deltaproteobacteria bacterium
TTCGTTTACGGCTTTCACTACATGCTCAATATCGTCACCGAGGGGAAAGACTTTCCCGCCGCCGTGCTCATCCGGGCGGTGGAGCCTCTCAGGGGCATCGCGTTAATGAAAAAACGAAGAGGCACCGAGGAACCGCGCAATCTGGCCAGCGGTCCCGGCAAACTCTGCGAGGCGTTTGCGATCGACCGGACCTTAAACGGCAGCGATATTTGCGGCAAGGTTCTCTACTTGCAGGATGCCGGAGAGCCGGCTCCGAAGATTATCACCACGCCGCGAATCGGCGTCGATTACGCGGCGGAGTGGAAAAACAAACCATTCCGGTTCTTGATTGGCGGCAACACATTCGTCTCCAAGCCGTGAAAAATAAATCCCCTATAATGCTTTGTCGGGAGATTGACTCGGGAGTACGACGCATCACTTATTTGTGCTGCTCGGAGCGGCTGTGAATCGCTCGATGACGTGACGGATCATGCCGACAGCAAGCTCGTGCTCGCCCATGAACACCTTGCCGGCGTTCTCTTTTTCTAGCAGCACCGCCTCTTCTTCGCTATGCGTGCGCACCACCGTCTCGATGCGCGGGTTGAGTGTGCGCGCGATCTCGATCATCCGCCGCACATCGAGCGTATCCGGAGTCGCGATCACCAACATACGCGCCCGCGCGACATGCCCCTGAATGAGAACGGCGGGTTCAGAAGCGTCGCCGGATACAGCGGGTATCCCGCTCTCGCGCAGCTTCTCGACGATCTCGCGATTCTCCTCGGCCACCACAAACGGTATGCCCTTCTCGGTCAGAGCTTCGCCGATGCGCCGGCCGACGCGGCCATAGCCCGCCAGCACCAAGTGTCCGGTCAGGCGATTCAGGTCGACGGTCATCGGCAGCACCGCCAGTGGATCATCAGGGCGTTCCAAGGTTTGCGCGAGTTTCGAGCGGGAGCGAATCCAGGCTTGTACAGGCTCGATCGCGTGGAACACCAGTGGATTGAGTGCAATCGAAATGATCGCCCCCGCGAGAATGAGGCTCTGGCCTTCCGTCGGCAAGACCCCGAGGGAAACGCCGAGGTTAGCCAAGATGAAAGAGAACTCACCGATCTGCGCCAGGCTCGCCGATACCGTAAGCGCCGTGTTGAGCGGGTAGCGGAACAGAAGGACGAGAAAGAAAGCGGCTAGCGACTTGCCGAAGATAATGATTAGCACGACGGTGATCACTTGGAGCGGTTGGCGGGTAAGAACGCCGGGATCGAACAGCATGCCGACCGACACGAAGAACAAAACAGAAAAAGCATCCCTGAGCGGTAAAGACTCTTCAGCCGCCCGGTAGCTTAGAGGGGATTCCCGCATGACCATACCGGCGAAGAAAGCGCCGAGAGCGAAGGAGACGCCGAAAAGCTCGGCGGAGCCATAGGCGATCCCCACGGCCGCTGCAATGACGCACAACGTAAAGAGTTCCCGCGAGCCGGTGCGAGCGATTTGCCAGAGCAACCATGGAAACAGGCGCTTACCGACCACGAGCATGAGCGCGATGAAGACCGAAACCTGGCCGAATGTGAGGACTAGTGTTGTGAGTAAACTGCGATTTTCTGCTCCTTCGGGGACAGCATTTGGATTACCGCCGAGCCACAGCGCGAGTGGCGGCAGTAATACCAGCACCAATACCATTACCAGGTCCTCAACGACGAGCCATCCGACGGCGATGCGGCCGTTGACAGTTTCGAGAAGACCCCGACTTTCCAGGGTCCTAAGGAGCACGACCGTGCTCGCGACTGAGAGCGCGAGACCGAACACGAGGCCGGCAGCCAGACTCCAGCCCCAGAGAGCGGCGACAGCGATGCAGAGCAAGGTGGCAACGGTGATTTGGACAAGCGCGCCCGGCAGAGAAATCCGGCGCACAGCCAACAGGTCGTCCAGGGAAAAATGCAGCCCGACGCCGAACATCAACAGCATCACGCCGATTTCGGCGAGTTGGGTAGAAAGCTCGACGTCGGCGACAAAGCCCGGCGTAGCGGGGCCGATGATTATGCCCGCAATGAGATAGCCAACTAGAACCGGCAGCTTAAGGCGCGCCGCGATAAAGCCCATAATCAGGGCCAGTCCCAAGGCGGCCGCAATCGTAGTGATCAAGGTAACGTCATGAGGCACGTATGGCTCCTCCTATCTGAGCCGGTATCGCTGTTCCGCCTCCATTGTAGTGTGCGGTGGCGAATGCGCTTGAGAATTGATAGCTAACCCGCCTCCAGAGTTTAGCACATGAACAACAGTATTTTGGTGTATTGAAAATCCGGATACCGGCTGCGCTTGACTAAAGTTGCTTCCTTGCTCGGCAATTTTCGGCTAATCTGCAGGTGCTAATTCAGCCGATCGGGCATTTTAAAGTCTTGCATGAGCGGCAAGAAATAAACTTAGATGAAAAGCGGCAGACAGCGCCGAGAAGAAATTAAGGGACAGCGCAACAGCGAAACGCAAAGCGCAACTCGCCGCAAGCAAAGCCGCGCCAGGCGGCGCGTCCCGTGGGAAACGTGCCGGTGGACGAGCAGGCTCTCGCGCCGTACAAGAGCTACGGCGCGCCTGCGTTTGCTGTGCGCGGCTATTATCAGGACATTGCTTTTCGTTGTCGTGGCTGTGGCCAAGAGGAGATCTGGACAGCGAACGCAACAGAAGTGGTGGTATGAAGTCGCTAAGGGTTACGTTTACTCGAACGCAAAGTTTTGCTGGCCGTGCCGCAAGAGGGAACGGGCCCGACGCGAGGAAGCGAGGCGTGTTTATTTTGAAGGCATCGGACGCAAAAGACAGAAGGAGCAGCAACGATTCCCGATAGCCAGGTCAGCTATGTTTTGTCCGCAATGCAAAGATGAGTATCGAGAAGGTTTTACAGAATGCGCGGACTGTCAGATTCCGCTTGTCAGTGAGCTGCCGCTATCCGAATCGAACGATGATCAGAAACCTGTCGATCTCGTAGAAGTCCTGAGCACTGCTGACCCAGGCTTGATTGCCCTTGTGAAATCAGTTTTGGAAGCTGAAAAAATTCCTTACCTTGCCCATGGCGAACATTTCAGCAGGATGCACGCAACAATTCCCGTAAGGTTCTTAGTATCTAAAGAGGATGTTGAATTGGCTCGCGAGGTACTTAAAGCCGTCTTGTAGAGGGCCGGGAAGAAATCAGATGCTCAAGACCTTAATTTTACACTTCTTCGTTTTATTGTTGTCCCTAATTTTGCCGAAGGCCTATGCTGCGGAAGGAGATAATCAACAGCAACGGTTCATCGAAGACGCCAAAAAAGAAGGCAAGATGGTTTTCTACACGTCCGTGGAGACTGAGTTTGCACGGGCGTTAACCAGCGGGTTCGAAGCGAAGTACCCTTTCATCAAAACCGACATTTTTCGCTCGACGCATGAAAAAGTTCTAAGCCGGATGAATGTGGAAAGGAAAACGGGGACATACACTGCGGACACCGTGAGCGTGGGCGAATTCGAGACCTATCACTTGCAGAAAATGGGGTTTACCACCCCCTATAAGTCGACGTCTGCTAGCGCTTATCCGGAAGGATTCAAAGATCCGAATAGTTATTGGACCGATCTGTACGACAATTTGATCGTCACCGCCTACAACACGACAAGGGTGAAGCGGGATGAAATTCCCAAACGATATGAAGACCTTCTTTATCCCCGTTGGAAGGGGCGCATGGTGCTGGATCAGAACGAGGATCGCTGGTTCGCCAATATGCTTTACTTCATGGGCGAGAAGAAGGGGACGGAGTTCATGCAGGCGCTGGCGAAGCAAGAGGTCGCCATTCGGGGAGGGCGTTCAATGGTCACGCAACTGCTCGGAGCAGGGGAATATGACCTCCAAATCGTTGCCTATTGGTACCGGCCTTATCTGATGAAGAAAAAAGGCGCGCCCGTCGATTGGGTCGCAATGGAGCCCGCAATCGTGGCGACCCATCCGATCAGTGTCGTCCATCGGGCGCCTCATCCGAACGCGGCGAAACTTTTCATCGATTTCGTGCTTTCGGAGGAGGGACAGAAGATATTCGTCCAAAGAGGAAGGGAATCTGCAAGGACGGGGCTAAAGCCTGAAGGATACCCCAGTCATCTCAAGCTGGCGCCGAGCCGCATGCAGCTCGCGGAAAAACTCGCCGAATATACGCGCCGCTATGAATCTTTATTCGTAAAGTAATTGCGATTCTACGCCAGCCGTTGGCCCGAGCGCTTTACGCCTGGTCGATCTTGTGGCGCTCGGTCAATTCGAGAATATATCCATCGGGATCCTTGATGAACGCATAAATGTCTCGGCTGCCGAGCCGGTTGGGTGCGGGACCGCTGACGAATTCAACGCCTTCCGCTTTGAGCTTTTCGCAGAGCTGATAACAATCGGAGACATAAAGCGCGACGTGGCCGGTCCACGGTGCTAAGTTAGTCTTGCCGCGAGTCTCCGCTGACTCAATCAGCTCTAACGAAGGTCCATCATCCTCATTACCATAACCCACGTAGCCCACGCGTTCGTTTCGTTCCGGGGTGTCTCTTCGGCGTTGGATATCCATGCCGAGTAACCTCGTATAAAAATCGAGCGTGCGATCGAGATTACTCACCGCCAGCATCGTGTGTCGAATCTTGAAGGTAATCCCGTCTACAGCCTTCTGCGGTAACATGATTTCTCTCGATGGAATCGCTTGTTGTTTCCTGCTGACGGCGGGCGGCGGTCAAGTGTGTGCCAATGCTTTGACAAAAGCGCGTTTAAGGAAGACGCCAATCAAGTGACGTTTGTAATCGGCGCTGCCTTGTAGGTCGTCCACCGGGTCGGCTGTGTCAGCAAGCGCTGCGGCCGCGTCATTCAGTTGTCTTTCGACCTGGCTCCGTCGGCCTACCAGCGCGGCATCGGTCTTATCGGAGCGGCTTGGGATAGCGCTCACGCTGCCGACCACGGCGCGGGCTTTTCTTATCTGGTGACCGGCATCGTCGATGTCGAGCACGAGCGCTAAACCCAACGTGGGGCGTTCATGAGTCTGGAATTTTACGTAAGCCGCGCGTTGCGATTTCGATAACACGGGAATCTCCACCGCGGTGAGGATTTCGTCTGTTGAGAGGGATGTTTCGTAAGCTCCGGTGATCAGTTTATCGATCGCGACGGTTTTTTGGCCGCTCTTACCGTGAATCTGTGCTTTGGCGTCGAGCGCGAGCAGCAGCGTCGCCGGATCTGAATGAGGTTCAGCGAAGCAGAGATTTCCCCCCAAGGTGCCCGTGGCGCGAACGCGGATGTTCGCAACTTTCGTCTCCATTTCAGAAAGAACCGGCAATTTTTCCTTGACCAAAGCGGACCGTTCGATGACTCGATGAGTCACGGCACTGCCAATGAGGAGCACGGAGTCTTTCGCTTCGATTCTGTCCAAGCCCGGAACTGTCTTCACGTCGACCAAATGCTCATAACGCAAAAGATCATGCTTCATCGCGAGCAGCAATTCCGTCCCGCCCGCATACAAGCGTGCCTTCTCTCCGAACTGCGCGAGCATCTCGGATGCTTCGGCAGTGTCTTTGGGTTGATGAATGGTGAAACGTCTCAAGGGCATCATAACGATTTTAGATTTTGGATTTTCGATTTTAGATTATCGGAGCTTGATTGAGAATCCAAAATAATCTCCAGTCGCTTTATGTTTTCTTGTCCCGAAGGGCGCGCCACACGCGCTCCGGCGTGAGCGGCGCCTCGCGAATGCGGACCCCGGTGGCGCGGTCCACCGCGTTGGCGATGTTCGCCGGCATCGAATTGAGCGAGGCCTCGCCGCCGCCTTTGGCGCCATAAGGACCGACGCCGTCTTGGTTCTGCACCAGATGTAGTTCAACTTTCTTTGGCAAATCGGAAAACCGCGGCACACGATAATCCAGG
Source organism: Deltaproteobacteria bacterium (assembly GCA_005879605.1). Classification (GTDB taxonomy): domain Bacteria; phylum Desulfobacterota; class Binatia; order UBA9968; family UBA9968; genus DP-1. The sequence continues at coordinate 21,810 of VBKE01000270.1, forward strand.
ATCGAACCGTTGACTAATTGCGGCCCGTCATAGACCAGCTCTTCGAACAGCCCGATGCCCATGCCCATGGTTGCGGCGCCGATATCCTGGCCTTCGGCAAGCGCGGGATTGATGGCAAGACCTACGTCGCCGACGGTGGCCAACTTTTCCATTTGGATTTTTCCAGTCTCTTCATCGACTGACAGCTCCACGCCAGTGCAGGCTACTTCCCAGAAAACCGGCAACTTGGCGAAATCGCCGTCCTTGCGAATATAGGCGCGGCCGATGACCTCGCCGTCGGGCAACGCATAATATTTGCTGATTACTTCGGACCAATTGAGCTGCGCTTCGCCGCACCGTACGCCGCCTTTGATGACTTGGATCTCTTCCACTTTGACTTTCAGCACGTCGGCCGCCATCTTTACCATCTGTTGGATCGCCTCGCGGCTCGCTTCCATGACGGCGCGGCCCATCAATGTGGTTGTCCGGCTCGCGCCGGTGGAGCGATCGTAAGGAGTAATGGCGGTATCCGACGAGACGACACGGACATTATCAACGGGGATACCCAGTTCTTCCGCCGCAATCTGCGGCAGAACCGTGTGGCTTCCCTGGCCCAGCTCCGTACTGCCGGTCATGAGAGAAGCAGAGCCATCGGCGTAAACGCGGATCGCCGTCGAAGTCAGCGGGTATGCGCCGGCATCGCTGCCGGAGCAGGCGACGCCTCGCCCGCGGCCTTTCTCCAGTGGCTCTTTCCACCCGACGGCCTTGGCGGCGATTTCTAAATCTTCCTTCAACGTGCCATCGAAGGGGCGCATCCCGGGGAAAAATTCCTCACCGGGCTTCGCTGCGTTCATTAATCGGAACTCATAAGGATCCTTGCCGATCTTCGTCGCCAGTTCGTCGATCTGTGACTCACCGGGCAATGTGACTTGGGCGCAGCCGAAACCGCGATAAGAACTGGCCGGCACTGTATTGGTGTAAAAAGAGTAGTTATCGATCTGAACATTGGGAATCGCATAGGGCCCGACGCAGCGGTTGGTCGATTTCTCGACGACCAACGGGCTGTTCTCGGCATAGGCGCCGGTGTTCATGTAAATCCGCGCCTGCCGAGCGATGATCTTGCCGTTGGCATCGACAGCCGTGCGCATCCAGGTGTAAGCATCGTCGCTGCGGGTGGTGAGCATCGCCTCTTCGACGGTGAGTTGCAATTTCACCGAGCGCTTCGCTTTCCAAGAACAGGCGGCGACCAGCGGTTCGATTTTCGTGTAGGACTTGCTTCCGTAGCCGCCGCCGACAAAGGGAACGATCAGGCGAACCGCGCTGACGGGTAAATTAAATACCGACTTCAAATCGTGGCGCACCATGAACGGATGCTGCGCTGATGAATAGATCGTTACGCCCTCGTCGCTGACCTCGGCGATGGCGACGTAAGGCTCCATCGCGTAGGCATACGTCATCGGAAAATAATACTCGCCCTCGACGACTGCTGCGGCTTCCTTGAAAGCCTTTTCCACGTCGCCCCACTTGAGATGATGCTCCTGACAGATATTGGTACCTTTGCCGGCGGTAACTTCTCCTTCGAATCCGCGCAGCGCGCCAGCCTCGAATTTCCTTTGATGGATCAAGGGCGCGTCCTTCTCCATTGCTTCCTGGGGCGTGAGCACCGGCTTTAATTCTTCATACTTGACGTCGATGTATTCCAGCGCTTCGAAAGCGGTGCGCTCGTCGACGGCGACAACGGCGGCTACCGGTTCGCCAGCGTAGCGGACTTTCTCGATGGCGAGCAGCGGGTGATCTTTGACGGCATGGCCGTAATAAGGATTGAGCCCTTCCAAGTTGTTTCCAGTGAGGACGCAGTATACGCCGCGACGCGCTTCGGCTCGCGAAGTGTCGATGGAGACGATCTTCGCATGGGCGTAGGGGCTGCGCAGCACTTTGGCGTAAGCCATGCCGATAAGCCGGAGGTCGCTGACAAAAGTGGCTCTCCCGGTAACCTTAACCCGGCCATCGCGGCGGGGTACGGAATGATTGACGACCTGAAAGTCCGGTTTTTTCTCCGCGGTCACGATCTTTTCTCCTTGGCCATTTCATCTGCCGCGCGCCGAATCGCCTTCACAATGGGGACGTAACCCGTGCAGCGACAGATGTTGCCGTCCATGTAGTGGATGATCTCGTCTTCAGTTGGTTTGGAATTTTCATCCAGCAAAGCCTTCGCCGCCATGATCATGCCCGGCGTGCAAAAACCGCATTGAAAGGCGAATTCGTCAATGAAAGCCTGTTGGATCGGATGAAGCGTGCCGTCTGGTTTCTCCAGTCCTTCAATCGTCGTTACATTCTTGCCGCGCGCTTCGTAGGCGAGGTAAGTGCAGGCGCTCACCGGCAAACCATCCACCAGGACCGTGCAGGCGCCGCAGACCTGAACCTCACACGAAATCTTCGTGCCGTTTAGATTCAATCTGTTACGCAGCACTTCGGCAAGCGTTTCCTGTTCCTCGCCCTCAATTTCGAATGGCTTTCCGTTTAATTGAAATGAAAGATTCATAAACAAAAAGAATTGGAGTACTGGAGTATTAAAAGCCAGTACTCCATCACTCCGTTGAGCTAGTCTTCACTCATAGTGCGGTAGAATCTCCTCGGCCCAAAGCGTCATCTGCTTTTTGAGACTATCCATAGTCGGATAAATGATCTTTAGCTCGAAATGTTGGACGCCGTTCTCGATAAATTCATCGACGCGGCGGCGCACATCGTCCACGGAACCGAAGATGTGGCGATCGAGGGCGAACTGTGTACTATCGATGTCGCGCTCGTAGCTTTCGCTGCTGGTTTTGAGCGTCGGCAGGGCGAGTTGTAAACCTTCATCGCGAGTTTTGGCGATTGTCGCCAGCTTCTCTACCGCGATGGTGATCTTTTTGGGATCGCGACCGTTCTCTTGAGCGGTCTGCGCAAGAATATCGCAACCGACTTTCATCTCCTTTGGCGAGAGCCAACCCGGAATCCAGCCTTCGCCATATTTACCCGCGCGCTTGGCGGCAAGTTTCATCCAGCCACCGACCCAAACCGGCGGATGGGGCTTCTGCACTGGCTTGGGGTAGACCTCGGCATCTTTGAATTCGATGAACTCCCCTTTGTAGGAAGCCAGGGGCTGGGTCCATACGGCTTTCATCGCTTCGATATACTGGTCGGCTCGGTCACCGCGCCGTTCATACGGTACGCCAAACACGCCGAATTCGTCCGATTCGCGGGTGGCCTTGGAACCGAGTCCGACACCGACCAGCAAACGACCGTTGGCGAGCCAATCCAATGTCGAATACTGTTTGGCCGCGTAAATCGGATTGCGGCAGGGCATCACCAAACAAGCGACCCCGAGAGTAATCTTTTTCGTCTCCGCCGCCAGGTAGGACAATATCGTGGTGGCTTCAAAGAAATTTGCTTCCTGTGTGTCGGTGAGAGCCTCGGCCGCACCGGAGGATATGTGGTGGCGGTGCATTTCCGAGCTCCACACCACGTGATCGTGCACCCACACCGCATCGAATCCCAGTTCTTCAGCTGCCTTGGTGGCCTTGACAATATTTTCAATGCTGGAAAGCGGGCCCGAATTCGGTACCCGCACGCCGAACGAAATATTATGCATGACTCGCTCCTACTTTTTTTCCGTGATTTCGACCTTGTGATACTTTAGATGACGATTGTACCAGTCGACGACGTTGGCGGCGACATCATCGAAGTAGTCGTTGTAAATGCCGTAATGGGTGGTTTGTTTGTAGAGCACCAGCTTCTTGGGCTCACCGGCTTTTTCATAGAGTTTTACCGATTGTTCTTCCGGGGTAACGGCATCGTTCTCGACGGCTATGAAAAGGGCGCCGCGCGGAGAAATTTTGTGCACGACGTCCTCGGGGCTGTATTCGAGGATCGCTTCGGCGCACGCCAGCGGCATCGCATCGGGGATTTTGCCCTCAACGTCCTTCTTGATGGTCGTGGTCTGACGCTCGGGAGTCTGCACCATAATTCCCTCGCGCGCGCTGACGATGGCGCCCGAGCCGGTGAGCACGCGCTTCTTTCGGTCTTCATCGATGCTCTTCAGGTAATCGATCCACTCATACTCGCGCCGCATCGAGTGTAACCAATCGCGCCCGTTGCTCACGCCGAGATAAGAGACACAGCATTTGACGCGCGAATCGATCGCGGCAACGTAGACCGCGTTGCCGCCCCCGGTGCCGCCCGATCCGTAAGTTGCGATCCGGTTCGGATCGATTTCGGCGCGGGTCTGCATGTAAGTGATCGCGTTGCGGATGTCTTCCGCCTGCCACTTTGGTATCACCCAGCCACGGTCGTTGCCTTCGCTGTCGCCCCAGCCGCGGTAATCAAAGCAAAGGCAAGCGTAGTCGGCCGCACAGAGCTTCTCGAACATCATAATGTAATGCTTGGCATCTTTAAGACCGAGAAAGCCGGGCCCTTGGACGATTCCGGGAAAAGGCTTGCCTTGATCGGAGTCCGGGAGATACAGAACGCCGCTGAGTTTGTCGCCTTCGCTGTAAAAGTTGATCTTTTCTGTGCGCATGTCAGACTCCTCAAAATAGGACTGTTCAAGTCGTTCAAATCGTTTCGCATTGATCCTGATAACGTCTCGACCCCCACCTCTTTCCTCCCCCGCGCCGCGCAAGGGAGGATGAAGGAGGGGAGAAACTCTTTTGAACTCTCGGCTACGATCTCACCGCCGGCAGAACTTCTTTACCCAAGTAGTCGATCTGTTGATACCAGTCGGCGTAGCGGAAGCGGAGATCGTACACGATGTGATTCAAACCGTTCTTCTCGTATTCCTTGGTATCTTTTACAACATCTTCGGGTTTGCCGGCCAAGAGGAGACCGCGGATGTCCTCGTAAGTCTTGAATTTACCAAAATTGACCCAGGTCTTTTTGCTGGGGTTGTTACCTTCCTTGATCAAGCCTGGGGTGTTGACCTTGCTCAGTGCGGTATCGAGGTCCTTGTCGATGCTGACGATCGGAATCGCGCCGACGGTGCCCATCGGTCGCCCCTGCGCTTGGTACTGATCACGTAAATAGCCGACCATTTTGATGAAGGTTAACATCGGAATACGGCCTGGCATCCAGCCATCGCAGTATTCTGCGGCGCGCCGGCAAGAAGCTGGCGTCCCGCCGCCGTACCATATCGGAATCATGTTCTTCGGCTGAGGCTTCAGCTCGACATCGGCGAAGTCAAAATATTCATCCTTGTAGGTGACCTTCTCACCTTTCCACAACCTGCGGCAAAGCTCCGCATTGATCCTGGCCAGGTTTGCCCGGTCCTTCAAGGTGTTGGGATAGCCGGCGGCAGCGAATTCATGCTGAAAAGTTCCAAGCCCGAGACCCATGATCACCTTGCCACCGCAAATGGTGCTAAGGCCGGCCATCGCTTGCGCGAGATGAATCGGGTGACGGTGCGCGATCACCGTGCCGGTGCCGAGCGTGAGTTTTTTACAAACGGACGCAATCGAAGCGAGCACCAGCAACCCTTCGATATGCGAGTTGTCTTCGCCTTCCATCCCGTGGGGCTCAAAAACTAGATGGTCTCTAACCCACACCGAGTCGAAACCATACTCCTCCGCCTTCTTCGATCCTTCGATGCATTTTTCGATGGATGCGTGCTCACCGAAGTGGGGCAGCAGTAATCCAAACTTCAATTTCGTGGCCATAAGGAAGCTCCTTTCGTGAATGTCGGCTCAGTGCCCTTGTTCCTCCAACAGTCGATCGAGGTCCGATAACGCTTTGATCGAGTCCGCCTTCTTCGCCCAGCCGACGGCGATCGCCAGGGCATTGACCAGCGAAAATGCCGGTGTCAGAGAATTGACCGTGGTGTGCAGGCCGCGCTTTGCATAGAGACAAACGTTGGCGGCCCGGGCAATCGGCGACGTCGGAAAATCTGTGATGCCTAAGATCGTCGCCCCGATTTTCTTGGCGTGCTGCAGCGCGGTCTGAACTTCCCTCGGCACTTCCAGGAAGTCGATGGCGATCAAGACATCGCCCCGGTCCATAAAGGCGAGCCGTCTTTTTTTACCCGTACGAGCCGGAAGTGCAGCAAATAAGCGAGCGCCATAGACGCGTTGAGGCCGATGAGAAACACCTTGCCCGCGCGCCAGATAATTTCGACAGCCTTGTGGAAATCCGCAAACGACGCCGCCTGAAGAGTTTCGTCCAGCAACTGGATGTCGCGTTTGATGAGCTTGGCGAATATGTTTTCGTCGTTGCCCAGCTCGGCGAAGGTCTCTTCCATTCGGTCCGCGGCGCGCAGCTTGCGGCGCATCTCCTTCTGAATCTCCCGCCTGAATTCCGGGAAGCCCTTGTAGCCCAAGCTCTTGGCGAAGCGCACGACGGTCGACTTGCTGACGCCCACGGCCTGGGCTAGGTCGCTTACGTTGGAGAGCAGCAGGGCCGAACTGTCATTTTGCAGGTAATGACCAAGCCGCTTTTGCGCCCCGTTGAGTGAGTTGGCTTTGGTTAAAATCTGTTTAATGGCGGGCATGAAACTTTTGTTTCAACTATCGCAGCGAAACTTTTTTGTCAAGACGATCGGCAGAAACTTTGGCAATGGCCGACCACTAACCATGCATTAGTGTGGTGGAATTAAGGTTCAATGCATAATTAGTTGTCCCATTTGGATGAGAACTGCTGACGAAATCCTGGCATTCATTGCGCGATTTTGTAAACGAACTTTGGTTCCAGGACACTAGTCTAACGAGTCTTGAAAATCTCCTGATAAAGCTTCACGTTGTCGGAAAAATACTTGTAATCGTCGGGCCGTTCCACGATGCGCTGGTACCCGCGAAAGAGTCGCGCCGGCTTCGGTTCGACATCTTTGCGCACGGGGATGCGTTGAAATTCCAAGAGCATCTCCTGGCCTTCCTTCGACAGGATATAATCCATGAAGAGTCGTGCGGCGTTGGGATGGGGGGATTTGGCGCCGATCATCTGCGGATCGATCTCGACCACTGCAGGTTCGAGCGCGATCCAGTCCATGGGGGAACCTTTGAACTTCTCCCGTTCAATCGTGTGGGCGTAGGCGAGAATGAGCGGATACTGCCCAGCGCCGGTGAAGGCGACACGCTCCGTGTTGCCACGCATGAGAACCGGCTCTTGGGCCGCGAGCTTTTTCATGTAATCGACGGCCTTCTCCT
>VBKE01000487.1 GCA_005879605.1 Deltaproteobacteria bacterium
ATGCAGTTTCCGACCCATTTGCGATCGCTGTGCTGATTGCGACCGTTATCGCCCTGTTGGTATGGCGATTCAGCGCATTCAAACTAATCATTGCCGGTTCAGTTCTCGGGGTGCTACGAAGCTACTGGTTTTCGCTACTGGTATGAAGGCGGCTCTTTAGATAAGTCTTCTGGCAAGGGTCTAACACGGCACTTGAGCCAACGCGCTCAAGCGCGCGGCTCCGCACCGGCATTGAGGAGTTAGGTTTGGAAATGCGCCTCGATTCCTTCCTATTTTTTCCCTCACAAAAATTAATTCGCTACAGCATTTAAGCTTGTGAGCGGTAGATTGTATACAAGTGTAACTAATAGGAGGCCAGCGTGAAATACTCAGCCTACGTATTCGGCGGTTTAGCCCTCTGTCTCATCGTCATTGTTATTCTCTTTGGAAAGGTTTCGAGCTTGGGCACCGAAGTCCGGGACCTTAACCAGAGAAATGACCGCGCATTTGCCACGCTTCAAGATTCTGTCAAACGTGCTCAAGCCGACCTCGCAATTGCAAAGGAATCGATGCCGGGCTTGGGAGAATATATGACCACGATCCAATTACACGCGGGGAAACTCTGGTTTGCCGCCAAAGCCTCGAATTGGGAGCTGTCTCAATATGAGCTGGATGAACTGAAGGAAACCATGGAGGCTGCTAAGGCCCTAAACGCCGAGAAAAACGGGGTTAAAATCTCGAACGTTCTGGATTCCGTCCTCCAGACTCAGGTTGCCCAGTTGGCCGAATCCATAAAGCGCAAGAGCCCAGCCGAATTTCAAAAATCATACGACGAGACTCTAAGCGCGTGCAACGGATGCCACGCTGAAGCCGGCTATAAGTTCATACACATTGTCCGACCCAGTTCTCCGCCTGTTACCAACCAGAGGTGGGAGATGTCAGCCAAATAAGGAATTACGAAATGAAAATGACCATGAAAGGAGAAACCGCCAAATGACTCAACTGGGCACGCTCAAGAAAATCAGCTGAAGGCTCTTATGAAGGAGTTCAAACGGTTGCAGAAACAGCTACAGGTTATTCATGACAAAACCGGTTACGAAGACCTTGAACATGGAGTGCTGGCGCTCCAAATCGCTGAACATACGGTGGAAGAAACTCTCGAACACACAGGCCTAGGCGGAGAGATTCAGAGAAAGCCGAATCCCGCTGCACACAGGCGCGCTAAACAATGGCGCGAGATCGTAAAGGGTTTGCGCGCCCAAGGCGGCAAGTTTCTTAGAACTCATCCGAGTGAGGATTTAGAAACCGCTCTGAAGGCGTTGGCAATCGCCGAGGGCTCACTCCAAGAAGTCGCTGAGCATTATGAATAGGGATGCCACCGACCAAGTGATCGAAGGCCTAAAACCCGCCGAGGGTTCCGTGAGCGAAGTGGCCAAGCTCTTTCTCAAGCTCGGCACAATCGCCTTTGGCGGACCTGCCGCCCACATCGCGATGATGCACGACGAGATGTCGCTTCGGCGTCGCTGGGTCAGCGAAGAGCGGTTTTTAGATCTGCTGGGAGCGGCCAATCTTATTCCCGGACCAAGCTCCACCGAAATGGCCATTTATTTGGGATACGAACGGGCTGGATGGAGGGGCCTTATCTTAGGCGGAGTCTGCTTCATTCTGCCGGCGATGCTTATGGTGCTCGCGATTGCTTGGGCCTATGTGCACTACGGTGCGACACCTGAGGCCGGCTGGCTTCTCTATGGCATCAAGCCTGTGATCGTGGCCATCATCGTCCAGGCATTATGCGGACTTCTCAAGACCGCAGTGAAAGGGCCGCCGTTGGCCGGAGCCGGGCTTCTGGTCCTCGCCTTGTATTTCGCAGGGTTCAGCCCGGTCGCGCTGATTTTTGCAAGCGGGTTGTTGGTCATGTTGATCGAGAACGGCCGGCGATTTTGGCGGCAAGCGAGGAACACCAGCGCTAGCATAGCCGTTCTTCCAACTCTCGGATTATCCGCTACTCAGGTTGGCGGAATGATTCCGGTCCCCTTCAGTCTCACGGCTCTGTTCGTAACTTTTCTGAAGCTCGGTTCGGTGGTCTTCGGCTCCGGCTATGTGCTTTTGGCATTTTTGCGCAACGACTTTGTTTATCGCCTGGGCTGGCTTACTGACCACCAGATCCTCGACGCTGTGGCTGTGGGCCAGTTCACCCCGGGACCTGTTTTCACGACCGCAACTTTCATTGGGTACGTTGTAGGAGGACTCCCGGGAGCGATTCTCGCGACGGTGGGCATTTTCCTCCCATCCTTTATCTTTGTTGCCGCCGTTTTTCCCGTCGTGGGAATGCTACGCCAATCGCGCTGGGCCAGCGGGTTCCTCGACGGAGTTAATGTGGGCGCGCTCGGTCTTATGGCCGGGGTCACATGGCAGCTCGGGCGCGCCGCCGTAATCGACTGGTTCGCCGCTGTCTTGGCGCTGATCTCAGCCGTACTTGTCTTCCGTTTCAAAATCAATTCCGCTTGGCTGGTCTTGGCAGGTGGAATGATGGGATTCCTTTCCAAGCTGCTGTTTGGAACTTAAAGATTTACTACACCAGACGAAATCTTGGGTGGCCATCAAAGAAGTGATGGGGTGGATATACTCAGATGTTCGCAAAGCGTACCGATCGGAGGAGGTATGATGAATCGTAGAGAGTTTCTCCGGCTGGCCGGAGCATCTGTATTATCCGGCGCATCAGTTTTCTCGCCGGGCTGCTCATCCGTAGCTGACCAAAATGTTCCGTCTACTATGTCTGCTTCCAAGACCACTGCCGGCGGCGCACGTTTTTCACTGCGCATCGCTCCGGTCAAACTCGAACTTTCACCCGGTCAAACGATCCAGACGATTGGCTACAACGGCAGCGTGCCGGGGCCATTGATCCGCGTGAAGGAGGGCCAACAAGTCATTGTCGACGTCCGCAACGGCAGCGATGTTCCTGAACTCGTGCACTGGCACGGCCTCTATGTACCGTCGGAAGTGGATGGAGCGATGGAGGAGGGGACTCCGATGGTGCCACCGGGAAGGTCACAGCAGTATTCTTTTG
>VBKE01000466.1 GCA_005879605.1 Deltaproteobacteria bacterium
AAGACGGCTATATTGATGACGAGGCCGACGATCAGTTTGAAGATGAGCATGTGTGTCTGAGCATCGCTGCGTCAGTACGGTTAAAACGGCATTGACGTTCGAGATGAGATCTAACTTCCCTTTGCGGCGAGCGACCGCAAAACCGGCTCCAGGACTTTCCACACGTTGGCGGCGACGATTTCATGTCCTTTTGCCGTCGGATGCAGGGCATCAGGTTGATTGAGTGCCTGTACCCCGCCAACTCCTTCCAACACGAACGGGATGAGCTCGGCATGGTTCTTCTTGGCTAAATCAGGAAAAACCGCTTCGAACTGACGAACGTAGTCACGCCCCATATTAGGTGGTAGCTTCATGCCCGCTATAACGATCTTCGCTTCCGGATAACGCTCTCGAGTTCGGTCGATGATCGCTTGAAGATTTTTTTTCATCCCTTCGACGGATAGTCCGCGCAATCCGTCATTGCCGCCCAGCTCGAGCACCAAAACGTCGATCCGATTTTTTAACACCCAGTTCAGCCGGCTCAAACCGCCGGCGCTCGTGTCGCCGCTCTGGCCGGCGTTTACGACCTTGAAATTCCAACCTTTCGCGTCGATTTTTTTCTGAATGAGGTCGGGATATGCCTGTGGAGAGTCGAGTCCATATCCGGCCGTGATACTGTCGCCAAGAAACAAAACGGTCTGGGGTGTCGGGGCGGCAGCGCACAGGGGAAGCAGCGCGGTCACCCAAAGAATGATTCGCCGGATCGTCTTTGCTAAACCGGTGAGCCTCCCTGCAGCGGAGCTCCGGTATAGGAAAATGTCTGGATTCCCGTTGTCACGGGAATGACGCGCGAGAGAAAACATTTTGTAGATATGGATTGGCAAATTTAGCTTAGCGCCGACAGTTTTAGAATCCCGCTCTTGTGGGCAAAAGCGCGTCAGTTGTGTCGTGTTCATAAAAATTCTACAGTTTGAGTGACTCGATTTATTACTGTGTCTTTGGAATTCAACCTGCCACAATTCTCATTTCATCCGTTAACCATGAAAAACAGCACCATCTTAAAGGTAGAG
>VBKE01000467.1 GCA_005879605.1 Deltaproteobacteria bacterium
TCATGGTACCCGCTGAGATCCGCGGCGAGAATCACGCGCGCAACCGCGCCGGAGAGCTTCTCGAACGGGTCGGCCTGGAAAATCGTTTGCATCACTATCCCATCCAGCTTTCGGGAGGCGAGCAACAGCGCGTCGCCATTGCCCGTGCCTTCATGAACCGTCCCAAGATTCTTTTCGCCGACGAGCCCACCGGCAACCTTGACGCGGAAACCGCCAAGGAGGTCGTACGGTTGATTTTCGAGATCAATGCCACGACCGGAACCACCTTGATGCTGGTGACCCACGACCGCGACCTGACCGAACGGGCCGACCGCGTTATCAGCTTGAAAGCGGGTAAAGTCGTCTCCGATGGTGAGGCGAAAACGTATCTGGCCGGGCAATGACCGTAATCCAATGCTGATGAAGCCGGTTTTAAGAAAATGGGTTTGGCGCATGGCTCTCCGCGATGCCCGGCGCGGCCTCAAGCCGCTACTTCTCTCGATGTTGTGCGTGATCCTGGGAGTGGCTTCGGTCGTTACCGCTTTCTCGTTTCGCGATAATTTGCAATCCAGTATTCGCACCCAATCCAAAAGCCTTCTCGGCGCCGATCTTGCCATCGACAGGCGGGAGCCGTTTTCTTCAGACGCCGAAGCCCTCTTGGCTTCCCTCGGCGGCGATCAATCGCGCCAGGTAAGTTTTTCTTCGATGGCGTATTTCCCCAGCAGCGGTTCATCGCGGCTCGTCCAGGTCAGAGCTATTGGCGGAAAGTTTCCCTATTACGGCGCGCTGGAAACGGAACCGGCGGCGGCAGTCGGAGACTTTCAACGGCGGGCCGATGCGCTGGTCGATGATAAGGTGATGTTGCAATTCAACGCGCAGGTGGGGGATCGTGTAAGAATCGGCGAGCAGGATTTTCGCATCGCGGGAAAGCTCCGTAAGATTCCCGGTGAGGCTCTGGCATTTTCTTTGATCAGCCCGCGCGTCTACATTCCGCTCGGCTATTTGCGCCAGACCCAGCTTGTTCAAAAGGGTAGCCT
>VBKE01000271.1 GCA_005879605.1 Deltaproteobacteria bacterium
GTCCCGAACGCGCGTCCCGCGACCGATAATTTGTTTGAACTCGACCATCGAGTCGATCACCCTGGCAATGACGATATTCTTGCACGTCGGAATATCGACGCCGGTCGTAAGAAGCTGAGAGGTTGTGAGGATCGTAGGCGTTACCGTTTCGAGCTCCTGAAATTTGCTCAAGTGTCCCCGACCGACGTCCCCTTCCTCTGAGGTGACCCGGCACACATAATCGGGATACTGCTGTAACAGATCGCTGTTGAGGTTCGTAAGGGCTCTCCGCATTTCATCGGCATGCTCCTGATCGACACAGAAGACGATAGTCTTGGCGAAGCGGTCTGTTTTCTTTTGAAACGCCGTCAGATGCCGCGCGATGGCTTCTGTGCGAGCTTTTAATGCGACGATTCGTTCAAAGTCTTGAGTCTGATACTCGCCTGTAGCATCCCACTGAGTAACCACGCGATGCACTTTGTATGGGGCCAAAAATCCGTCCTCGATGCCCTGACGCAAGCTGTACGTGTAAATGGGGTTCCCAAAATAACGATAGGTGTCCCGGTTATCCTTTCTGAGCGGGGTGGCAGTCATTCCGAGCTGATAGGCCGGCTTGAAGTAAGTAAGAATTTCGCGCCAGTTGCTTTGATCCTTGGCACTGCCGCGGTGACACTCGTCTACGACGATCAGATCGAAGAAGCCCGGGCCAAACTCGCGGTAGAGCCCTGGCCGGCGCTCATCCTTCGCGATGGCCTGATAAATGGCGAAATACATCTCTCGGCCTTTATTGATCTCGCCGTTCTCGATCTTCCAGCGAGCGTCTCCGAAAGGTGTGAAGGTTTTGTCTTTAGGATCGTCGATCAGAATATTTCTGTCTGCCAGGTAAAGAATCTTGGGGTGGCGATGTTCGCCGACCCGATTCCAACGCATACTCCAGAGCTTCCAGCAAATTTGAAAGGCGACAACGGTCTTGCCTGTCCCCGTCGCCATCGTGAGAAGAATTCGCGTATCTCCCTTGAGGATCGCCTGAACGGTCCGATTGATCGCAATTTCTTGATAATAACGGTGACCTTTACCTATGGTGGTGTCCGACGGGGTGAGAGCTCGACTTGCGAGCTGATCGTCATCGAGCCCTTCGCTCGCCCGCAAGCGTCTCCAGAGGTCGTCCGGCTGCGGAAACGAGTCGCGTTCGGTTTCTTTTCCGGTGACATAGTCAAATTCCACGACGCCATGACCATTAGTTGCGTACGCGAATTTTAGTCCAAGGATCTCAGCGTAGTCTTTCGCCTGCTGCAGACCATCGCCACACAATTTGTAGGCGGCTTTTGCTTCTACGATGGCTAATGGCAGATCACGCGTGTAGCGCAACAGGTAGTCCGCACGTTTTGGACGCCGCCTCCGCGATTTTTCGCCGATTGGGATAATACGACCATCCGTAAAAGTTTTCTGCTCGCTGATTTGATCGTCATTCCATCCCGCAGCGTAGAGTTTCGGAAGAACGTATTTTCGGCAAGTGCGTTGATCATATAAGCGGAGATTTAGTCAAGGCAAAGTTTCGGATTGCAACTCCGCGATGGGCTAATATGTTTGCTTCGCTCTGATCGCGTACGGCCCAGCCTGCTTTCGTGAGCAGCCGGTCGATATTTTCTCTGGCCTTGTTTTCAGGGATCGACATTCTTTAAAAAGGAGTACTGGACCTGGAACTCGCAACAGATAAATTTTTAAGGATTGTACGGGATTTGGTGGCTTTCTGACAAGGACTCGTTTAGGCGTGTATCTGTCAATCGGATGGCGTGCGGTAACATAATCGGCAAAGCTTAGCCCTCGGTCCCGAAGTTTAATCATCCCCCAAAGAGTCGCCTAAAGTGGCATTACTGTGACGAGGATGAGCAACAAGATCCTCCCGAAGGGCTGGTCGCCAAGAGACCGATGGACGGCTTCCGCTCTGCCTGATTACCATAAAGGACTTGACTATTGATCTGAGTGGAATCAATAGGTCCCTGAATGGTACCTGATCGAGAGCGCAGCTCGCAGTGAGGAAGACTGCGCTGGTGTCCTGGAACCAAAGTTTGTTAAATAAGTCATTCAGATCTTCGCCGCCATACCGGCGAAAGCCGGTATCCAGAAGTCTTTCAAATTCCTGGATTCCGGCTCGCGCTACCCGGACTCTGATCCGGGGTTGGCCGGAATGACACCAGAATTATTCAGCGAACTTCGGAGCCAACACACTAGCTAGCTATAGCTAGTAGAATTACTTTTTAAGCCTCCATCTTATAGAAGCGCTTGCCGTTATCCGAGAGAATCTTTCTCTTGGCGGAATCCGACAGATCGTTACGATCCTCAAACTTCTTGATCGCCTCCGCGAGGTCCGGCTCGTGTGGGTAGTCGCTGGCATAGATAATCAGATCCTCCCCGATGCGCTCAATCACATAAGGAAGCATGACTTCCCAGAGCTCGGCATGATAATAGATCCGGCCGTCTCTCATGTACTCACTGGGTTTCTTCTTTAGCAGCGGAGCCTGGGGAGAGCGATGGCCAAACTCCATATCCATACGGTCCATTAGAAAAGGAATCCATTGACAGCCCGCCTCCAGAGCCGCCAACGTGAGTTTGGGAAAACGCTCCAGCACGCCCTCCAAGACTATGCTCGTCAGCTGGATCATCTGCAGAAAAGGATGGGACAGCGTGCGCGCCTCGATGAGGCTCTGAAAAAAATCGAATCCCAAACCTTTCGACGGCGCGCCGTGAATGGCCAGAGGACAGCCGAGTTTCTCCGCCTCTCGGTAGAGCGGGTCGAAGTAGGTGTCGCCGAGCGGTTTCGGGAAACCCGCGGGGGCGAGGACTCCACCGGCCATATGCAGCTCCGTTACCGCGCGCCTGAGCTCGTTGGCCGATTCCTCGATGTCTTGAATCGGCAATACCGCGACGGCTCCGAGCCGGCGATCAAAGTTAATGTAGCGATCCGCCATCATGTCGTTGTAAGCGCGGCAGGCGACGACCGCCCACTCGGGATCCTGAATGTAGCCAACTCCCAAAGCTGCCGTGGGATAGATGACCGTGCGATCTATCCTTTCTCGGTCCAGAACCTCCAGCCACGTTTTGGGATCATCGGCTCCGACCACGTAGGGTCGCTTGTCTACAATCCGTCGAGCCATGCGGTGAAACCCATCCGGCGGGGGAAAAAAAGGATAGAGCAAGACTTCTTTTCTCCCGCGGTATGGCGGCTGAAGATACTCGAACATAATCTCGTCGCTTTCAAAGATGTGCCCGTCCGTATCGATTACTTGCGTAGCCATAGGGATGCCCTCCGTGCTTGATTAGTTTTTCATGCCGCTTAGTCGTGCGATCAATCTCTGATCGATTGCGTAAACCATTCCGTGGGGATCTCTCTGCCGATGCCCTTTTTCTTCGCTTCGTTGTAAACGGCCGCGCACACCGCCGCGAACTGAACGCCCATCACGCCGAGATTGAGAAACCAGGAGGTCTGATCGTCGCTGGTTCGGCCTTTGGCCTTGCCGCTGATCACGTCCGCGAGGCTCGGCATGCTGAGAATCTCTTCGCGCGGCGGGCGCCGGGGAATAATCGCCTTTTCTTCCGGCTGGCCGGCAACGTAGCCGAGAAATCCGTGGGCGGCGTAAAAGGCGCCGGGTGGAGGATTCTCGATGTGAGGTGTGCTTTCTCCCATTTTGACCGCCACATCGACGGCATTGGCAAAGCCGGGCTCGGTCTCATCCCAAGTCACATCGGTCACGTGCATCCCCGGCTGAAGCCATGCGGTCTTAAACACGGGGTCGATGGACGAGGTGCAGCACGAGACGATGTCCACATCCTTCACGGCTTCGCGCGCCGAATTCACCAGCGTGACTTCGATGTTGAACTTCTCGCTCATCTCCTTGGCATAAAGCTCGGCGTTGGCGCGGCTTGGGCTGTAGACCCTAACCTTGGTGATCTTCCGCACAGCGGCAAACGCTTCGAGATAGGTCCGCGCCATACCGCCGGAACCGATCATTCCCACCACGTGGCCGTCTTGGCGCGCGAGATATTTCACTCCCAAACCGGCGCCGCCCGCGACGCGCATGTGCTGGAGAAAACCGTCGTTGATAAAAGCAACCGGGATGCCGTCGCGGGCGCTGAACATGATCAGCATACCGAAGTAGGTGCCGGGCTGAATGCAGTGTTTGTTTTCCCGTTGATTGCCTTTCTCTCCGGGCCAGCTGACGATGTCCGAAAGCATCCGCGCCACGACAACTCCGTCTCGCTTGGCCCCTCCGGTCATCAGCGCCCAACGGTAGTAACTCTCCGGTCTTTCGCAGGGCAGATAAACATCGATGCGCCCCATGGTTGCCGCGTTGCCCCTGGCGATCTCTTTCTGCGTCTCGTCGAGGGCCTCCAGAGTCATCGGCATGGTCAAAACCTTTTCTACATCGTCATCTTTTAACAGTAGCATCTGTTCTCCTCATTGCGCATCAGCGGACATTTAAATTAGTTTCACACATGGGAACTGATTTCAAGAAAATTACCTTATGGTGTGTCGAGGTTGATCCTTCAAAAAGCTCCGAAAAAAGCTGATGCGTTGCGCGAAGATGTATGCTCTGGTCGCGCTGGACATCTGCGCGGCAGACTAGTCATCGGCTTTTAGCCAGACCGAAGCGTCGATCAACTCAAGCCTCCGTATAGGGAACCTCGAGGCCGCGTTCTCTATTCCAGTCGATAGCAACAAAGGAATGACCCGTTATTCCGCTCGACTCATCCGAGGCCAGGTAAACCGCGCAAGCCCGAACGATCTCCGGCTTGAGCATCCGCATCCCCCGATTGCCGGGAATCTTTCTTATGGCTTCAGTGGCGACGATTCCTCCAGGATCAAGGCTGTTCACTTTGATGTTGGAATTGGCGTTTTCCAGAGCCAAAACCTGGGTCAATCCCTCAACGCCGAACTTGGCCGCGCAATAGGGGCCCCGCAGGAGCTTTCCCTTTTTTCCCTGCGGCGACGAAATATTAATGATCGATCCACCGCCCTGCGGTCGCATGATCTTGAGAGCTTCTCGGCTGCATAAGAAAGTCCCAGTGAGGTTCGTGTTCAGCACCTTGAGCCATACGTCCAACGGCGTCCCGGCAACCTCGAGATCAACGGGCCCGCTGCGCGGCCAGGCAAAGCCGGCGTTGTTCACAAGGATATCCAAGCGATTGAATTTCTCCCGCACGCGACGGAAAAGATGGATCACATCCTGCTCCGAAGTCACATCCGCCTTGACCCCCAAGACTTTCTCCAATGGTAATCCCAATCTCGCCAGCGCTCCGTCCACGTCGGATTGGGAGAGATCGCAGATGGTAACGTTCGCCCCCTCTTGCGCAAAGGCCTGAATCATCTCCCACCCTAAACCCCTCACCGACCCCGTGACCAAGGCGACCTTTTCGTGAAGTTTCATTGTCAAACCGACCTGGATGCTATATAGAGCAACTGGATCTATAATCGCGGAGCGAACAAAGCGCAAGGCTCGGATTCTGCGCCATGACGGACAAGCTCGTGAAGGATCTGCTCGGCTTTTACCGTGAAGAGAAACTACCGTAGGAAGAAAGTCGATGAAGCGAGCGGTCGTTTTTCTTTTGTTCCTTCTCTTTTGCCCCTCTTCTCTTCCGGCTCAGAGCCCGAAGCATCTCCTTCTGGGACTGGCTAGTACCAGCGGCGGCATCGACGTGCTGTATGTGACTAAAAAAACCGGCGCGTTCAAGCGCAATGGTCTGGATGTTGATTTCATCCTTTTCCAGGGTGGAAGCCAGGCGCTTCAGGTGTTGCTCGCGGGAGACGTGAAGATAATCAGCGGCGGAGGCGGGACCGCGGCGCAAAGAGCGCGCCTTAAAGGGGCGGGAAACGTTCTCGTCGCCACTTACACCCCCACCATGCCCTTCAGCCTTTACGTCAACAACAAGATTCAGGACGGCAAACAGCTCAAGGGAGGCAAAATCGCCATCTCCCGCTTTGGCAGCTCCTCGGATTTCGCCGCACGCTACATATTGACCCGGCTTGGCGTCGAGCCGGTGAAGGAAGCCACTTTGATGCAGATCGGCAACCAGCGCGAGCGGCTCAGCGCCTTGCTGAGCGGTGCCGTGGACGGCGCCCTCATCGACGCGCCGAACACGCTGCTTGCGCGCCAGCAGGGATTTCGCCAGCTCGCCGACGCCTCTATTCTGGGATTGACGTATCCGCACAATAACATCGCGACGACGGATCGATTCATCCGCGAAGAGCCAGAGACCGTCATGAGCTTTGTGCGCGCCTTTGTGGAAGGCGTCGCCTATTACAAGACGCACAAAGCGGAGAGCGTTCAGATGATCCGAGAGTTCCTGCGCGTCAACGACACCGCGGTCGCGGAGGAGGCTTACGACTATTTCGCGCGCATCACGCCGGCAAAACCCTACCCGATCATCGAAGGCATCCGCACGGTGCTCGATGAGATCGCCCTCACGGACCGGTCGGCAAAAAATGCCAAGCCGGAACAGTTCGTCGATTCGAGTTTTATCGCCAAGCTCGATAAAAGCGGCTACATCGACCGCTTGTACAAAAAATAAGCCCGCGCAGAGATCCCATGACGAAGGAATTCCAAGACTCGATGGCGTCGCTCCAGGGCACGGGGTATTACCGATGGATGCAGAGCGAAGGCATCCCGGTGGTGGAAGGCTTCAGCGTCGAAGACGTACGCGCGCTCGAACTCGGTCCGTGGCGCCGCCTCGGCGGCAAAGGCGCGTTCGTGAATCTATTCGGCATGGAGGGACAGACGGGAATGTACGCGGCCGAAATTCCTCCCGGCGGCGCGCTCAACCCGGAGCGGCACATGTACGAAGAGATGATCTGCATCCTCACGGGGCATGGCGCTACGGAAGTCTGGCAAGAGGAAGGAAAAAAACAACTGTTCGAGTGGGAACCGTGGAGCCTCTTCGCCCCTCCTCTGAATACCTGGCACCGTCTGGTCAACGGCGGCAATGAGCCGGTCCGGTTGATCGCTGTCACCACCGCGCCGATCGCGCTCGATTTTTACCGCAATCCCGAATTCATCTTCAACTGCCCCTTTAATTTCTCCGAGCGCTTCAGCAGCGAAGATAGCTATTTCGCAGCCAGCCAGAAATTTTACGCCATCGGCCTGCAATCGATCTGGGAAACCAACTTCATTCCCGACGCCAAAGAGGTCAAAGTGCGAGACGATCTTTACGTGAAGGGAACGGAAGTGGGCATGGTTCAGTTCGAGACGTCGAAGAATGGACTGATCGGCCATGTCGCCGATTGGCCCACTGGGATCTACCACAAGGCGCACTACCACGGCGGCGGCGCCGTCATCGTCATTTTAAAGTCGGAGGGATATACGCTGCTCTGGCCGAAGGAGAGCGGCACCCAGCCTTATGCCGGCGGCCGCGGCGCAGAAGTCATCGAGCTTCGCTGGCGCGAGGGAAGCGTCCTCAGCCCGCCAGGCGGCTGGTTTCACCAGCACTTCAACGTCGGCAAAGAGGCCGCACGCCAACTGGCGGTGAGATTTGGCAGCAGGCTATTTCCGATTGGGCTGCACCAGGTGGCCAAGAGGAAAACCGACGGGGTCTACATCTCGGTCAAAAACGGCGGCACGATGATCGAGTACGAGGACGAGGACGCCGAAATTCGCCGCCGCTACGAGGCCGAGCTCAAGCGGCTGGGAACGCCGCTGAAAATGAATGGCTGAATGTAAAGAACCACCGCGCACAAGCTGTCGGGTATCAAAAAAGATTCATGAGAGATTTTCCAAAGTCGTCACCCCGAATGTTTTAATCGGGGGTCCAGTCCGAGTTTCGCCTGTGACGAGCCCAGTCGAGCCACCGTTTCAAGCATGAGGGAATGACAGACTTTGGAGGACTCGCCGAACCATTTGACGCAGCAAGCTGCGGAGAATCGACCCGCTAAGTTGAAACGCGTAAGAGAGAATCGTATGGCATCGATCAAAAGAAAGATTCACCGAAGCAAAAAAAGGCTGAGCTTTACGGACCTAGTCTCAACCGAGCCAGGAAGCCTCGCGGGAAGATATATGCGCAGGTTCTGGCATCCCGTCCATCGCGCCGAAGATCTCATGCCCGGCCAAGCCAAACCGATTCAGATCATGGGCGAGCGCTTCACTCTCTATCGCGGCGAGGGCGGCGCGCCGCACGTGGTCGGGTTCCGCTGTGCCCACCGGGGAACGCAACTCTCGGCCGGCTGGGTCGAAGGGGACTGCATCCGCTGCATGTATCATGGTTGGGTTTTCGATGAGTCCGGTCAATGCATCGAGCAGCCGGCCGAGGAAAAATCTTTCGCCCAGAAAATTCGGATTCCAAGCTGCCCGACGTGGGAATATCTCGGTTTGATCTTCGCTTATTTTGGCGACGGTGAACCGCCACCATTTCCACGCTACCGGCACATGGAGGAAGAAGGCGTCCTCGAGGTTCTCTCCACGATGGAATGGCCCTGCAATTTCTTTCAGCGCATGGACAACAACGGCGATACGGCCCACGTCCCCTTCGTCCACCGCGGCGCCTATTCTTCTTCTTCCGCCAATCGCCGGAGCGGCATCCCGCAGATCGCGAAAGAAGAAAGCCCCTGGGGTACGACGTCGTACGCGACTTTTCCAGCGGGCTGGACCAATGTTTTTCACCTCTTCATGCCGAACGCCTATGTTTTCCGAAATCCCTCGCCCGACCCTGACTTGCCGTGGGAAGATCGGATGCAATGGGACGTCCCCGTAGACGACGAGCACTCGCTGGAATTTCGTCTCCGCCGCTCGCCATTGACCGGTGAGGCCGCGGGTCTATTTCGACAGAGACGCGCCGCGCTGCTGGCGCAGGAAAAAACTTCCGTCACCGCTCTGGGCGACGACGTGCTTGCAGGCAAGGTGCGGTTCCAGGATCTCGACAAGCACTTCCAAGACAAGATCGCTCTCGTGCATACGCAAGACTACGTCTCTCAAGTGGGGCAAGGGTCCATCGCGGACCGCACCCAGGAGCACCTCGGCCGCTCCGATCTCGGCATCATCCTCTTTCGCAAGATATGGGAACGGGAGCTCCGCGCCCTGGCTGAGGGACGGCCGCTCAAAAAATGGCTCTTGCCCCAGGAGGCGGACATAAAATTTCGCCTGCACGATGTACAAAAAAAATCTTCCCGAGAGCGCTAGTGGGAGAAGCTTGAGATCACCAAACTGATGGCTCTGACACTAAACTGATTGGCACCAACTGAACTCGAAAGTCAAATCACATGTCGTGGTATGGATGTAACCAACTTAGACTGGCGGCGTGCAACTTTGACGTTCATTGCTCGTCAAATCTTCAAAAGGTATCGTTAGGGCATGATGGCTTTGAAACGTACGGCCCTCAGAGCAACGCTTTTCCTTGTCGCCATCTTGCTAGCCGCATACGCCTCGGTGTTGTTGATCTTTAATTCTGCACGCTTCCAAGATTGGCTCAGAGGCGAGTTGAAGGACCGCACCGGCTACGAACTCGCCGCCGGGCAGTCGCGGCTCGATCCGCTGCTTCGTCTAACTTTTTCAGCTGTCACGGTTTCCAAGGCGTCGAAGCCCGTGCTCCAGGCGGATCGCATCCTTGTGATTCTAAGCCCTGCGTCCTTGTTTGCCAAAAGCATCTATCGGCTTCAACTGGCGAAGCCGACTTTACACGTTGATCTTAACGAGCTGTTTGATGCCACAAAAAAAAGCAAATTGGACGTTAGCATCCGATATCTGAATATCGAAGACGGCACTCTCGTCTTAAAGGTAGGTGACGGTACTCCCATCGATTTCCGGTCACTGGCCATGAATGCGCAGAATCTAAATGTCGGAGGGGCAACCGGCCTAAATCTGCGGACGGATGTCCCATCGCTTGAGGGCGTTGCCGAAATCATGGTCACCGGCGATGAAAAAGAGAAAAAAGCAACAATCCGCCTCGAGCAAAACCGCGCCCGAGGCTTTACGAATCTGATCAAAGAAAAGAATCAAAGCGCTCCTTCACTCGAGGCAAATATCAAACTCACGAAAAACGCCGGCGAGCCGATCCAAGTCAGCGCAGACGGAAAATTAAACGGAATGGCGATCGCTGCCGAGCGCTTCAGCGGGAATTTCGACGTGCGAGCCGATCTTACACCGGACCTCAAAGAAGCCATTATCGGCGCGAGATTGGTCACGACCGAGCTGCCATCCCAGCCCCATTTTCTGCCCCTGGCGCTACCCGCGGGAAACGCCACGCTAACTCTGGAAGGCAATTACGAGCTGACGCAAAAGCAGCTCGATATCAAATCACTTCGTCTAATATCCCCTCTAGGAGATGCAGTCGGGACGGGATTCGTTCACTTCGCTCCGGCGATCACACTGACGAACACAAAAGTCAACCTAAGAAAAGTTCCGTTCGAATGTCTAAAGCCATTGCTTCCAAGCTCGGTGAAGGCGCTGGTTTCCGGCGGGCAGGTCGAGGCCGATTTGCAGATAGAAGGGCCTTGGCGTTCTCTTAATGTTCGAGGCATCACGCGGAGCTCCGGCATTCAACTTAAAGGCGATGGATTCTCGGTGGCGGAACTGAGCCTCAAAACACCGATGGTATGGTCGGGCGCGTCGTTTCGCGCCGGCGATATTCAGGCGCTCGGCAGGAAGCTCGTGGTCAACCGGAAGAGTCGAATGGAAATTTCCGCTCAAGAAATTCGTTTCGACGGAACGATGGAAAAGAAAGCGGACGAGCCGGTGAAAGTCGCCGGCGCCGTGCGCATCAGCCGAAGTCGTTTCGCATCGGCTGACGGCTCCAGAGTCGGCGAGAATCTGGCTCTTGGCGGTCGCTTTGAAACCACCGCCGGTTATGATGGCAGCGCGATTTCTGTGGTTGGCAAACTGGACATCGAACAGGGCGAGATGCTTTGGGGAAAATTTTTTGCCGACCTAAAATCACAACGGCCCACGTTCGAATTCGACGGCGACTACGTTCAGAACACCGGCGCTATTCGCATACGACAGGCGAACCTTACTCTCGCCTCTCTGGGCAACGTTGCCGTCAAGGGCGAGATCGAAAGTGCTGCCCACACACCCGTGATGCGTTTGGAGATCAAGAGCGACGACGTTCAGACCGCCGGAGCTTTTGAGTTTTTCATTCGCCAGACGTTGAATCGGAGTTATCCGATCCTGGACCGGTTGGCGATCGGGGGCCACATAGGCTTAATCGCCAAAGCGACCGGCGCTCTTGACGAGCCGACGTTTGAAGGTGAGTTACGACTACGCAGTGGCGAAATTCGCGCCAAAGCCAACAACTGGCAGCTCGAAGGCATTGAGCTTTTACTACCATTTCGCGTTCGCTACCCGTCGGCTCCCGCAGAGGGGACGTCGGCAAACATACCGACCGGCACATTGGCCATCGAGTCGGCGCGTTTCGGCACGGAGATCATTCCCGCCATCAGAGCAACGCTCTCGTTATGGAATAATAGCCTGCAATTTCATCAACCGGTTCGCATGCCGATTTACGGCGGCTCGCTGGAGATCTCTCAAGTTTTCTGGAAGGATCTCATCGATGCGCCGCAAGCCGTCTCGCTTTCGCTCGATGCGAAAAATCTACAGTTGCTGAAATTGACCGAAACGCTCGGCTGGTACCGTTTCGGTGGCACGCTATCGGGATCCATTCCCAAGATCGAATGGAGCGGCGAATCACTGCGCAGTCAAGGCCAAATACAAGTCGACGTGTTCGGCGGGCGTATGCAGATAGGCCAGCTGGAGATTGAGAATCCATTCTCTTCGGTTCCAGCCATCAAGCTGGACGCGCGCTTCCAAGATATCCAGCTTGAACAAGCGTCGGAAACCTTTGCCTTTGGCCGCATCTCGGGCATTTTAGAAGGAACCGTTAGCGACCTGATTCTTGCCAACAAGCAACCGTCGCAGTTCAGAGCGGACCTGCACAGCGTGGAGAAGCGCGGCTTTAGCCAGCATATCAGCGTCGAATCGTTGAATAAAATTACCGTCCTCAGCTCGGGCAATGACGCAGGGGCGCTTTACGGCGGCATCGCCGGTTTTTTTGACAACTTCCGTTATAGCAAGCTCGGCTTTAGAGCGACTTTGAAAAATGACAAGCTCACATTGCGAGGCGTGGAGAGCCGCGACGGTCAGGAATACCTGGTCGTCGGTAGTCTCATCCCGCCGGCGGTGAATGTCATCAGCCATACGCAAGAAATTGCCTTTTCCGAGCTTCTAAGCAGGCTCGAGCGAATCCAGAAATCCGAAAACGCGCAGAAAGCGGTCCAATAATAAGGAGGTATCATGTTACGAAAAATCTCGTTCCCTCTCATCTTTCTCTTAAGTGCCTGCGTCACGGTAAACATTTATTTTCCCGCCGCCGCGGTAGAACGGGCCGCGGACCAAATCGTCAAGGAAACCTGGGGCGGTCCCGCGGAACCCGTTAAAAAAGAGCAGCCGCGAAGCAGTCTCATTAGGCCGGCGACAGTGGCCGCGATATTTCGCTTTGTGGACGAAGCTCACGCGCAAGAGGCTGATATCAATGTTTCGAACCCGGCCATTCGCGCTTTGAAAGATTCCATCAAAAATCGCAGCGACTCCATCAAGCCGTTCATGGATCGAGGCAACGTCGGGATTACGCGCGACGGACTGCTCACGGTTCGCACGACCGAGGGGCTAAATCTCAAGGAGCGCGCAGAGGTCCAGCAGCTCGTCGACGCGGAAAACCGCGACCGCGAGGCGCTCTATCTCGAAATCGCCAAGGCCAATAACATCGCGAGAGAATCGGTGCCCAAAATCAAAACGATCTTCGCGAAAAGCTGGATAGAGCAGGCCCAGCCGGGCTGGTGGATTCAAGACCCACAGGGGAATTGGAAAAAGAAATAGGAAGAAAGCTGAAACTGATTTCTCAGAGCGTAAAGGCGCGATCCTCTTGCTGCGGTGTAAGATTTCAGAATGGGAGTGAGGATGGAAGAGATGCCGATATCAAGAGGGAAAAATAATAAAAATGTTTCATTGCCCTGCGATCCAGGATTGGGCGCTGAATTAGGAAAAGACTCTCGGTTCCTTTTCTTCAACCGGTAGTGGGCTACTTTGAAAGTAGCCCACTACCAAGCAGCCTGTCTCCTTTACTTCCTGAGCCGCTTATGTCAACAGGAGGGAGT
>VBKE01000468.1 GCA_005879605.1 Deltaproteobacteria bacterium
TGGCGGTTTAAAACCGGACAGAGGAGGTGAAAGATAACCTACGGTTTAGGTCCCACCGGCTGACGGCCAGCGGCGAACGCCGGCGTAACTTACCCGCGAGCGCCATTCGCTGATGAGCACGATCAGCCCGAGAGACAAATATGGCGATGGCCGTTAGAAGAGTGGGTGCGGCGTAAGGACTGAAGGTATAGCTGGCTGGGCTAAATAGGTCAGGTGTCGTCGGGTTGCGAGCGAGAGCCGTCAAGCGCCGCGACGGAGACGTTTACAAACGTCAATGAAGAAGGAAAATATCCGTCGCTGGTAGAGATTTTTGGCGGCCAGTACTTCCGGGTGCCATTGCAGTCCGAGAACGAAAGAGTGGCGGGAACTCTCGATCCCTTCGATCAGTCCGTCTTCCGCGATTGCATTTACAACCAATCCCTTGCCGAGTCGGTTTACGGCTTGGTGATGGGTTGTGTTGACCTCTAACGTTTGCTGTTTCACGATTTTCTGCAGCTGTGTGCCAGGTTGAATCTGAATTTGATGGCCTCCTGTCTCTTTTTTGGAGCTCTGTTGATGTTCAGCCGCGTCCTGGATTTGCGTCGCGATGTCTTGATACAGCGAGCCGCCGAGCGCAACGTTAATGGCTTGCGCCCCGCCGCAAATGCCGAGCACCGGCAAGTCGCGCTGCAGAGCCATGCCGGTCAACTCCAACTCGAACTCCGTCCTGTCTGGCTTCATGTTTCCCAATCTCTCGATCGGTTTCTCCCCGTAAAAGCGCGGGTGAATGTCGAAGTCGCCGCCGCTGATCAATAAACCGTCCAGACGGTTGACGAACTCCCGTGGCGCTGCACCGAAACGCGTCGGAGGCAGAATAACAGAGAGTCCGCCCGCCGCTTCAATGGCTTGGGAGTAACGACGGGGTGAAAACGATGTCGGCTCCGCTGGAAGCTTGTTTCCATGGCGTTGACCATCGGAAAGATCGGCGGTGATGCCGATAAACGGGGCGCGGCTGCTCCTCATTTTTGCGATTCGTAAAGTTTTTTATAAATGCGGTGATTTCGCATCACGAGTTTAACATAACCGCGGGTCTCGACATAGGGAATCCGCTCGATAAACTCTTCGATGTCGTCGGTAGCGATCTCTTTCTCCCATCGATCGACGGCTGCTTCGCCGGCGTTGTAGGCGGCAATGGCTTTGAACCAATTGTTCGAATAGCGCCGGAGAAGATCTTTTAGATATTGCGTGCCGAGGGTCAGATTGAGCTCCGGTTCAAACAGCCTCTCGTTGGACGGCGGGGCAAGCCCGATTTGTTTGGCCACCCGCGCGGCGGTGGAAGGGATCAGCTGCATGAGGCCAAGGGCAAACGCCGGGGAACGAGCCCACGTATCAAACAAACTTTCCTGCCGGATCAAAGCCAATATGAGGTATGGATCTACGTCCCGCTCTTGTGCCTTTTGCCGAATGGTCTCCCAATAGGCCAACGGAAAACGGTAGAGGTTACGGTCGCTGTAAGAATCGGGCAGCTGATTGGCGAGTAAAAGGCTGCGGCTATAGGCCTGATTGCGGAAATATTCGCGCATCAGAATGGGGCGCAAACGATCTGGCTTGGTAGATTGGCGATCGGCTTGGTCCAATTCGTCAACAGCCAAGCGGTATAATGAGATGGCTCCCAGCTCTCGAGCGTGAGCGAGGTGAAAGGCGATCTCTGGACTGATCGGAGGATCGGTTTCGGCAGAAGCCGAAGAGCTGATCGAATTGGATTCCGTAACTGACACTCCCAAACGGCCAAGCGCTTGGACGGCGAGGGCTTGATAGTAGGATTCATCCCCACCCTTGACGATTTGCCGATGGAGTTGCTTGGCGGCTTCCTGATCGCCCAATTTCTCCGCGGTGCGCGCTTGCCAGTAGAGCGCCGCGGTTCGATAGGATGCGTTCGTGGTCTGCGCGGTGAGGGTCTTGAACGTTGCTGCGGCCTGCTGCAGATCTCCCGCTCGGTAATAGAGCCAGGCAAGTCGCCATGCGGCGTCATCGCGCAGCGGGCTACTCGGAAAGTCCGTCGACAGGCTGCTGTAGAGTCGTGCTGCCTCTTCCTTTTTTCCGATGGCTTCGTAGATGTCGCCGGCGGCGTACCGCGCTCTTTCAGCATACGGGCTCGTGGGGTAACGCTCCATGATCAACTTGAAGTAGTCGAGCGCCTGAGCGTTGTCATTGCGGTTCCAGAGAATCTGCCCGATCTGATAGAGCGCTTTGGGCGCTTCTGATGTTTCGGGATAGTTGCGCGCGATCTCTTCCAGGATGGTGATTGCCTCGCTTCTCTTTCGTCCTGATAGATAAAGGCCGGCGAGCTTTGTCATCAGGGACAAGCGAGGATCGGGATCGGTGACGTTGTTCAGCAGCTTTTTATAAAGGACTTCGGCATCGCCATATTCCCGTTCCCGCGTCAATTGCTCCGCTTCATCCGAGATCGATTGAATCGTAGGGAATCCAAAGAGGTCCGGGAATTTCTCCTTTATCCGGGCCTGATGTTTTCTGGCATCAACCGTCCAGCGGGAGTGAGGATAGGATTTCCGTAGTTCCTGGTATAGGGAATAGGCTTGGCTTACGTCACCCTGGGCTTCACCGGTCTGAGCCTGGAGATAGAGCGACTCCTCGGCAATTTCAGTTCTGACTCCTTTGATCGCGCGAAGAGAATTGAGCGTGGCGATGGCCTGTGGATATTTCTTTTCTCCCAGGTCTATCTTTGCCCGCAAGAGCTCCGCATGTTGCAACCAGATGGTCTGAGGATATTGCTGTCGCAGTTTGGCCAAAAGTTGACGCGAGAGATCCCAGTTGTTTTGCTTGAAGGCGATCAGGGCCGAATAGTACAGGCTATAGTCGGCCAGCAGGTATTGGGGGTCTTGGATCTTTTGGAAAAGCTCTTGAGCCTGAGAAAAATTCCCCGCGGCGTATAGCGTGTAGGCTTGGGAGAAAGTTTCCCGCGGATCGAGGCTTTGGGAGTAAAGCGATCGCGGAAAACCGGCAAAGATGAC
>VBKE01000469.1 GCA_005879605.1 Deltaproteobacteria bacterium
AAGCAATTCGCAATCTAAGTCAAAGAGGCCTCGCAGCAACCTCTCATATAGAATTTGGAAAACCTGGTGACGTCATCTTGAGGATAGCAGAGGATTTGAAAGCCGACCTTGTTGTTTTGGGAACAAATGCCCACTCCGCATTGAGACGGAGATTTCTCGGAGCCACAGTGGATAAGGTCGTAGACCACGCGCACTGCTCCGTGCTCATCATAAAGAGTGGAAACTAATCGCATAATCGATAGCTAGACGTTGAGGAAGTTATGCGAATCGCGGCGGAGCCAAGGGATATTAACTATGGGGTGCAATCACCGGTGGCGCAGCCGGTTTGATTGGCCTGGCTTTACTACCGGCAGCAGCTCTGCCGCGCACTATCTGTCGGCTCAACGGAAACGTTCAGCGCGGGCTGAGTATCACCCACTTTCACGGTAAATATCTCCCAGCGGTACCCATTTGGATCAGTAACCCAGACTTTGTCCTGGAGGGCGAAGCAACAATCTACATTCATCTCATCCCGAGTCGCCAGCCCTGCTTCCGCGAGGCGTTTTTTTGCGGCAAGTACCTGCGTGCTGTTTTCTACTTCCACACCGAGGTGATTCAAGGCACCCGGCTCGCTGATTTCACCTTCGTAGTTTAATGTGAGATTAAGGGCTGGCTCGTCGATCGAGAATTTGGCGTAGCCTGGTTTCCACTTCACGGGATCTGCACCAAACATGGCACGATAAAATGCGACGGAGCGATTCACATCTGACACGTTAAGTGCAATATGAACTTTTTTTGAATTGGACATAGAAAAATGTCTCCTTGATTTAGTGTTTTGTAGTTTCAGTCTCTTGATTCGGCTGCGTGAGGAGATGCCCAAGTTTCTCAATTGGGAAGGAGCACAAAAGCTCTATGCGTCGCTGGATTTGTTGCGCGGTTTCTCTGAACGTACGGAGTTTTTGCTCATCAGTGTCAGTCGCTTCGGCAGGATCGGGAATACTCCAGTGGGCAATGATTGGCTGTCCCGGAAAAACGGGGCAGGATTCTTTCGCATTGTCACAGACCGTAATGACGATATCGAATTGTGTCCCTTTGAACTCATCCCATGATTTGCTGCGGGCCTGGCTTGCGTCGATCTTGTAATAATCTCGCAGGACCCTGATCGTATACGGATTTACTGCCGGCTTGGGCTGGCTGCCGGCGCTGTAGGCTTCAAAACGATCGCCGCAAATTTTGTTCGTCAGGTATTCGGCAAAGATGCTCCGTGCGGAATTACCGGTACAGAGAAAAACTAGTGTCTGTTTGTTTTGTTCCATAAATATCCCCTACGTATCTGCTTAAGCAAATATAATGTCAAAACAGATATGTCAAGACATATGTATTAATTTGTGATAGAGTCGCACCTTATGAAAGCATCCAAATCTTTCGACGTGGCGTTACTGTTCCGTGCCCTTGCTGATCACACGCGGCTCCGGCTGCTCAATTTGATGGGCGATGATGAAGTGTGTGTCTGTTTCCTTGTTGAAGCGCTGGGCGTAACTCAGCCTAAAATCTCCCGGCATCTGGCCTACCTCAGGCGAGCGGGGATTGTAACCGCGCGGCGCGAAGGAAAATGGATGCACTACCGCTTAGAAAAGCCGCAAGATCCCCATGCGCTGGCGATTCTTTCTGCGGTCGATGCGTCCTTTAAAAGCAATCCTAGAATGCAGGTGGACCGGACCAAACTGGTTCGGCTTTGCTGCTCGAGTAGCGTGCCGGCGCCGCTTAAGCGCGCCCCGAAGCCGGCGAGCGTGCTCGGGAGCCAATCGTCCAGGGAATGAACAAGTATGCCGCCGATTTGAAATGACTCTCGTTAGGGCAGCCGCCGCGGAGGCAATCGGAACAGCGCTGTTGCTAGCGATCGTGGTGGGCTCCGGGATTATGGGCGAGCGGCTCGCTCAGGGGAACGCGGCGGTCGCCTTGCTCGCGAATTCTCTTGCCACAGGAGCGGGCCTATATGCGCTGATTGTCATGCTAGGGCCTGTTTCAGGGGCCCATTTCAATCCGGTCGTCTCGGGCGTGAGCGCCTGTGAGGGCCGTCTCACGGCGAGCCATTTCTGTGTCTATGTCCTGGCGCAGGTTTGTGGGGCTTTTGCGGGTGTCGTGGCGGTGCACGCGATGTTCGGACTGCCGCTGCTTCAGGTTTCAGCGCATGTTCGGCCAACACCGGGCGAGGGGCTTGGCGAAGTCATTGCCACATTCGGCCTCGTGCTGGTCATCTCGCTCACATTGCGCTTCCGTGTTGAGGCGATCCCCGTAACCGTGGTGGCGTTCATTACGAGTGCCTATTGGTTTACGTCGTCGACCTCGTTTGCCAATCCCGCCGTCACCTTCGCTCGTGCGATGACCGACACCTTCGCCGGAATCTCTCCGAGCAGCGTTCCGCTCTTCGTCGGCGGGCAGGTCCTCGGTGCTGCCGCTGCGGCCTTGTTCGCTCGCTGGCTGCTCGGCGGGAAACTGGTAACCTTGCCTGATGATGAAAACTTCCCTTGTTGACGTTACAAAGGTTCGACGGCGGCATTTTTTCAGTTAGGCGATATCCCATCGGCAAGAATCTCGCATCATCCCGAGAAGCCACCTTTCACCGCATCGGGACAGACATGGGACGGTGCGCGAACTTTGATATCCATGTTACAGAAGCTGCTTATTCATTCTGCCCAAACCGCGCGATGTCTTCCGGAGTCTCTTCCTTCGAAACAACCGCGTCCTTGCCTTGCACCATTTCGCGAATTTGCTCGACCACGTCAGGGTTCGCTAGCGTCGTCACGTCGCCCACATCGCGACGATTGGAGATCGAGGCAAGCACGCGGCGCATGATCTTCCCCGAGCGCGTCTTGGGCATATCCGGC
>VBKE01000272.1 GCA_005879605.1 Deltaproteobacteria bacterium
GGCAGATTTTGGAATCTGCTCGCGCTAGCGGTGCTCGTTCGGTCAACACGACGCAAGTTGTCGCTTACTGGCTGATCGGGCTGGAGATCGTGGAGGAACAGCAACGAAGAAAGCGGCGAGCGGATTACGGTGCGCGGCTCCTGATCGAGTTGTCATCCCACTTACAGGCCGATTTTGGGAAAGGATTCTCGGTCAACAACCTGGAGCATTTCCGTGATTTCTATCTGACCTATCCCCGTTTGATTGCTTCGGGAATCCCCACGCACTGCGTGTCAAATTAGCCGACAATTGAGTTTGACAAAGTAAATCAGTCACCCTAGTATGCCTCAATCATTCCGGGCACAAGATTTCAGTCCAAGGTCAACTGAAATCTTCAGCCAAACCTACAGTCCTTAACCCTCTAAATAGTCCAACCAGGAGGTTGGAAGGTTTACGCGCAAAATCGGTACCCGGCAACTAGGTAGCATTATTCGTCTTAGATCGCGTTAGAAATTTGTTACAGGGTAAGTTGACAAGATGACCAACAAAAATCCTATTCATCAGGACGAATCCAGTCTTCCACCGGAAGCGGAAGATTCGCCAGACATCAAGCTACACGCGCGGCTTCATGCCGTTTGGCCTGCTGATCAACTTCCTAATTTAGAAACCGGAATCGCCGATAAAGTGTCAGATGACGCAGAGCTGGACAGTGGCTTCGACGACGATACCTTGGCTACGACAACAAACCCTGTCGTTCTCTATCTCCAGGAAGTTAAATCGATCCCGCTCCTGAGCCGCGAAGAGGAGGTCATGTTAGCCCAACGGATCGAAGAAGGAGAAAACCAGATCGCCGAAGAGGCTCTATCCTCTACTCTCGCGCTTCATTGGACACTCGGACTGGGTAAAAGGATAGCCGCTGGGATGGTGAACGTGCGCGACGTTGCTAGGGATCCCGATGAGACATCGGCAGAGCTCTTGGTCAATGAACGGATCGTCAAAACTTGTTTTCGGACCCGAATGAGAAAGCTCCAGTATATGGCGAAGAGTCATGAACGCACAGCGAGGGGGCTGAAGAAGCCAATGACTGATTGCCGCCGGAAGCAGCTCGGCAGGAAACTCATCCTGCAGAGAGAAAAGATCACCACAATTATCAAGTCCTTGCAACTTAACCGCCAGCATGTAGAAAAAATTATTGAAGCACATCAAGAGATCTGCGGCAGAGTCAAAGGGCTCGAACGGACAATCCAGGGAGAGCGCAAACAACAGAAAGCGATCCGCGCCGTAGAAAAGGAAATAGGCATGCCTGTTCAGGAGGTCGAGCGCAGGGTCGCAACGATCCTCGGTAAGAAAGCGCAAGTCGCCTTGGCGAAAAATGATTTCGTCCAGGCCAATCTCCGCCTGGTCGGCGCTATTGCAAAAAAATACTCCGGCCGGGGTCTCTCATATCTCGATATGATCCAGGAAGGCAATATCGGTCTAATGAGAGCTGTTGAAAAATTCGACTACAGGCTTGGTTTCAGGTTTTCAACTTACGCAAGCTGGTGGATCCGCCAAGCTATTACCCGTGCGCTTGCGGATTACTCACGTACAATCCGCATCCCGGTGCATATGGTTGAGCTGACGAATAAATTGAATCAGACAATGACCGGCCTTAACCGCCAACTTGGCCGCAGGCCCACCCTGACGGAAATTGCCGCAGATATGGCAATACCCGTAACAAAGGTACGGATCATCTTGAACCTGGTCAAAGAACCTGTTTCTCTTGAAACGCCGTTACGCGACGATGCAGAAAGCTGCCTCAAGGAAATAATCAGAGATGAACGTTCTGCAGACCCCGAGTCAATGGTAGTTGATTCTAATTTCCGGGACGGGGTGCAGAGAATCCTGGCTACTCTCAGTCCCAGAGAGGAAAAGATCATCCGCATGCGGTTTGGCATCAGAGAAAAGTCGGATTATACTCTCGAAGAAACGGGAAGGGTTTTCGGCGTCACACGTGAAAGAATTCGCCAAATTGAAGACATCGCCCTAAGAAAGCTCAGGCACCGCATTGTCTCCTTGCGAAATCCTACTCCGACGACAAAGTAGTGTGGAGGGTAGACACCTCAATCTAGACAATATTATTTCTCTCTCCCTTTACTTCGGTGTTCGAGGTTTTTAACACTGCCGCTCTAGTGCTGCGCGGGCAGGAGATCGATCCAATAATTTTGAACTGATTTGCGGAAAGATCCCTTTTCTCTCCTCTTTTGGTCCCAATTAAGCTCATCCGATGATCGTGTGCATCGTGTAAAAGTCTGGTGCATGCGATGCGCCGTCATATTTGCACTACTGTTATTTTTCCCTACTGTCCTTAACGTACGGGTGATCAAGTGGGAAGGAAAACCACTTTCGGTTTCCATCTCTACTGAGCGTCTTACGAGAATAGAGTTCCCCGAGAACCTGCGATCGGTCTTCCTTAGCCGCTCGGACATCGCCGTAGAGAAGGAAGACAGATCGCTCACATCCGGGTGTTAGTGCCGCAGATACTATGGAGCTTCCACTCCTGGACGCAAGACTGCACCGATCCCGAACTTTGCCGCCGGAATCCGTAACTCGTATTTCAGCAAGTCGGGATAAATGTCAAGATTGCTCCCATGCGATACGCAACCGCCCGTCCTCGCTAGATTCTCCCATCCGGCGTTATCGCGGGAAGATCTATAATATGGTTCTTGGCTGGGTCTCGGTATACGTTCATCGGTTCTTCGCCTCGCTCGACCCGCTCCATTTGTTCCACAAGGAGCTCGCGGTAGAGGATGATCCCTCGATCGGACGCCCCAAGATGCTCCAGATCCCGTCCTGTTATGTTCCCCTGCGACACGACCGCCATATGGTCCTGGCCGTTGGCCGTGTCCGTGATGAACTTACCGGCTTCATCCACTCCCGGTACATCGAAGAAGGGAATCGATTCCTGCGCGGCTAGCTGGGATACTCGGCTGGCCATGTGCAACAAAAACCAAGTGTGTGTGTCATCGATCGGCGCGACGAAAATAATGGAACCACTCTTTCCGCCGGGAGAACCGAGCAGCGACGTAGTGGGAAAGAAGGATGGAGCGCCAGTCCGCCAGCTCTCGTCTTCCTCGTTGTTGATCATATGTCGCTCAATGATCCCGTGCTCGAAGAGGTCAAACCGGACCTTCTTCATGGGCCTTCGGGGCGTGGCGGGCCAGGAATTCTTGGAGCTGGTCTCCTCCCTTGCCTTTAAGCACATAAGTGAAATAGCGTCCGTGGAGGCATTCCACGTGCAGCGGATCGAGCAGGTTCTCCATAACCTGCAGCCAATTGCAGGGGATGACAGTGCCGTTAGTTTCCCCCGCCACATCGTCCCATACCAGCACGTTGTAGCGGGGCAGTAGCGGCACTGGTTCAGGCCCTAAGTAAGAGAAAATCAGGCCGCCAAGCTCCTGCACCGGATAGGCCGTCGTCTTAATCTGGTTCTTGAACGTGCTGCCAGCGGGCTCCCCCGGCTGATCCAGACACCTCCCCTCAGCATTATATAGCCATCCGTGATATGCGCAGCGAAGACCTTCGTTCTCAGGGATCCCGTAGACAAGCGAGGCTCGTCTGTGAGCGCATGCCTCGGCCAATAGCCCGAGGTGACCTCGCTTATCACGGAACAGCACCAGCGACTCAGCGAGTAGCTTGACCGCTTTAACCGGATTCCTTTCCAGTTCCACGGTTGCCGCGACCCGGGCGCCAGTAACAGCGCATAAGGTTGCCCATCGGTGTTCCAGGACCAACAAGGGTGAGCTTCTCGTTCTGTTCTGCGGTCAGCATGTTTTGTTCCTTTGGTAGTTCGGCGTAAGTGTTGATGTCTCCAGTCTCCCAGGCGAAAATTAATACTATTTCGTCCTAAAATTAGATTCAACGTATAGCGTTTTATCCCTAATGCCTACGCGCAACAGAGTTTCGACAGAATCCCCTGAGCGCGGGGTCATCATCGGGGTCAGGCCCGGCGATCTTGACAATCTTTTTCTGAGGCTCGGCAATCCACAGGCGAAAACACCGTCCGGAATTTTTCTTCAGTCTTGAATTCAAACTCTCACACTAACTTCCACGTTTTCGCAATTCCGAAAGTAAGAAAACATTCTGGGGTAGAAAAAAAAGGAAATCGATGAGCTTTTGTAAAAGACTTCCAATGGTTCGAGGTGTGCCATTATTAAGCACCTAAGTGAATAGCCTGCCCAAGTAACTGCCTATTTGAATTCGGAACGCAGACATGATGCAATTACTTGCGGTTTGTTCGGGAAAGAGTAGCCCATGGCTACCATGCGAGACATTCTTAATGACAATGTTCGCGAAGGCGAGCTTTACGAGAAGCTCGACGATGGGCGAATCCGCTGTTTCGCGTGCGGCCATTGCTGCCCGATCCCGGATGGCCGGCCCGGGGTTTGCCAGGTTCGATTCAATAGAGGAGGCAAGCTCTACGTTCCTTGGGGTTACGTGGGGGGCGTTCAATGCGACCCCATAGAGAAAAAACCATTCTTCCATGCCCATCCCGGAGCTTTGGCCTTTAGCTTCGGAATGCTCGGCTGTGATTTACACTGCGCCTATTGCCAGAACTGGGTAACCTCCCAGGCCCTCCGCGATCCTGCGGCCACCACTCCACCCATGAAGGTTACGCCGGAGGAGCTTGTTCGCGAAGCTCTCCAGCAAGGAGCCAAAGTCATCGTCAGCACCTACAATGAGCCGTTGATTACGAGCGAGTGGGCGGTAGCGGTCTTTAAGGAAGCGCGCGCGGCTGGCTTGTTGACAAGCTTTGTTTCCAATGGAAACGGTACTCCTCAAGTGTTGGAGTACCTGAGGACCTGGGTCGAGCTCTACAAGGTAGATCTCAAGAGTTTCGATGACCGCCATTATCGGCAATTGGGCGGTCGGTTGCAGCCCATTCTGGATACGATTCGCAGACTCTATGAAATGGATTTCTGGCTAGAGATTGTAACGCTGTTGATTCCCGGTTTTAACGATTCGGATGATGAGCTGAAGCGGCTTAGCGAATTTCTGGTAAGCGTATCGCCCTACATCCCCTGGCATGTGACCGCGTTTCACAAAGACTATAAGATGACTGATCCGGAAAATACCACGGCCAAAGACTTGATACGGGCAGCCGAGATCGGCAAGAAGGCTGGGCTGCGTTATGTCTACGCAGGGAATCTGCCGGGCCAGGTGGGAGACCTGGAAAATACTCGTTGCTATAAATGCCAGGAGCTTCTCATTGAGAGGTACGGTTATCTGATCTTGAGCTACAATCTCACTCCAAATGGCTGCTGTCCCTCATGTGGGACGACTATTCCGGGACGTTGGGATGCCGGGTTCCAGGGACAAATTACCTCCCATCCTTACTTGCCGCGGAGACGCAGGCTCTCCGATTTCTTTTCCATTCGCGCAACGGAATAAAGCCGCTTGTCGGTAGAACGCTGGCTTACCAAGCTGGGATCTCGCCGCTTCCATCCCGGTCGCCCACTCTAAATTTCGTCCAAGATTCCTTCAACCAAGCATGAGAGGAACATGATGGTCAGGTTTTGGGTCTCTAATTGCTTCGTCACGCTGTCGCCAAAGACGAGAGAAAAAACCGGCGCCGGGTTTCAACGGGTCTGCTTGCAAAGAGGAAGAAAGGGGTCGGGAGTCTTTAGCCCGACGAACTACGTCAGCAGGACTCCGCTTCTATTCGTGCTCGTGACGCGTGATCGTGCTCGCTTACGAACACGAACCACCAACACGAATCACGGTTACTTCTGCCGCGACTCCCAGATCTTCAAGATCCATTTTTGCGCTTCCTCCTGGCGCGCGCCGAATTTTGGATCGGCGTCGGGAAAGCCGTACTCTACGCTTGGACCGCGCCGCTGGTCTGGAACGACTTCGCCGAAAGGGATGTCATTACGCAGCGATGACCGGTCGATGTTCGGGATCAAGGTATGCGTCAAGGTCTGTCCTTCTTTCGATAGAAACCAGTTCACGAACAGTTTCGCTGCGTTCGGATGCGGGGCATTGGCAAAGGCTGAAATGCAGCACCCGGACCCGCCCGCGCGTATCAAGCCGACTTGCTTTGGCAGAAACATCTGCTTGATGGGCAGTCCTTTTTTTGCCAGCGCGAGGAGGTCTTCACTACCAGTGGCGACGGCTTGGACGGGAAATCTCCCTCCGGTGAGCCACGTCTCCAGGATTCTTCGATCATCCGAGAACGTCACTCCGGCATTGAGAAGATAGTTTCGTATCCAATCCTGCCCCCGGTCAGGTTCGAAGTAACTATCGATCATCTGCCGCAATCCGGATGGATCGCCCATTCCTTGACCCGCAATCTTGCCTTTCCAGCGGGGATCGAAAAAGTCGGTTTGTTTTTTGATAGTCTCTATCTCCGTTTCCTTAATCTTGTCAGTGTTGTACCAAGTCTCGTATTGATCCTCCTTTGAGACGTGGTAGATAAAGGCGTACTTTGATTCTTTGTCGCTGTACCAATGCCGGCCCCGATACCAAGCGGACTTATCTATCACCTCAGGATGGATGAGCAGGGGAGCCAATGGAACCAGCGATCCCGAGGGAACCAGTCTCTGGTTATTCTCACGGCTGCTGATCAAAGCAACATCCATCGCATATCTTCCGGCTTTCCGCTCGGCCAGCACGCGGTTCACGGTATCGGTGGCACTTCCCGTCGACACCTCGGCTTTGACCCCGAATTTTTTCTGGAAAGCGTCTACGACCGGTCGATACTGGCGCGAAGGCGCGCCGCCGGAAGCAATCGCAACGGTTCCCTCCTGTTTTGCCGCGCCGATTAGCTTGGACCACTCTTGTTCGAAGTTCGCACTCGCTAGCGGCACCGGTTTCTCCTCCGTAGCGGCGATGATGGTCGCGTTTCGAGTCGGTGTCGGCGAGTCTCCGTAGCCTCGAGGCGAGAGCAAAACTATCCCGAGAGCGGTTAACGCAATTTCAGTTGTTCTTCGAACCGCCCAACCCCGGTTCGCGTGCTGCAACCGCTCCTCCGTGCCGAACCTGACCATCGCGACTCCCTCCTATTTGTTCTTTCGCCGCTTAAATCTGCTTACTTCGTCAATCTTGCTTATGGGACCAGTCGGATGCCCAAGCGCTATGCCCTTCTGGCCTTGGTTTGAGCCAGACTTTGCTGCCTTCCTCAATAGGATTGTGGCGCTCCCCATAGATCACGATGACCCCCTGTCCGTCGACCTCAATCTGGTATTCGATTCGTTCGCCCATGAACAGCGCCGCCTGCGCCGTGCCACCGATCATGCCCGACGGCACCTTAGACCCCAACGCCGGAAGGATTTCCACGTCCTCGGGACGGACCCCAACATAGACCGCTTCGCCGCTCTTGATACCATCCGGATTATAGGTGCGCCCGAAAATCGCGCAGTCCGGCGCTCCCGCCAGAGCGATGGCCAATTGCCCCCCCGGATTACTGGTTTGCACAGTACCCTTGAACAACAAGGTCTTGCCGACGAAATCGCGCACGAATTCGTTGATGGGCTTTTCATAGAGCAACCGCGGGTGACCCTGCTGCTGCACGACGCCGAAGTTCATCAGCGCAATGCGATTCGATAAACTCAGCGCCTCGATCTGGTCGTGCGTGACAAACAGCATCGCGATGTTCAGCCGCTTTTGCAAAAGCTTCACCTGGATGCGCATCTGCTCGCGGAGCTTCGCGTCCAAGTTGCTGAACGGCTCATCGAGCAGCAAGACGCGGGGCTCGGTCACCAGCGCCCGCGCAAACGCCACGCGCTGTTGTTGTCCACCGCTCAGGAGCGGCCCGGACCGGGCCTCGAATCCACCCATGCCGACTAGATCCAGCGCCCGCCGCACGCGTTCCGTGATTTCCTTTCGCGGAAATTTGCGCGCTTTGAGGGGAAAGGCCACGTTCTCTGCCACCGTCATGTGCGGCCAGATGGCGTAAGACTGGAAGACCATACCGACGTTTCGCTTGTCAGGCGGGAGACACAATCGCCGCGAGGTCATGACAACGGGCCGGTCGCCAAAGAAGATGTCTCCCTCGTCGGGGACTTCCAGGCCGGCCGCTATGCGCAGGGTAGTGGTCTTGCCGCAGCCGCTCGGGCCGAGCAACGTGACGATTTCACCGTCCTGGACATCTAGAGAAAGATCTTGTACCGCAGGCTGCAAGCTTCCGGGATAAGTTTTCCACAAAGCTTCGAGCCGGAGCGCAACCTTGGACGCGCCGTCGCCCTCGACTCTTGGGCGGGCGGCCGCCGGCTTGAGCGCCTCTGTGGCCGAGGGGCTATTCACCATCGCTTCAGCTGTCTCCGATTACATCCTGCAAATGGCTTGTATACAGCAGCCGGGCAACCTCGATTCGCTGTCGCTGGAAGAGAGAGTGGATATTAACCACGGCCGTTCAGAATGCTTTTGCCTCTTCTTTCATGTAGAAGCCGAGCTTCTTCATGGCTGGCCAATCGTCGATGGAGAAGAGAATCGAATCGCTATTTTTGGCGTTCTCGTGGTGATGCCACTTCCAAGCCGGCACCGCGAAAATATCTCCTTTGTGCCACTCCAATCGCTCTCCTTCGATGACGATGGCGCCTTCGCCTTCGAAGCCGAAATAAAAGGAGGTGCTGTTGTGCCGGTGCGGCAAAGTCTTTTGTCGCGCAGACAACAGCTGCGCCTGCCACGCAATTGTCGGGAGCGTCGGCCCGCCATCGACCGGGCTGGCCAACATAATCAAAATCCCTTCATACGGATCGCTCTCTTCGGCCTCTCTCATCGCCGCGAGCGCCGCCTCCGTATCCTTCCATGGATAGCGCATCGGCGGCAGCGGGAAAGGAGGCTCGGTGGGAATGGGACGGGTGAGACCGAGGGTTCGCTGGCCATAACCCGCGGGCTTCCTGATCTCCTCGTAGGGTGCATCGTCCGGCATCCGTTCATTGACATTCACATTCGGGTTGTAGCCATTGTCGTAGCCGTCGATCCAGATCGCCGGCGTGCTACCCAGGTTCCAGTGGTCGTGAAAGGTCCAGGCGGGGCTGATAACGACATCGCCCCGCTCCATCGGGTACGATTCGTACTCGCACACGAAAATCGCTTCCTTCGGCGCCTCGCAGACCAGCCGGGTTTCACTGCGCAAATTCCGATGGGCCTGGGTGCGCTCGCCGGGCATCAGGATCTGCGCATTCATCCAGATGGGAAACTTGCGCGCCTCAATGCCGGTGACCGAGCGCATTCCCGTCATCCCATTGGGGCCGACGGTGACGATCTCTCCGGATCGCATCAGCCCTTTGTAGATGCCTTCCCAACTCCAGTGGGCCGCGGTGTTGCCTGTGCGCGGCCACGCTCGCCCTTCGCGTCTGAGACCGGCGCCCACGAGATGGTGCTCGGCAAGAAAGCGCTCGAGGTCTTCGTGCGTTGTGCCTGCGTCACTCACAGTTCATCCCCACTTTCAGGTTATCCTCATTCGCGTACGAACCGTCGTGTTTGAACGACTTGAACTATTTGAACGTTTTGAACTGTTCGAGCCGTTCGAACCGTTCTATGCGTCTTCTCGTTTTAGCGGAGCGTTGCTCTAGTCATTCAGATGAAAATACTTCACACAATTGTCGACCAGCATCGCGCGTTTCTCGTTTTCCGGCACGTCGGCGAAGTCCTGCTCCATGAGCTTGATTGAATTCGGCCACTCGCTCGCCGCGTGGGCAAAGTCGGTGCCCCACATCAGTTTATCGTAGCCGATACAATCGCGCCGGCGGATACCCACCGGGTCGTGCAGAAAACCCCAATAGGTGCGCTCCTTGAGATACTCGCTCGGCTTGCGCTCGAGATATCTCAGCCCCCAGTTTTCGTGGATCATGGGCATGTAGCGCTTATAGTGATCGTCGATCTGCCAGAGACCGTACTCGAACCAACCGATCATCGTCTCCGCCCAGTACATCTCGAGACCGGGAAAGCGGTCCCATACTCCGGCAAAGGCCATTTGAATTGAAGCCGTCATAGCATCGTTAGTGAAGCGGAAGAAATAGTTCATGGGTTCTCGCTGGTGCACATCCTCGCCCGGTTCCTTGTCGTATTTGAAGGCCGGTTCGCCGCGCCCCGAGCCCATTTTGCCATCGTTGTGATTGGTCAGCGGCATCTTGAGATCCACCGCCGCGGCCCAAAATTTATCATCTTCGGCCGTCGGATATCCCCGGCCGCTGGGAAATCTGTCGAGCTTGACGCCCCTGAGCCCAAGCTTGGCGCAGTGCTCAAGCTCCCGCACTGCGTCCTCGACGCCGGTGACCGGGATTGTGCCCATGCAAATCAAGCGGTCGGGAGCCACGGCCATGTACTCTTCAGCGAGGAACTCGTTGTAGGCGCGGACCAACTCCAGATAAAGATCGTCATCCTTCGCCTGTCGCAGCACGAAGGAAATTTGCGAAAAGAGAATCTCCGCCTCTATTCCGTCCTGGTCCTGCTCGCGCAAGCGCTGTTCGGGGGAGCCGGTGCCGGCGCTATTTTCAAACGTCGGGACCTGTTTGGCGAGGTCCTTGTGCGCCACCCGTACGCTCCGGGTGACACCGATGGTGTTCGGCTTGCCGCCATCGACCACAACCGCGTCGGAGCCGTTGGGCATCTTCACGCGCTTCGGAGCCCGGTCCCGCCATTTAGCTGCAACTCGGTTTCTCCAAACATCGGGGTTGAGATCGATGTGTCCATCCCCGGAAAAGACTTTATACTGACGTGCCATGATCGGATCCTTCCTTACTTCGATTTTTTCGCTCCCCGCATACCAACGAATCGGTGTTAGGCTTTGTTTTGATAGCCATTACTCCATCACTCATGCTTTTTTTCCTAACCCTGCTCTTCTCGGAAAAGTCCCAAACTTTCCAGCACCGGGCGGTCGGTGACCGAGAAGATGATCGCCGGCTCTTTCTTAGACATGTTTTTGAACTGGTGCCAGTGCAACGACGGCACGAAGAAGCAGTCCTTTGGGCCCCAGGTAAAATCATTTCCAATGCCCTTTTTCTCGCCGACCGTCGTTACCCCCTCTCCCTGCACGACGTGGTAAATCGTGCTGCTCGTATGACGGTGCGACTTGGTCGTACTCCCAGGCGCCAACTGTTGTATCCCACAGCCGATGGTTGGCATCGTCGGCCCGCCGGTCAGCGGATTGGTGTATTCGAGCAAGAAGCCGTCGTAAGGATCAACCTGTTCTGCTCCCGCGATCTCTTTTAGCGCCGCCGCGGTATCCCGCCATTTGTAGGTATAAGGCAACGCTCGATTGCCTACGTTCGCCGTTCTAGGCCGGACGTTTCCAAGACCTTGCCGGCAGAATCCATCGGGCTTCATGATGGGTTGCGCCGGACCTTCGCCATAGTTTTCATGAAACGGGGCGTCAAGATAGTTGGTTAAATGTGCATCCAACACGTCCAACCAGACGATGTTATTCTTCCCCGGATTGAAATGGTCATGCCACGTCCAGTTCGGCGTGAGCACGAGATCTCCCGGCTCCATCATCATCTGTTCGCCTTCGACATTGGTATATCCGGTTCCGTCCCCCTCGACTACGAAACGTAGGGCGGCAGCCGTGTGGCGGTGGCATTCCGCTCGTTCGCCCGGCTGCA
>VBKE01000470.1 GCA_005879605.1 Deltaproteobacteria bacterium
TTAGAAGATCCGCAGTCGCGCTGACAGCGGTTTTTCATCCGGAGCATATAGCTCCGCCCATCAGGTCACGCCCGTTTTTAAATTAAACCCCCTCTACGGACCGAAGTCTTCAGCGTGGGGCCGAAAGCAAACTCGGTCCTATGTTGGCTGCAACCACCGGCTCAAGCGCAGCCCAATCACCCTTGATAAACTCAATCCCTAGCTTCACGCTGATGTGACGACTCAAGAGCTTTAGCAAAATCTTAACTCGGCCTCTGCTGTCTGGCGGATCCTGGATAATCGCCAGCAGTCCGTCGAAAGGTCCGCCCGAAATTTCCACTTCCTGTCCGCGTTTCAAGCGTGAGTGAGTTTGGATAATCCCCCCGACGCCCGCCTTTTGCTGGAGAAAACTAATGACCCTCTCTTCCAGCGGAATCGGCGTTTCGCCGAAGTTTACAATCTTTTTAACTCCGGGCGACCAGATAACGTAATGGTATTCAGTAGGGAGATGAATGTGAACAAACAGATAGTTGGGAAATAATGGAACGATTCTTTTTTTCCTCTCAACGGATCCCGGCAGATGTAAGCGCGGAAAGAAACTCTCCAATCCTTTCAGACCGAGATGAAATTGGGCCTGTCGTTCTTTATGTGGTTTGCTGTAGACGACGTACCAATCTCGTTGTAGGTTCTCCACGCGCATGTGCCTTTGACTGTAAAAAACAGCAAGCGATATGCCATCCGTGACGCGGCGCTATTTATGTCACGAATAATTAACTAGTTTTTTCCTTTAAACATAAATTGTCGAGCGCGGATTAAATTGGAATCGGCCAAAAAAGGCGCTTCATTCTGAGAATATAAGCCGAAACACAGCGTGTTTGTTGTGCGATCCAGAACCCTGCCATTTATGGCTGAT
Organism: Deltaproteobacteria bacterium; assembly: GCA_005879605.1. GTDB lineage: Bacteria > Desulfobacterota > Binatia > UBA9968 > UBA9968 > DP-1. The sequence continues at coordinate 893 of VBKE01000470.1, forward strand.
CGGCCATAAATGGCGCTCAATCAACAACCCGTAATGAAAATTTAAAAGCACAGAGATTGGAACATTGAATAACCAAATCAGGAAATGCCCCTTGCCTGTACGGTGCCATCCAACATTTTCGACGATGGGTGTATGAGAAATACTCCAATCGAGAGACGGCTTGACATGCATCTAAAAGACGAGGGACGGTTCACGTTGACGGTGATCACATTCGCGAGGCCTAACCTTCTAGCAGGTCTCATACGGAACCATGTATCCCCGCACTCGCATCAATTGCAATCGCTACAAATTGATGATCCGACAAACACCTAACCCTCTTCAGTATTGCTGTAGATTTCCGACTCATCGACAGCTCCTTTAAATGCCAAACAGAGTCAAACATTGCCATAAGACTGCAAACAATGCAAGAAATTTATGAAACTACTTGAACAATAGCCCGTTATCTGACGTGACAGGTTTACTATTTTATCGCTGCTGTATAGAACGCTTGCGCTAAACGGAGCAAGGAACGCACGAAAATGATGGTTAGGATGGACGCAGCTTACACGCCAACAGGCTCTTCTCCGCGCTTCGTGCGTTGGGGACGATACGCAGCGGCCTCGGCACAAACGGGAGGGAGACTCGGATTGTTTTAACGAGCCGCCGAAACCTCTTCTCTTTTCGCGCATCCCAATTGAGGCCGTAGCCCTCCCGCAATCGCTCCGGCAGCAATCCTGCGGTGATCAAAGCGAACAAAGGCCCGGCCATTTTCAAAACCAACGGACGCGGATGGAGAATTTCCTGGGCGAGAGATCGCGCGGCGGGTCCCGCCACGATGGCATCCCCGCTGAGCATGCGCTCCATGTAGTCGTAGAAATCCGTCAAAGACTCCGGGACGAAGGTTTCTGGAATTTCGAATAGATGGGCCAGCTCTGTGGTGTCATCGTAATAGCGCGACTTTTCATCTTGTGCGATCGGCTTGACGAAAATTTCGTAAGCCACCATCGCCGAATCGATCAATGTGGC
>VBKE01000511.1:0-3280 GCA_005879605.1 Deltaproteobacteria bacterium
CTGATCCCGTCTATTCCGCTGCTCCGAGGGCTAACCCCGAATTCAACACCCGGGTTCTGCGTTACAGTTATCAATCATTGACGACGCCGAATTCGGTCTTCGACTACGACATGAACACGCGCAAAGCGCAGTTGAAAAAGCAGAACGAAGTGCCGGGTGGATTCGATAAAGCGAACTACGCTTCGGAGCGTGTCTTCGCGGCTGCTGCCGACGGAACGAAGATCCCGATGTCGATGGTTTATCGCAAAGGAATGAAGCGAGACGGGAAAGCGCCGCTGTTGCTTTACGCGTATGGCTCTTACGGCTATTCAACGCCGCCGACCTTTTCTTCGAATCGGTTGGCGCTGCTCGATCGCGGCGTCATTTACGTGATTGCGCACATTCGCGGCGGTGGCGAGCTGGGCGAAGAATGGCGCGAGCAGGGCCGCATGATGAAAAAGATGAACACCTTCACCGACTACATCGCCTGCGCCGAACATCTGGTCAAAAACAAATACACTTCAAGCGACCGGCTGGTGATTCAGGGCGGCAGCGCCGGTGGATTGTTGATGGGCGCCGTGACGAACATGCGCCCCGATCTTTTCAAAGCCGTCGTCGCGCAGGTTCCATTTGTCGACGTCATCAACACGATGCTTGATGCTTCGCTGCCGCTGACCACCAGCGAATTTATCGAGTGGGGCAACCCGGCAGAGAAGCCTGCTTACGATTACATGAAGCAGTATTCGCCTTACGACAACATCGCCCGCAAGAATTATCCGACAATGCTCGTCAAGGTTTCGTACAACGACAGCCAGGTGCCTTATTGGGAAGGCGCGAAGCTGGTCGCCAAACTCCGCACGATGAAGACCGACAACAACCCACTGCTGTTGAAGGTAAACTTCGGCGCCGGCCACGGCGGCTCATCCGGCCGCTACGACGCGTTGAAGGAGATAGCCTTCGACTATTCCTTCATGCTCTGGCAGATGGGTATTACGGAATAGCCCGCGGCAAGAACGAAATCGCGGGTATGAAAGACGACGAGCCGCCCTTTTTGATTTTGGAGTGCGGCGACTCGTCAGCAAGCCAACTCTATATGCTCATTCTGCAATCCAAAGGTACAGGGTTCGAGCATCGCCGCTGGCAACGACAAACTTTTCCACCTTCACTGGCGCCCAGTTATCCATGCTGAAACTGTGAGAAACTATGCGCGTGCCCGGCTTTACCATGCGCGTAATTAGCGGCCGGAATTTCCTTGTCGACCACTCGACCAGATAGAGCATCACCACAGTCGCCGGCGAAAGATCTACCGTCAGGGCATCCTGGAGATTGAATGTTACTAAGTGGTCAACTCCAGCCTGCTTCGCGTTAGCCCGAGACGCTTCGACCCAGTATGGCTCGATGTCGACGCCGAGGCCGCGTGCGCCGCACTGCTTTGCCGCGGCAATAATAATGCGACCGTCTCCGCAACCAAGGTCATAAACCAGATCCTCGCTGGTTACTTCTGCAAGCGCGAGCATTCGGTCAACAACATCCCGCGGCGTGGGGACAAAAGGAGCGAGTATGTACAAACACTCTCCGGTCATTTGGAAAGACTACGTTTTTGTCTGCACCTGACCTGACTTGACTCATTATCCTTGTCTTGCCCTGGGTTTCAAGCTCGAATGGCGTTTTGACTCAACCGGCATTGCGATTCGCGCGCGTTGGGAGTTAAATATAGCCCTCAACAAAGGCAATGATCGGAACCAGCCTGGGGAATTACCGGATCCTCGACAAGCTCGGTGCGGGCGGGCAGGGTACTGTCTACAAAGCGCTCGACACCAAGTTAGGCCGCACAGTCGTAATTAAAGTTTTGCCCGAGGAGTTCACGGTGAAAGAGGCGAACCTGAAACGGTTCGAGCGCGAAGCGCGGCTCGCTTCCTCTTTGGATCATCCGAATATATGCACCATCTTCGATCTCAACGAGATCAACGGCATCAACTACATCGCGATGCAGTATATAGAGGGGCGCAACGTGCGAGAGTTGGTGAGTGGTCGACCGCTCGATTTGCAGAGCGCGCTGTCGATTGGCATTCAAGTGACCGACGCTCTCGCCGCGGCGCACTCGAGCGGCATCATTCATCGCGACATCAAGGCCGGTAACGTGATGGTCACCAGCAGTGGGCAGGCAAAGGTGCTCGACTTCGGACTTGCCAAACTTCTGGACGCAGACGCAGCGCGAACTTCAGGCATTCATCATACTGATTTGACTGAGCTGGGTGTGCCTTACGGAACGGCGACTTACGCAGCGCCCGAACAAGCACGCGGCGACCGGGTCGACTCGCGTGCCGACATTTTTTCCACTGGCGTGCTGCTCTACGAAATGCTGACGGGCATGTGGCCATTTCGGGGGAAGACAGCAGTCGACGTGCGCCACGCCGTGCTACACGACGAGCCGGCTCCACTTTCCGAAATGAGACCTGGGCCAACACCGCCGCGTTTACAGCAGATTCTTGATCATGCACTCGAAAAAGACCCGCGCGTTCGTTACCAGAAAGTTGCCGAACTGCGCGACGATTTGAAAAGCCTGCTCCGCGAGGTCACGAGCGGCGCCGCTACCGCGCTTGATGACGTGACTGCGCCAGTCGCGCCACGTCACTTAAGCTCGAAGGGCCCGGTTACCCGCGCGCTGCGCTGGCTCAAGACCAGGACCGGCAGTGAATCCAGCGGTGGCACTCCGACTTCGCCGCGCGTGAAACAAGCAGAAGAGCACGAGACTCCCTCGACCAGCATTGGCGATAAAGGGCGCAAGAGCGTTGCGATACTTCCTTTCAAAAATCTCGGCAATGATCAGGAGATGAGCTTCTACGAGTTTTCGCTCGCCGATGCCGTAATTACAGAACTGGCCCATGTTCGTTCGTTGGTTGTGCGTCCTTCGTCGGCGATTGTGAAGTATCAGGGGCAGCAGGTCGATCCGCTGGAAGCCGGGCGTCAGTTGAGTGTCGATTCAATCCTTACCGCCAGCTTCTTGCGCGCCGGCGAACGCATACGCGTGACGGCGCAACTGCTTGACGTCAGATCTGGCGAGATTCTCTGGAGCGATCGCATCGATGCCAACGCCGGCGACATCATTGGCGTGCAGGACGCAATCGAGCACCACATAGTCGAAGGGTTGCGCCTGGAGCTGAGTCCTGACGAGCAGGTGGAGCTGGCAAAGGTTGGCACCACGAACGCGGCGGCTTCGGAGCAGTATCTGCGAGGGCGCGATTGCATGGGCCAATTCATTTATCACACCATTGCTCGCGCAGACGTCGATGCCGCAATC
>VBKE01000511.1:3305-4139 GCA_005879605.1 Deltaproteobacteria bacterium
CGGGCTCGGCGGTTGTTACGTCAATCGCGTTTTGAAAGGTCTCGGCGAAGCGGGCGACCACGAGAAAGCCGAGAAGGCATTCAGCAAGGCGCTGGCGCTCGCTCCGAAGCTGCTGGAAGCGCGCATGCACATGGTCTTCATCTATCTATCGCGCAACGAAAAGCAGCGGGCCCGCGAAGAGGTCGAGCGATTGCGCGATGAGTATCCGAACGACGTCGGTGTGAACTTTGTGCGGGGTGTGCTGGCGCGTCTGGATGGCGAGTATGATCGCGCACTGCGCAGTTTCGATCGCATGGTGCGCCTGAATCCGGCCGAGCAGGTAGTGGCAAGTTATAACCGGGCGCGGATTTTTACGAGCCTGGGTCGCTATGAAGAAGCGCTTCACGAACTGGATTTGGGCGCTGCGCTCGAGCCGGGCCACCCGATGATTCAAACCTTCCGCGCCTGGGTGCTCTACTATCGCGGCGAAGTGGACTCGGCGACGCGAATACTTCAGCAAGTGCTCGAGCATCATCCGAAGATGGACGGCATTCGCCCGGTGTTGGCCATGTGCCTGAGCGCCCAGGGCAGGCGCCAGGAAGCGAACGAGCAGTTGACGGCCAAGGTCAAGGAGATAGCGACCGCCGATCACGATATCGCCTACTGGCTGGCGTCCGTCTACGCCTTGCAAGGGGAAAAGGACGAAGCTCTAAGATGGCTGAAGATTGCCATCAGGTTGGGCAACGAGAACTACCGATGGTTCAAGACGGACCCCAATTGGACTTCACTACACGATGACCCACAGTTTAAGGAGTTGACGGAGCCAATTGAAAAAAGATTTCAGGCGGGGGAAGC
>VBKE01000273.1 GCA_005879605.1 Deltaproteobacteria bacterium
TTTCACATTAAGTCTCCCCGAAGCTACCATACATGTATTGTACCACATAGCCTTGCTTCCAGGGAGAGAAAAGTCAAACCCGCACGATCCACCAAGACGTTATTCCAGACGTCCTTCTGGTAGCACCTATGCAAGGCTCTTTCCCCTCCTAAGGCCGTTCATGCTCCAGGGAAGTCATTTTAACGTTTTGAAAATTGTCAAAATGTGGAGGTGTCGAAGATCTGCTGATTTCGTCGGGGTGGGTTCCGGACTCTAATTATTGGTCCGATCGATCCGATCACAGCTTGAACGGATTGAAAAGCTGAGACACGAAGTTTCTGCATCCGAAGACAGGGGCTGCTCCTAATGCCAAATGTTTGACAATTTGACACGACCGGGTGCCACTTGTCACGCAGCCACCCTGCCAAGAGCGTTAGATTTTCGGACTTTTCGTCGTGGTACGCGTTTTGCCTTCCTGCCGAAACAAAACAATCAGCAATGAGAAAATCAGACTTAGCTATCAGCTCATTGTTCCAAACTGGCAACTCAACGAGATAAAAATAATTTCCTGGAGGCACAGCATATGAACGAGATGCTTCTAATTTTTTCAGCGGGTCTAGTGGCCGGAATTATTCTCGGAATTTTGATGGTGCACGAGTGAGCAGACAGATTTCATGCTTTTAAGTCCGACATGGTCCGAATGCTGACACCAAGCGTGGTCCCTACCAACGAATTTTGCTGAGCCCAAACGCCGCCTCCGCGGTTAAGCGTGTTTGCTCTTGAAGTTGAGCCCATTCTTTTCCGCCCCGCCAGTCCTCAAAACTCGGAGCGTTCGCGGCCTCGAGCACCACTTCAGCTTGTTTCAAGAACAGTGTGTAAAAGTCATCACCGAGGACGAGGCGATGGATCTTAACGTCCTCAAAAATCTCAGTAAGAGGAATAATTTCGTTCTGCTTCACGAAACCGTTAGGAGTCGGATAACCCGATTTCAACCGGTTTAGGTTTGTCATGACCCGCTCCAATCGTGCCGCTAATCCAGTGATCAGCGCAAATCGATCCGACAGGACCTTCTCCTCGAAAGCGGAGCGGCGTTTTAGTACCGCTTCGAACATTTTTGATTTCGCATCAAACTCGGACGCTATGCTCTTTTCGACGATCAGCTTGATAACGAACAGCAGCGCCGCGCCCAAGGCAAGCAACACTACAACTGCCGGAGAGTATTTGGCCAGCCACTCCAAAAGTTCGGTCATGTATCCTCCAACTCTTTATCATGCTCGGGTCTGAGCCAAGCCCTTTCTAACGATCCACTCCATATGGGCAACCCAGTCCAGACAAAAAGATGATTGCGAGCGTCAAGTCTTAACCTATAACCTCAGGGATGCCTCGATTTTCGCCAAAGCCGTCTTTAGAGTCTTGTCCTTTTCGACTCTCTCCCGTAACCGCTTGCGTTCACGACTTACCGCCGTGTAATCCAGATTACCCAATACCTTTCCAATCTCTGCCTGGCTCACTCCGCCGTAACGATACATCAACTCCATAGCCACCGCGCGCTCGTTTCGGTGTCCTGTCCGTCTACCCGTAAGCTTCTCCTGTTCCAACCTGAAATATCGAGTCACCTCTCTGAGCACCGTCTTTAGCCCCGTGGCTTCAAAACGTCTCACCGCAGGCTGTTCACGCTTCGATCCGCGTGCTTTGATTTTACTTTTCACCCGCTCGACAAACTCCTCTTCGCCTAGGACGACCTGACCTTGTAACTTCTCCCACGGCGTGGCGTAGCCCTTCCGGATTCCTTCCGCCACAAATTCTCGGTACCGCTTTCGGTTTCCTCCGACGTAATTCAGCACGGTCTCGTAACTCACCCAGGATTGTTTCCTCTCGGAATAAAGATAGCCGCCAAGGCTGCTCCATGGATATTTTTCGAGGTACCTGATCTGCTCTCGGATATTCCCCTCCTGGGATGACCACACTCTAACCGGGTTTACATGCACATAACGGCTAAGTTCCAATAGGTAGTTGTCTTTGTCTATCAGTATCGCCCTGTACCGCCCTTGGTAAAGATGGCCCATCCGGTTATGACGGCGGTTAAACGCGCCGGTGTAGCTAATATTAAAGTGCCTCATGAAGTCTGAAAGATTGCCCGTCGGTGTCTCCACGAGCAAATGAAAGTGGTTGCTCATCAGCACATAGGCATGAAGCTTTACTCGGTAGACCTCTAGTGAGGTCCTAAGCTTTTCAAGAAACACCTTCCGGTCGCGGTCGTCCTTAAAAATTGCTCTTCGGTCATTACCCCGGCACGTCACGTGATAATACGCATTCGGGTAAGCAATTCTCAGCGGCCGCGCCATCCACGCCTCCTAGCACACAAAGCGATCTACTGGTAAAGATTTAACCCCTGCTTCCCCTAAGGATAACCCCGTAGCTCTTCACATGCCGCCATTCCGCCCTGCTCCGCGAGCCGCATTTGGCACCTTCGGCGATTTCTCGCGGGTCCGCAGCCTCGAAAGGAGCCTCGCCGAGCGGCCGAACGTCCTTTGCAGCGATTCATCTCCGACCAGGCGCGCGCCTTCGGGGCGATATTCCAGCACGAGCTTGCGCGTGTGAAATGCTTCGAGTTCGGCGCGGTGGCCGACACTGACGATGGTGGCTTCCGGGAGCCGCTCCAGGAGCAGTCGCATCAACTGTTCCTGGCTCAATGAATCGAGGGCGGCGGTGGCCTCGTCCATCACGATAATGTTCGGACGATGGATAAGCACGCGGGCAAACGCGAGCCGCTGTTTTTCTCCGCCGGAGAGCATGTGTTCCCAGCGCGTGTCTTCATCGAGCCGGTCGAGAAAATGGCCTAACCCCACTTCCTCGACTGTCTTACGGACCACGGCATCATCAACCGCCTCGGGCGAGAGGGGATAGGTGGCCGCGCGGCGCAGCGTTCCGAGCGGCACGTAGGGCTGCTGCGGCATCAAGAACAGCCCTTCCAATTTCATCAGGATCTCTCCCGCACCCCACGGCCACAGGCCGGCGATCGCCCGCACCAAGGTGCTCTTGCCCGTGCCGGATTCGCCGACGACAAGCACCTTCTCGCCGGGGCTGATCGCGACATCAGCTTCGTTCACCACCGCGCTTCCATCGTTCAAGGTCACCGACAGGTCCCGCAACCGGAGCGCCCCATCCTCGGCTTGTTTGCGAACAATTCGGCCGGTCGTTTCTTCGCGGTCGGCGCGCTCCAGGCGGTCCAGTGACACCAGCAACGAGGCGAGTCGGCGCGCCGAGGCGGTCCAATCGGCCAGGCGTGGATAGTTTTCCACCAGCCAATTGAACGCCGTCTGCACGATCACGAACGCGGAGGCGGCCTGCATGACTTCGCCAAGAGTCATGGTCCCGCCGACATACTTGGGGGCGCAGAGGAGGATCGGAATGATCGGCGCGAGGCCGCCACTGGTCTGCGACACGATCGTGGTGCGGATGTACTGCATCATGAGTTCGCGCCAGCGCCTGCGGACGGTCGTGAATGCCGCGTCGAGGCCGGCGCGCTCCTCACTCTCGCCGCCGAGCATCGCGATGCTCTCGCCATTTTCGCGCAGACGCGTGAGCGCATAGCGGTACTCCGCCTCCGCCTGGTTCTTATTCTCCGCCACGACGACGAAGCCGCGGGCGATACTGACCATCGATCCGCTGGCAAGCACCGCGTAGACGAAGGCGGCGATCACCAAAAACCCTGGGATGCGGAGCATCGTGCTTCCGACCGGGATCGTGAGCTCGCCGCCGATGAACCAGAGCACGCCGATGAAGGTGATCGCCGAGATGACGGCCGAGAAGACACCCATGGCAAACTCGACCGGGGCCTCCACGCTCAGGCGTAGATCCTCGGCCATGCGATATTCCGGGTTGCTGTGATCGCCCGGGACCAAGTTGAGTTGATAATAACGGCCGCTGGTGAGCCACTGATCAAGCACGTGCGCGTTCAGCCAGTCGCGCCACCTGCGCTGCAGGGTCAATTTCGCATAGGTGGCCGCTGCCGCCACGCTCACGCTAGCGAGGATCAGGGGGAAGAAGATCATCGATTGGTAGAGCACCCCGCTGCCATCGCGCTTGTCGAGCGCATCGAACATGGCGCGGTGCCATACGTTCAGCCGGTACTGAAGGCCGAGATTCACCAGCGCAATCGTGATCACCGTGAAGGTCAGTAACCAGGCCGTGCGCCCGCCTCCTTTGCGCCAGAAGCCCAGAGCCGCTTCCCAAAAACGTGCGAGCAGGTACTGTCGGGTTTGTTGGTCGTCGTCCTCAACCATCGCGCGCCTTTCTTCTTGCCGCGTCCGCGCTTCTCCCGAGCGCACGCGTCGCGGCGCCATCCACGCCTCCCTAGCACACGAAGACGTCTACTGTCAAAGGTAAAGATTTGACCCCATTGCCTGGAACGACCACTCGGATCAAGCATTCCCTCTGCCAGGAGTGATAAGAAAGCCAAGATTGGCTAGATTGGAAAGTCTGATCCCTATGTTTTTTCGTTTGAGAATTCTCGAAACGTGGAAGTGTTCTAGCGGAACGAAGAGCGCGCACGACCCGTCAACCGCGTCTCCAGATCTGGACAAAGTCCTGATCGCAAGAAAATCGAAACGAGCCGTCTGGACGTTCGAATCGTGCTCGCACGTAATCCTCCAGCGCGTGACGCGCCGGCGGGTCCGGTATCGGAAGCAGGTTGAGCATGAATTCCGCAATGGCATACGCCGATGGAAAATCCCGCGTCTCGACGTGCGCGGAGACGGTCTCGACCCGCACCTGATAGGCGCCGCCGCACTCCTCCTCAAACTGGCGGGCCAGTGAAGAGAGCAAGAAACGCCGGCCGAAGAAATGCTCCAGCATACGCATGCAATCGGTATCATGGTTCTGGACCACCAGAACCAAAACGCCGCCGGACGACAGCCACGAAGCCAATCGTTTCAGATTCGGCAGCCATTCCGCGGCATCGATGTAGTAGAACACGTGAGAACAAAGAATCAGATCGGCGGCGGCCCCGATCTTGGCGTCGAGAATTTTTTCGGCAATGACTTCCGCCGTCGGGCAGGCCCGCTTTAGCTCGCTCCGCAAGGACGCGTTTGGCTCGATGGCGATGGTCCGGCCAAACCGTTCGGTGAACCATGTAGTCACCTTGCCGTTGCCGGCGCCCGCGTCAATAAATACACGCCGGGACGGCAAACGATCAATCAGGTCCGTCAGCCATTTTTGCGCCTTGAGCTTCTGGTCGGTGTGATCGAGAAAGACCTGAAAGGCCCGGTGGTATTCGCGACTTAGTGAATCGTAAACGGCTATCGTCCGTTCGTTAGCCATAGTGTTCTCCTTGTTGGGCCACGGTTTTCGACAAAGGCACCTTACCGGTCTCGATCAGCAAATGAACGTGATTGCTCATCATACACCAGGCTAGGAAATCTAGCGCGTGTTTCAAAGGCGATTGAGATAATAGATCGAAGCATGTCGTCGGCCGAAAGAAAACATCCATCCTAGGTGCGCCCCGCTCCGCGACGTGATCCGGAACATCCGAACGACCACGCTGGTTTTTCGCCAGAGTTCAGGGAGAATTCCTCACCGGACATATTGACAAGTCCAAACATCGACGCCATCTCCGCTAGCCGGTCCGAATGTCCAAATGGTCTTTGTCGGTTCAGTATTTTGCTTTTGATTTGCTTAAGCGGGCAGGCTCACTCGTATTCATTTCGACGTTTTGAGAATTCTCAAAACGTGCAAGCCCGCTCTGTTTCTTGATTCTGGTAAACGTTTTGAACGGAGCGAAGCGATTGAACAGCCGGAACCAACGGCTTCTTAGCCGTTTTGCTATGGCGCGAGAGGTTGCGTCTGTCTCATGCTACTTGTCAATTGCTGTATACTGTCCCCGGAATTGCTCCCGCTCGACAACAAAATGAAATTGATTAGGCATCAAACAGAAAGCAAACACTTTAATCCGATGACGCGCCTCGGCAGTCGGTCGAATGTAACTCGAAACCCGAGACGCGAGACTCGAAACCGCGCAAGCGGCGAACCACGAGGAATTCTCGGCACAAGCGCGCTTCCGTGAGCGGTGGGTGGAATCTACCGTTTCGGCGAACGTCTTGCACCCTTTGCTGAAGCCTTGCTTCGATCCTTGATAGGGATCAGCTTGCGGGCTTTCGGATCAATGCAAAGCGCTCCGCAGGCTTCAACAAAGCCGCGTTCTGCATACTCACTGGGCACCTCGAAGTCGCCTGACATTTGTCCCTTGCGTGGGACGGGCCGCAGCTCACCGACTTCTTCTCTGTATGGCCGCTCCGTCGGGTCGAGATGGACTGCTGCAAGTATTCGTCCAGTGCGATCGTATAGAATGTGGAGCTTCATCTTTCCTTCCTTTCTTTGGTTACGGCTCCTGCACCTTGATGGCGGTGAAACGCAGCAAGCCAATATCGGGACTTCCAATGCCCCGCACCGTGACATCAAGGATAGTGACCTGGTTCAGGTCATTATCCGACGACGAGATCAGTCTTGTCACCTCTGCGGTATTGTTAGCCTGAAAGGGTCGAACACTGAACCCCCAATAGAAGTCTCTGTCGCCAAGTTTCCACGTCCACCTGACGGTTGCAGTTTTTTGCAAGACCGGGTCGCTCCAGAATTGGGTAACGGTAGCCATAAAACACCTCCTTGGTTTGTCACAGTCTACGGGGGATGTGATTTAATTTTTGGAACCGGACGGTCTTTGCCGGTTCAGACACTCACAAACAATGTATCGTCACGAAGCAAGAGCACGAACACGGCTTTTGATTCGTCCACGAGGAATTCTCGGCACAAACGCGCTTCTAGCATAGTCGCGCTAGCTCAAGCAACGGAAAAGTAGCCTGATCTCTTTTTGTGTTTTTTAACACCAGCCTCCGCCCAGCATTAACGACTGCCACCAGCTGCCTGAATCCAGAAACGGTAAGATCCAAGACCCGAGCCGCTAGCTCTCGCCTTCAATGGCGCCGCTCAACTCGGAACCGCGTAAGCGCCGTCCCCAGATCCTTCTAGGGCTCTCCGAAGCATCTCGTCGCGTTGTCCCACAGCATTTTTCGCATGACCTCGTCTCCCAGGGATTTCCACGCCAGCACTTTGTTCGTCGACTCGGGAAACCGGGATTCCGCGTGGGGGTAATCGGACGAATACATTAAGACGCCGTCGCCGAGGAAGTCGGTGACCATTCGGGCCATCTTCTCGCCTTCGTGGATCACCACGCTGGCGAAGAAGCGGCCACTGGTCATGTAGTCGCTGGGCTTACGAGCCAGATTCTCCGGCAGGGCGTAAGACATGTAGATCGATTGATCGTCCATACGCGCTCCCCAGAACGGGAGCCAGCCAAAGCCTGACTCGAGGATGCAGTAGCGAATGTCAGGGTACCGATCCATGATCCCGGCACCGAAAAATGCGCTCACTGCTCTCATCGCGCCCCACGGGTGCGAGGCAGTCCGGCCGATGAACGGGTTGTCCCAGAGGTCGCGGTACCCAGGATAGCCAGAGGTGAAACTGTGATGCGCCACACAGAGCCCTTCGTCGTTGGCCGCGGCCCAGATCGGCTCCAGGTCCGGATGGTCGATGGGAACGCCTTCAGCCAGGTGGGGATAGATATCTGCGGCCCATGGCGCGCGCGCCCATGCTTTGATTTCTTCCACCGACGCCTCGATGGCTCTGCTGCTCACCACAATGAGAGACTTCAGGCGGCGAGGGTGCTTGCTGCAGAAGTCATTGGTAAAGCGGTGGTTGGCCTGGATAAACCCGATCTCGACCGCAACGTCATCCGAGGCTGGAGGTAGTCCGGGAAGCATGAGCTGGACGTCCACTCCCTCTTCGTCCATATCCCGAATGCGCGCGTCGACGTCGTCATCGGACCCGCCGGGCGTCGGAAAGCGGCTACCCATAAACTTCGGGAAATGAGGCTCGATATGCTCCCGAGGACCCGCTTCCCCTAAAATACGCAGGCGCTCGCGCCAGCCGGCTCGTTTCTTGAACTGGTAACGGTGGCGATACGGTGGTTGGAGGATCTCGCCGGCCCAGCCGACGCGAAAGGGAACCTTGCAGCTCTCCCACTCAGGCAGCCGCTTGCGCATGGCGGCATCGAAGTAGGGCTCCAGGGTTTCGGCCATCGGATTGAGGTGCGTGTCCGAATCAAAAATCTTAAAACCGTCGCGCATTCGTGCTCCCTCCTTGCGTGCATAGCGACGAGTGTGAGGTTATCCATAACACGACCATCGGCGCTCGTGAATATTTGGTGTCTGCCATCGAAATTTGCGATTTGTGTCCCTTAGCTGGCTTGACAGGGGAAAAAGAAAAACCTTCCCCATCCGTTCTATTGCCTTTCCGCTACGGTTGCCCTAATTTACGCGAAACATGAAACTGATTACTTACGAGACCGCGAACGGACCGCGCGCTGGCGTTGTCGTCGACGGGCAAGTGCTAGATATTGCAACTTTGCTTGGAGAGCAGGACGAGCTACGCGATGTCCGTGCCCTGCTGGAACTGCCAAACGACCCGTTAACACGGCTGAAGTCAGCCTTGGGTTCAGCGCGCGCCGGGCAGGGTGTACCGCTGGGCGGGGTTCGCTTGCGGGCGCCGATCTTGCAGCCGCCAACGGTCCGTGACTTCATGGTGTACGAGGGACATGCCAGCGGGGGAGGCGCGCGGCAACTCTCCGATGCCTGGTATCGGCTGCCGATTTTCTACTTCTCTAACCCGCTTTGCATTTTCGGTCCAGAGGATGCCATTCCCTACCCATCCGCTTCGGAACAGCTCGATTACGAGCTGGAGCTGGCTGCGGTCATCGGCCGAGAAGCCAGCAATGTCGCCGAGGCGGACGCTTTCTCATACATTGCCGGCTTCACCATATTTAACGACTGGAGCTGTCGCGACCTCCAGCGCGACGAGATGGCGGCGCGCCTCGGGCCCGCCAAAGGGAAAGACTCAGCGAGCTCGCTGGGCCCCTGGATCGTGACGACAGATGAGCTGGCGTCCTTTATACGCGACGGCCGCCTGCACGTGCGCTGCACGTTGAAAGTGAATGGCGCCCAGTGGATGGAGAACAACGCTGGCATCATGTATCACACCTGGGGTGCAATGATCGAGCGCGCCTCGCGGGACAGCCGGGTCGTTCCCGGCGACGTCCTTGGCGGGGGTACAGTTACTGGCGGGTCAATCGGCGAGGCGATACGCAACGGATTCCCAGCGCGTTATCTCGAACCAGGGGACGTCGTGGAGATCGAGGTCGAAGGGATCGGGATCCTGCGCAACACCATCGCACCAAAGCTGAACCCCGACTTCAACTATCGTTTCAAGGCCCCGCGCGGCCGTTAGGCAATCGCTGAATCAATGCCGTGCGCAGGTCCGGCCCGGTACTTGGCTCCGCTGCACGCATCATGCCTGAAGCTTTCTAAGCACTTCAAGGGCCCGAGCCCAGGCGGAGCGGGCGACTGATTCGATATAACCGTGGCCGCGCGTCATAGTCATGAAGCCGTGGCCTGCGCCGGGGTACACGTAAACCTTGGCGTCCGCGAGCCGGCCGAACGCCTCTCGGATACGCTCGATCGCCGTCATCGGAGCAACCTCGTCCCGATCCCCGTAGTGGAACGAGAGCGGGCAGCGTACGCCGTCCAGCTCGTCGAGGTGATTCTCGACGTGCGATCCGTGAAACGATATCCCGGCATTGGTGCCGTAGCGCGCCGCCGCCAGGAGGGCGAAGGGGCCGCCGAAGCAGAATCCCACTACGGCAACTTTGCCGTTACATCGGGGATGCTTCTTGAGATTCGCGATCGCATCGGCAAGGTCTGTCATGCCGAGCTCGAGATCGTACCGGTCGTTGCGCGCGAAGGCGCGTTTGCGACCGTCGTCGGTCCAGGGCAGCGGGCCCGAGTCAGCATCGCGCCAGAACATGTCAGGGGCGGACGCGACAAATCCCTCGGCCGCGAGCGCGTCTGCGTAATGCGTCATGTCGCTGTCAACGCCGGAAATGGTTGACACGATGACCACGCCAGCCCCCTTTTCGGACATAGGCGAAGCAACGTAGGAATCAAATTTACCGCTGTTGGTGGCAGCGATCGTGACATGGGTCCCCACCATTGGTATCTCCCTTTCCTGCGATCCCTCATTTTGGGCTGAAGGTAGCGGATAACGGGGCATTACGTCAATGTGAGAGCTGTGAGTTCTTGACCGGGCGTCATCCCGTTTAGAAGAGAGTCCCTTTTACGCTGCAAACTTTATTTGTTTTAACGTTTTGACATTTCGAGAAATTCCCGCAACGTGGAAGTTTGACCTCTTTGGTTTAGTTCCTCGAACCTTTGGAACGACTGGAACCTAGCGGAGCGGTATAACGGATAGAACGACCGACGCGATTGAACTGCTTCAACGGCCTTGAACTCGGACGATTTGAACTGAGCGTAGCGGTTGAAATTCCGCTCATGGTGAGCTGGTCGAACCATTGGAACGACCTGAACTGCCTACGGCTGTTTGGCCGAGTTAGGATTTATCATTCCGGATGCTTTCGCAACCAGTCGATGTACTCCGCGATTGCCCGCTCGGGATTGTACTCCGGGCGGTAGCCCACTTCTTCCCTGATACGGCTGTTGTCCATGTAGGCGTTGGGTCTGTTGCGCGGCCCCTGTCCCTCCTGCAGATTGATCTGCATACCTGGAACTATTTTCCTGACCAGGTCGGCAAACTCCCGGTAGTTAAGCGGTGCATCATTGCCGACGTTGTAGACCCGGTGTGACAGTTGGTTCGCCATCTGGAGCAGTTGGATAGCCGTCGCGCAGTCTTTCACATAGAAGCAGCCAACTTCATCCTCCTCATGCGGCGCTCCTCCGCGAGCGCCTTTGAAATCAACCGGCACTCCTTTCGCCGCGGCATGGCATATGCGGCTCGAAGGAGCGGCCAGCGAATGATAGAGCGGTCCGAAAGGGCTGCCGATGCGCAACGACACCACCTCCATGCCCGTGCGTGACGCATAGTGCATGCCCAAAATTTCCAATGCTTTTTTGAATGTCTCGGTCGCGTTTCCCGAATTGACCGGCAGCAGCATATCTTCTCTGAAAGGACCGGCAGGTAGACCCGCGTAGACCGCTATGGAGCTTGCCAAGCTGATACGCCGGGCGTCACAGAGTCGCCCCGCTTCGAGGATGTTTAACCATCCCGTTACGTTTACCCGATAATCTTCTGCCGCCGAGAGAGCGTTCAGGCCGGGGACCGCTAAATGGACGATGCCTGTCACTTTGTGCTTGCGCGCCAAATCGATCGCGTCGTGAGCGCTCGTGACATCCAGAGGTTCTATGAAAACACTCTTTCCGATCTCGGCTTTAATGAAGTCAGGCTCGCGCCGCACGCGATAATGCGTGAGCACGACCTTCTCACCCGCGTCCAGAAATCGCTTGGCTGTGTGCAGTCCAATGAATCCCAGCCCACCTGTGATCAGAATCATGGGGCCGCCTCCTCCGTCTTAATTGTAACGGTAGATTTGAGTCCTTCGGCCCACCACCGCGCAACCATGGCTGATCCCCAAGGAAAGTTGCCTGCCTCGCTCTCCCACGGTTCATAATGTGGCACACCGCTCCTTCGTACTGTATCCGTAGAGGACGTGACATCGTGACAGCGCTGTATCAGAAAAAAGACTTGGCCCTATCGCTTCTTTTTCGTCCGTA
>VBKE01000017.1 GCA_005879605.1 Deltaproteobacteria bacterium
TTTCTTTTTGGTATGCGCGGCATCTGACAGCCACCCCGGCTGCTTGTCTTAAGCGGCAACGGACCAACAATTTTTCCACTTGACAATATATCGCAGCTTAAAGTATACGACTCTAGAATTATCTGCACATTACTTAGGTCTTACAATCTAGGGGGTTGAAATGAATAACGCAGCGGTGGTTACGAATATTGTATTAGTCTGCGGGATTTTTGCTATCACATCCTGTTCCATGCAGGAGGAAAAGCCCGCGAAGCCAGCAACACCCGCTCCAACCGCGAAAACAGAGACCAAAGCGCCGGCCGAGAAAGCTCCTGAAAAGGCGAAAGCTGAAAAGGCGAGCGGCGATATAGGGCTCATCGACACGGAAAAAAATTACATGATACTCGTCACGAAAGAAGGCAAGCTTGTCACCCTCGACTTCGACGCGAAAACCAAGGCTTTCGAAATTACACCTACTCCTGCGAAAATAGCGGATGTTGGCCTGGGCTCTTCGGCGACCGTGACATACACCCAAGAAACGGACAAAAACGTTGCAACCGGGTTGGAGTTCAAAGGGGCGAAGGGCGGAGATTAATTTGTATACGGCGTCGCTTTATTCTCTAACTTGGAGGGATTAAAAAAATGAAAACGCAATCGAAGATTGTAGCCGGATGGGTTGTCCTACTGATGGTCTCTGTGGCTTTACCGGTGCCTGCCCAGGAAAAGAAGACAGAGAAAAAAACAGAAGAAAAAAAGGCGGAGAAGACCAAAGCAGAGAAAGTCGCTGGTGACATCGGATTATTGGACACCGAAAAGAACTACATGATCGTCGTCACCAAGGACGGGAAACTGGTAACGATCGACTATAATCAGAAGACAAAAGTCACGGAGCTTCAAGAGAAGCCAGCGAAGATGGCCGACATCGGTTTAGGTTCTGCGGCCACTGTAGAATACACGAAGAAAGGCGACAAAAACTTCATATCCAAGATCGAGTTTGCACCAGCAAAAGGCGGTGATTAGGTCGGTCGCGGCAAACGGCAAATGATATGCTCGGCGTGGTTACGTCATCGCGAGCTCTCTGACGATTCGCTAACATCTTCCTCAATTACAATAATTGCAAGGGCAGAACAAAGGATATTTTTGTTCCTTTGCCTGGGGCGGGGTCTATAAAGAATTCCCCCCCCAATTTCTTTATTCTTTCCTTCATCGTGTTTAATCCCAACCCGCTACCATTGGTCGCCGCAGCCACTTCGAATCCTACTCCGTCATCGCTCAAAGTCCCATAAACTTCCGTTCCGTTTTGTTTCAAGAAAATTTCGGCTTGGGAAGCGTGAGAATGCCGAGTGACATTCATCAATCCCTCCCGTAGAACATAATAAAGCTCTCGCTCGATTTCATCTGGGATGTTGAGATCCTCCGGTTCTGCTTCCAAGATGACCCGCAATCCTAACCTGTCGCGCATGAACTTCAAATCATCTTTGAGTTTTTCGAGCAGCATTCCAGGCGGAAACGGCTGAATCTCCTTGCCTGCAAGAAATTGTCGAATTACCTTCATCGAGGTTCTAGAATCGTCCTCCATTGATCGGAGTTCCTGTTCAAGCTGCTGCGGAGACTCAATGAGGTACTTCCGGCAAGTCTCCAGGCGGAGAATGTGGGTAGCTAACGACTGAAGGAGACCGTCGTGGAGCTGTTGCATGATTCTTCGCCTCTCTTCAAGAGTTGCGACTTCTCCGGCTGTTTTCGAAAGAGCCAACAGTTTTTGGTTTTGTTTTTTTTCGAATTCACTGAGAAATCCGAAAATGTAGGCTAGAACCACGAGATAAACGCTGCGGACAATGAAACGGTCGATACCGAGCGAATCATCCCAGTCGAAATCGAATCGAATGAATCCATAAAGGGCGACACCGGCTATGGCGGCGCTAAGGCCCCCTTTGATTCCATAACGGGAACTAGCCGTGATTACGGGAAAAAAATAGTAAACGAAAAACGGGGTTGCAGAGCCGCCAGTGGAAAAGACTATGAGTGAAACCCAGATCAAATCAAGACAAGTGGTGGCGAGCCCGATTTTTTTAGAATCCGCTCGTGCGCGTACGGTGAAATAAAGAATCACGAGGCTATAGATCAAGAAAGAACCGAGAGATATATAAGAAAGCAGCGGGAATCTGGCGACTCTTGCGGGATTGAACTGAATGACTGCGACCGCGACAACGGCAAATCCAGCTCTGAGCCATGCCAAAATCCGTTCCTTTTGAAAAATCCATTGATCCTGGGGGGTCATATCTCGCCCTCCGACGAGTGACAAACGTTGCGGACGGGACGCGAAGCGACTGAGATCAGCTCCTCACTGACTCTTTCCTCTTCCCGCGGTCGAGGAAGCTTCCAAATTGCCGCTGTGACCCATGATCAGGAGGGCGGCCTTGAAGCGGTTATTGACCTTCAGTTTGTCGAAGATATTGGTAAGGTGCGTTTTTACGGTTTTTTCACTTATAAAAATCTTTTTGCCGATCTCCTCGTTTGTCAGCCCCTCGGCCACTAATCTTAGGATTTCCATTTCTCTCTTCGTCAGAGTGCCGACAACATTATCGTAGGGGGTCTCGCTCACTTCATTCATCTGACCGTGGGCGATTTCCTCGAACGCATCGGCCGCGGGCATCTCTTTGTCGATCCACAGTCCCCCCTTGTGAATGGTCTTAATCGCTTGGAGTAACGTCGGAAAATCGATACCTTTGAGAACGTAACCCCTGGCGCCTCCCTTGGCCGCGTTCAATATATTTTCGTCCTCGGAGTATGCGGTGAGAATGAGGACCTTGGTCGCGGCATTTTTTTCCTTTACCTCAAGAAGCGTCTGAACAACATCGCCTTTGGGCATTTTGACATCCAAAAGCAAGACGTCGGGTTTGGCGCGTTCAACGACCTTGGTGACTTCATCCCCGCGGGAAGCTTCTCCGACGACAAGGATGTCTTTCTCCAAAGATAGGATTCTTCTGATTCCTTCGCGAAATAGGGTATGGTCGTCGGCAACTACGACTTTAATAGGCAACATGTCTATTCTCCCTAAAGCCTAAATGTAGACTGTAAGATATATGAAATACCCGAATCTGCCAAGAACGATTTTTCTTTATCCCCTGTATTAACTAAGACACTGGTCTTATTCTAGGCAAATTAATCGGGCTCTTCGGCATAAAAAATACTACGCGAAGCGTATTGAGATGACCGAGCTGTCACGATAAGTATCTAAACAGTTTCAGCTTAAATTGGTTAATTTGGGGGGCAAGATGAAAAGTCTTTTTGCACTAACGGGGTTAGTTTTTTTAATTTTTGCATTCTCCTCATGTTCCACTCAGGATGAGAAGCCCACCAAACCGGCGGCGCCTGCTGCAGCTGCTCCAGCCGCTAAAGCTGAAACCAAGGCGGCGCCTGCAGAAAAAGCTCCCGAGGAAAAGGCGGAAAAAGCGAAGGCCGAGAAAATTGCCGGTGATGTGGGCCTTCTCGATACGGAGAAGAACTACATGATTTTGGTTACTAAAGAGGGAAAGCTCGTTACCCTTGATTTTGATCCGAAGACAAAAGCGACGGAGCTTGAGCCGACGCCTGCAAAGATCGCCGATATTGGTCTTGGCGCTTCCGCAGTTGTGGAATATACCAAGGAGGGGGACAAGGATCTTGCGACCAGTATTCAATTCAAGGCGGCAAAAGGCGAGTGATCAACGTCCGATGGTTTATACACAGCGATCAGGAGGATAAAGCAATGAAAAAAGCGAAATCAAAGGTTGTAGCTGGGTTGGCAATCTTACTGGTGGCGTCTATGGTGTCGACTGCAGTAGCCCAAGAAGAAAAGAAAGCGGAAAAGGCAAAAGCACAGAAGGTGTCAGGAGATATCGGCTTGTTAGACACAGAGAAGAACTACATGATAGTTGTTACCAAGGAAGGGAAGCTGATGACACTTGATTTCAACCAAAAGACCAAAGCTACTGAACTAAAGGAGAAGGAAGCCAAATTGTCGGACATCGGCTTAGGGTCGTCTGCCGTCGTGGAGTACACCAAAAAAGGCGACAAGAACGTCCTCAGTAAGATTGAATTTACGCCTGCGAAAGGTGGCGATTAAAAAGCGTCTATCCCAAAAAGATCAGATCCACATGCCGCGAAGTGGGTTTACTGTGACCCAAGCCCACTTCTCTTTTTTTGTAAATCTGCCAGGTGTTAACCGTTGAAGACCAAGCCGTTAGCTACGTGAGGTTTTGGCGACTCGGCTGATGAATGCGGGGAGAGAGGGTGAGTTAGAATCCCTCTTCTTCGAAATCATTAATGACAAGCTTGCGGTATCCTCGTTCGTCTTCGAGGGTCTTTTGGCGTTTGCTTTCTTTTTCGTTTTCTTCCTGACATTTGACGCATAGACGGGTAAAAGGCAGGACTTTTAAGCGTCCCAATTGGATTTCGCCCTCGCAGCTCTCACAAATCCCGTAGGTCTTTTCCTTGATGCGCTGCAGCGCCTCGTCGATGGCCAGCAGCTTTTCACGCTCGCGGTCATTGAGGATGAAGTTTATTTCACGGTCTCTCTCGTCACTGGCCAAATCGTAGGTATCCCTGCCTTCATCTTTTTGGCCCTCAGTCTCTTCTTTTACGCGGCCGTGCATTTCTCTAAGCAGCTGCTTCTTTGTTTCCTCCAACATTTCAGCAGCTTGCTTCAGGAAATCTCTTCGCTGTTTCTTTTCTTTTTCGGGGTCGGTTTTAGTAGCCATGGAGTTTTTCACCAATCAGGTCGTAATCTAAAGCGCCAGTAATCCGGACATCTGTCATATCGCCGGGCTGCGGCGAGTTTGTCTCACCGGTTAAGCTACGTTTCTCTACGAAGACAACGCCGTCAACTTCTGGTGCATGTGCTTGCGTTCGGCCGACAAGCTGTCCAGAATCGGAATCAATCGCATTGATCATAACTCGCTCAATGGTCCCGATCAAGGCCTCGTTGTTTTTTCGCGAAATGGCCGCTTGCAGATCCATGACTTCCTGCCATCGTCTTTCCTTTTCCTCTTCCGATATCTTGCCGTCCAGCTGGACTGCTGCGGTACCTTCTTCTTCGGAATACTTGAAGACCCCTAAGCGCTCAAAGCTGGTTTTTTCAACGAAATCCAAAAGCTCCTCGAAATCTTCCTCCGTTTCACCGGGAAACCCGACAATCAATGAGGTCCGTAGCGTCAGCCCTGGAATGGATTCACGCAGTCTATTTACCGCCTCTCGCACCGCGCTTCCGCTTTTGCCGCGCCTCATTCGTTGCAGCAACCGCGGGCTAATGTGCTGAAAGGGGATGTCGATGTATTTGCAAATCTTGTCACTTGTTCGGATTAGGTCCAGCAGGGGTGCATCCAGAAAGTTGGGATAGGCATAAAGAAGCCGAATCCACACAAGGTCGGGAATCTCCACCATTTCCCGTAGTAAGCGGTAGAGCGTTGTGCCGTCTTTTCGGTCCCTGCCATAGGCGGTCAGGTCCTGCGCGATGAGATTGATCTCCTTAACCCCTTCGGTTGCGAGGGTGGCGGCCTCTTTTACGATAGACTCAACGGATCGGCTTCGGTGGGGGCCCCGCAATTGAGGAATGATGCAAAATGCACACTTGTGGTCGCAACCTTCCGAGACTTTGAGAAAAGCGCTATAAGATGGCGTGGTTCTGGCGCGCGGGGTCGCGTGATCGTACAGGTAAGTTGGAATTCCTATGTATCGTCTCTGGCGGGTGGATTCATGCGCACGGAGGATCTCCCCAATCCGCGGGACTTCGCCGGTTCCAATAAACAGATCCACTTCGGGCAACTCTTTGGCGAGCTCTTCCGGATAACGCTGTGAAAGGCAGCCAGCGACGACGAGCTTTTTGACCTTTCCTTCCTCTTTGAGCCGAGCGATTTCGAGGATGCTGTCGATGGATTCGGCCTTGGCCGCTTCGATGAATCCGCAGGTATTGACCAAGACCACGTCGGCATCGCCGGGTTCTTGAACCATTTCATAGTGGCTTTTCTGCAAGAGACCCGCCATCACTTCGGAATCGACCAGATTGCGAGCGCAGCCCAGGCTTACGATGCTGACCCGTTGTTTTGGAAAACTCATTGGCCTAGTTCGACTACGTCGACCCCCTTCGGCACCTCGAGGCGAAAAAGCGAATCTTTGAGTCCCACCCCTTTGCGCATGCCCGACAGTCGGATGGTCGTTAAATTATTGGTGGCGTCGCGGACGCTCACCCATAGAATATCAGATGAATTTTTGGCGACTCCGAGAAGAATTTCGCTAAAGCCTCCCGATTCTCCCTTAGGCTCCAGGCGCAAAATATACTGGCTTTCCTCAGTCGCTTTGAGCACGGCGTTGAAATCCTTTTTCAGATTGCCGATGCCCAGCAGAAAGGAAAGCGGAATGTCGGAACGGAAGGCATTTTTTAAAGGGCTTTTAATGATTTGATTCTGCTCCGGCTGATAGAAATAAAGATACTTTCCATCGGCAAGCACGAACTGACCCTTCGGCTCTTCATAGCGCCAAAACATCTTGCCGGGCCGCTTGAAAGACACTTGTCCCGAGGCCTTAAGGTTACGATTGAGTGTCTTCACTTCGGTTTCCTGGCGAAAATCGGCGACAAAGTCGACTGTCGCCTCGTAGTTTTTTTGCAGGCTATCAACGATGGCGTCGGCGTTTTTGCCTTCTGCCGCGAAGCTCTGATCTAGGCAGAGCGCAAAAATAATCAGCAACCCGCACAGCTTGCCGAGTTCCGTTTTACGCTTCGATTCTTCTCGCATAGACTTCGCGTGGCTTGGCGCCGTCCGGCGGTCCTACGACGCCGTCCCGTTCCATTTGCTCGATCATCCGAGCAGCTCGATTGTATCCTACCCGTAATCTTCGCTGAATCATAGATATCGACGCTTGCTGGGTCTCTGTCACAATAGCAACGGCCTGGTCGTACATTTCGTCGTGCTCTTCGTCAGCTACGGCGGCTTCGACGTCTTTTTTGACGTCAAAAACCTCGGTTCGATAATTTGGCTGCGCCTGCTGTTTAATGAATTTCATGACCTTGCGCACTTCTTGATCGGAGACGAAGGCTCCATGCACGCGCGTGACACGCGCTGTTCCCGGCGGCAGGTATAAAAGATCACCGCTGCCCAAAAGCTTTTCCGCGCCGATTGAATCTAAGATTGTACGCGAGTCCACCCGTGAGGTCACTTGAAACGAGATCCGAGCGGGGAAATTGGCCTTGATCAGTCCGGTGATAACGTCAACGGAAGGCCGCTGGGTGGCCAGAATCAAATGGATGCCGGCCGCCCGAGCCTTCTGAGCCAAGCGCGTAATGTATTCTTCAATATCTCTGCCTACCGTCAGCATCAGGTCCGCTAGCTCGTCAATGATGATCACGATCCTAGGGAGTTTCTCATGTACCAAGGGTGCGTCTTGATCGAGACTGCCTCCAACATCCGTATCCTCTTCAGCGGATTGTGGTTCCGTGAGCTCGATAACTGACTTCTTGATTGTCCCCTCCCGTTCCAAAGTCCGGTTGTAATTATCAATGTTGCGCGCTCCTTTGTCTCTCATTAGACGATAACGACGGTCCATTTCATCCATCGCCCAAAAAAGTGCCGCGGCCGCCTTTTTGGGATCGGTCACTACGGGAACGAGCAAATGGGGGATGTCTTCATACACGGTTAACTCAAGCATCTTCGGATCGATCATTATGAAATGGACATCCTGAGGCGTGCATTTAAAGAGAATGCTCAGAATCATGGCATTGATAGAGACCGATTTCCCGGTCCCCGTCGCGCCAGCCACTAGGAGATGTGGCATGCGGGCTAAATCGGTTACAAACGGGCTGCCGCCGATGTCTTTACCGAGAGCGAGGGTGATTTTGGAATCGGAACTCTGATAAGCTTCGCTCTCAATAACCTGTCTAAGAAATACGGTCTCGCGCCGCGGATTGGGTATCTCGATCCCGACCACGGACTCTCCAGGGATTGGCGCAAGGATCCGAACGCTCACGGCACGTAGAGCCATGGCAAGATCGTCCGACAACGTCACGATCCGGCGCACCTTGACGCCGGGTGCCGGCTTGAACTCGTACATGGTAATCACTGGGCCGGGACGAACGGCGACGACTTCACCCTCAACGCCAAAGTCCGCCAACTTTTTTTGCAAAATCAGGGAATTGGCGTGGAGAGTTTCTTTGTCTATTTTGAACTGCTCGCCATCGGACGGATCCAACAATTCTGCAGGAGGGAGCTTATAACCTTTACCAATCTCCGGCAGTTTGAATTGCTCCTGGGGCACTGACGGTTTTTTCGACGTTTTCTTGACCGCTTCCTCCTTGACCTCTTCTTTTAGCACTATGGGCGGTGGAATATAGTCCCGCCGCTCTTTCTTGGTGTTTTCGCCCTTGCGTTTTTCTCTTTTTTCTTTCAATGCCTGCACGCGTTTCTTGACGGCAGGAACAACCGACTTACTGAGTTCGGCAAAATTCTTTTTTGCCTGATTCAGAAAATCAAGTAGTGAGTTTTGGGTGACGAGCATCAGAGATAGAAGAAATGTGACGAAAGCGATTAGAGTCGCGCTGATGCGACCAAACAAGGGTACCAGGACGCTTTCTTTCAAAAAGCCGCCAACGATGCCGCCGGTTTCTCGCGCGTTCTCTGAGTCGATGAAAATGCTCAGAAGAACCGCAACACTGACGAGAAGCGTGGTATAGCCCGTTGTCTTCGTGAGCGAAAATCCCCTGTAATTAGCGCGAAACAATTGAGCAGCGCCGATACATAAAAAAATGGGCAAAAGGAATGACGGGAGCCCGAGTCCCTGCAGCAAAATGTCGGAGAGAAAGGCACCGACAAAACCACCCCAATTGTGCGTATCGAGCGTGCCCGAGGGCGTGTTTAACGACCGATCTCTCCCATCGTAAGACAGTAGACTTAGGGCAATCAAAAGCGCGGTGAGACCGATCACCACGCCCCAGATTTCACGGTTCAATCGACTCTTTTCCATAGCACTGATAGAAAGCGTTGCTTCTACGTCTCGATAATGTACGGTAGGACCACCGGACGACGTTCAAGCCTTTTTCGAAAGTAGCGCCGAAGGGCCTTGCGAACCTCTTCTTGCAGTTCGGCCGGATCGGTGCGCGCTTCCCGGTTGATCCCGCTCAGGGTTTCCAGCACGACTTTTCTGGCCTGTTCCAGGATTTCTTCGCCTTCTTCATCGCGCACAAAGCCGCGCGATATCAGATCGGGCCCGGCCACCAGCTCGCCGGATTGTTGATGAATCGCCATTACGGCGAGGACCATGCCGTCCTCCGACAAATGACGGCGATCCCTGATCACGACGTCTTCCACATCGCCGACGCCTTTGCCGTCGACGAAGACTCTGCCGACCTGGATAGGGTTGATCTTCCGCGCGCTGTGAGCGCTTAATTCCAACACGTCGCCGTCCTCGAGAATGAAACAATTTTCCTCCGGCACACCGACATCCTGCGCCAACCGTCGGTGTCTGACCAGATGGCGATATTCACCGTGGATCGGGACGAAGTAACGCGGCCGAGTCAGCTGGAGCATGGTTTTTAGCTCCTCCTGGCTGGCATGGCCCGATACGTGAATTTCCGAGACCTTTTCATAATGGACTTCCGCGCCGCGGCGATACAGATGGTTGATGAGATTCGAAATGGTCTTTTCATTTCCCGGAATGAATTTGGAAGAAAGAATGACCGTGTCGCCAGACTCAACTTTGATCGACTTGTGATCATCCAAAGCGACTCGATGAAGCACCGATAGAGGCTCACCTTGACTGCCGGTCGTTAGAAAAGTCAGGCGCTCAGGAGGCAATTCCTGCCAGCGTTCATTTTCGGTCATGAAGCTCCGGGGGAGGCGCAAATAGCCCAACTCCGAGGCGATTTGGCTGTTTCGGATCATGCTGCGTCCGCTCAGGATCACTCGCCTGCCGCAGCGCTCGGAAATGTCGACTACCTGTTGGATTCGCGGGATGCTCGACGAAAAGGTCGATACGAGAATTTTGCCGGTGCTTCCTTGAAAGATCTGTTCCAGATTGGTTCCCACCTCCCGTTCGGAAGGCGTATAGCCGGCACGCTCCACATTCGTCGAGTCGGAGAGGAGCAGGAGCACGCCTTTTTCACCGTAGGCGGCGAACCTCTGAAAATCGAACATCTCGCCTTCCATGGGCGTATTGTCGATCTTGAAATCGCCCGTGTGGATCACGGTTCCGACGGGAGTCTCAATGGCCAATGCCAAGCAGTCCATCAAACTGTGGGTGACGCGAATGCCTTCCAGCTGAAACGGCGCCAATTCCCACAGTTGGCCGGCGGTGATCTCGCGAATATCGGCAGTGTCTTCGAGGTGGTGCTCCCGAAGTTTGTTGTCCAGCAATCCGAGGGTTAAACGCGTGCCGAAAATCGGCACCGAAAGATGTTTGAGGATATAAGGCAGAGCGCCGATATGGTCCTCGTGAGCGTGAGTGAGAACAATGCCTTTGAGCTTTTGTTTGTTTTCGAGCAAATAACTCACGTCGGGGATGACCAGGTCGATACCCAAAAGATCCGCGCCCGGAAACATGAGACCGCAATCGATGGCAATCGCTGCACCGCCACACTCAAGGAGCATCATGTTAAGGCCAAACTCTCCAAGGCCGCCCAGAGGTATGATTTTTAGTGGTTCCATTTTGCCTCAAACCGTTCGCTTCTCTATGGGCGATTTGGCCGCGCCTAGTGGCTCAGGTTGTTGCTGTTTTTTTTCGCTGGCGAACTCAAAAGCTGGTCGGAGATTCTTGCCGATAAGCTCTTGCACCCGTGCTGACAATCCGCGAAGAGACCCAGGGCGATAGTTTTCTATGAAGAGCGGCTCGCCGACCCTCACCTCTATTTGGCCGCCGCGAATGCGCCAGTCTCCTTTGGGAAGAATCGGCCCGCTGCCGTTGATCGTAACCGGTACAATGGGAGTTTGAGTCTTGGCTGCAAGCAAAAAACCGCCGCGTTTAAATGGCAACAGCTTTCCGTCTGTGCTGCGAGTCCCTTCTGGAAAAACAACCAGGGAAATGCCGGCCTTCATGTGTTTCCTGGCTCTTTTTAATCCCTCCAGAGCATGGAATCGATTGGACCGATCGACCGCGATGTGCTTCGAGGCCCACATGGCCCAGCCGAATAAAGGAACCCAGAGCAGTTCCTTTTTGGCGATCCAGCGAAGCTGAAACGCGGGAAGGCTCTGGATAAGCACCGGAATATCGATGTTGCTCTGATGATTCACTATGAAAACGTATTGTCGTTTCGGGTCGAGGTCGCTTAAGCCGTGGATTTTCACTGAGACGCCGCCAATCCGCAGAATCAGCCAGCTCCAAAATCGGCCGATTTGATAAACCTGCTTACCGTGGGGATCAAAAAGTCCAATCAGGAAGGTGACGATGACCGCCGGCACAGTGACCACGCCGATCACAACCAGCTTAAGGCAATAAACCATGAAGGTCTGCGTAATTACGGATTAGAAAAAAACGGCTGAAAAAGCTAAAGCATCTTAGTTCACGAAGCGTCAAAAAGCAACGCGATCGAAGGCAAAATCCTTGTTGACTTTTGGCGGCCACTCTCATTATTCTGCCGCCGATCCGATTGAGTTGGCTCCGGGAAGGAGAGTATTCGATCCAAGAAAGGTGGCAACATGATAAAACTTGTTACGATCCTGATCTTTTCGTTTGTGCTTTCGGCATGCGCCCAAATCACGGCACAACCCCAATCCAGTTCCGGGCGTGTGCCCGAGGCCAAAGACATGTCATTGGTTGGCTACAGCGATCTTCAAGCGCGCTCAGCGTATCAACCGGTCATTCACCGTCAAGGAAGTCGGTTCATTGCCTATATCGGCCATCACGGTGGGCAGGCCCTCAATCCCTTGACCGGCAAGGTCGAGCCCAATGGGACATCGATCGTTGACGTAACCGATCCCCGCAACCCCAAATATCTCAGCCACATCCCCGGGTCGGCAGCAGGCAGCGGCGAGGCGGGGGGCGCTCAAATGGTCCGAGTCTGCGACGGCAAAACACTGCCGAAGGCCGACCCGGCCAAGACCTACCTGCTCCGTACGCTTGGCAATGAGGCGCATGAGGTCGTTGATGTAACGGAGCCGACCAAGCCGATCCGCGTGACCACGGTGCTATCCGGACTCACTACGACCCACAAGAACTGGTGGGAATGCGACACGGGGATCGCCTACCTGGTTTCCTATAAGAAGGACGAAGGCTGGAGAAGCCGGGGCGTAAAAATCTATGACTTGAGCGATCCTGCGCATCCCCGTTACATCCGCGACTACGGCTTGGTCGGGCAGGAGCCCGGATCTAAAGGAGAACCGGTGCCACAGTCCCTGCACGGACCGATTCGTCTGGGAAATCGGGTTTACTTCGGCTATGGCTCCAGCGCCAGCGGAACCCTCCAGGTCGTGGACCGGGAAAAGCTTCTAAAAGGAAACCCCGCGTCGAAAGATCCCTTTGCGCCGACGGCGGAAAATATCCGCTACGCGGAAATCTCTCGTCTGGAGCTCTATCCGAACACCGGCGCGCATACGGCTTTTCCGGTGCTCGGGATGACGATTCCCGAATTCTCGAAGATGGAGAAAGGAAAAACCGCCGACTTTGTCGTCATCGTTACTGAGGCAACCCAGAACGAATGCCGCGAGTACCGGCATATGGTTTTTTTCGTCGACGTCACAGACCAAACGAGACCTTTCTCCGTATCCAATTTCGATGTGCCTGAGGCGAGCGGCAATTTCTGCGCGCGCGGCGGCCGCTTCGGAGCACATGCCAGTAACGAGTCGTTTACTCCGATCTACTATAAACGGATCGTGTTTGTGTCCTATTTCAACGCTGGGGTAAGAGCGGTTGATATCCGTGATCCGTACCGGCCTAAAGAGATTGCTTACTACATCCCGGCAATTACCGATAAAACGGACAAGCGCTGCGTGCCAAATCCAGGCGGCGGCGAAAGCTGCAAGGTGGCCATACAGACCAACAACGTCGAGGTCGACGATCGCGGTTACATCTATATCGTCGATCGAGCCAATACCGGGATGCACATCTTGGAATTGACCGGTGCGGCGCGGGCGATTGCGAATTTTCAGTAGGCGCGATTTATTATTGACTAAGCTCTATGCCGGCGATAAGGTGAGGTCACTTTTTCTCTCGCGAGTCGATATTTGTCTCGGAGGCATTCATGTCGGTCAACAAAGTGATCCTGATCGGTAATTTAGGTAAAGACCCCGAAGTGCGGTTTACACAGACGGGTAGCGCGGTCGCAAATTTTTCGATTGCCACGTCCGAACAGTGGAACGACCGCGACGGCAAGCGGCAGGAAAGAACCGAGTGGCATAACATCGTCGTTTGGGGCAAACAGGGCGAACTCTGCGGTCAGTACCTCGCTAAAGGCAGGCAGGTTTATGTCGAAGGCAGTATCCGCACGCGGAGCTACGACGACAAGAACGGGAACAAACGCTATGTGACGGAGATCGTGGCGCAGCGGGTGCGATTCTTAGGCGGTGGCGGCGGAACGCGAATGGCTCCCGAGGCGGATGCTGCTGGGGCGGGCGAGGAGATGGGTGGTGGCGGGATGCCGCCGACGGATGACGATATTCCTTTCTAGAGATGGCGAAACCCACCAGCGCGCTCGACTCTCAGACTCCCTAGGTAACGAGATTTCTCGGTCTCCCGTCAAAAAAAGCACTAATGTTGTCTGCGACTTCGCTAAGTAGCCGTTCACGCGCTTCGCGGGCGCTCCAGGCCGTGTGCGGCGTCACCAACAAATTATCCAGTTCCTTGGCCGCTTCGACAATCGGATGGTCCGCAGCGGGCGGTTCCTGGGAGATCACATCCAGCGCAGCCGCAGCCAATCGTCTTGTACGCAAAGCTTCGATCAGGGCAGCTTCGTCGACAAGCGCGCCACGAGCGGTGTTGATCAAAAAGGCCGTAGGTTTCATCAATGACAAAGTGTGTTCATTGATCAAGTTTTCCGTCCGCGGCGTAAGTGGACAATGAAGTGTAACGATATCGGATTCCTGAAGCAGTTGCTCTACGGAAATCCTACCGCTGGATATCGGCTCGTCGGAACCGGGCCGCCCGGCGATCAACACCTCCATGCCGCAGCTCCGCGCCATTGCCGCCACAGTCCGGCCGATGTTGCCGTAGCCGATGATGCCGAGCTTTTTTCCTTTTAGCTCCATCGTCGGGAAGTCGAGAAGCGAAAAGACCGGACTCTTCTGCCAGGCTCCCGCCTTCACAACCTTTCCGTATCCACCTACGTGGGTCGCGAGTTCGAGAATGAGGGCCATCGTGAACTGCGCCACCGACTGAGTCGCGTAGCCTGGAACGTTGCACACCTTGATGCCAAGTTTGTTAGTCGCTTGCCGGTCGATGATGTCGGTTCCCGTTGCCGCGACGGCGATGAGCTGCAAATCCCGCGCTTCCGGTTTACTGAGTATAGAATGATCGATGGCGACTTTGTTTGTTACTGCCACCGCGTTGTCCTTTAGCCGGTTGACGACTTCCGCCGGGCTCGTAATCTGATAAATCGCGCACTGCCAGCGCTCGGTGAATGGCTCCAGCGAAACGTCGCCGAAAGTCCTGGCGTCAAGAAAAACGATTCGAGGCCGCAGCGTTGTCAGCGTTGTCATAGGTGATCTGTGTCTTTGCGTTCGAGCTGCTTAGCCTCGTTCCACAGAGTGTCCATTTCTTCCAGTGTCGATGCAGCGGGCGTTTTCCCCGCTTCACGGAGTCTCGTTTCGATGTAACCAAATCGTTGGATGAACCGCTCGATTGCGCGGGTTAGAACCTCCTCCGATCGGAGGTCAAGAAAGCGCGCGATGTTGACCATTGAAAAGAGCAGGTCGCCCATTTCCTCACTCATGCGCCGCTTATCGCCGGAAGAACAGGCTTGTTTGAGTTCGCCCAGTTCCTCTTCGACTTTTTGCCAGACGGGTATCGCATCGGGCCAATCAAAACCCACACGGGAAGCTCGTTCCGTAATGGTCTGGGCGCGCGCCAATGCCGGCATCGCTTTAGGAAGATTGCCTAAAGCTGATTTGCTTGAGTCTTTCTCCTTCTCTTCCGCCTTCAGTCGAGCCCATTGTTTTAAAACGGCGTCGGAGTTTAAAAGCGCGCTGCCGGAAAAGACATGGGGGTGACGGCGCACCATCTTGTCTTTCAATTCCGCAATGACATCGTTTGCCGTGAAAGCGCCGCGCTCGCTCGCGATCTGGCAGTGAAAGATGATCTGGTGCAGGAGGTCGCCCAGCTCTTCTCGTAGCGTGTCGTCCTTGCCTCCGTCGATGGCGTCTA
Source organism: Deltaproteobacteria bacterium (assembly GCA_005879605.1). GTDB lineage: Bacteria > Desulfobacterota > Binatia > UBA9968 > UBA9968 > DP-1. Next base: position 15,295 of record VBKE01000017.1, read on the forward strand.
AGAGTTCATAGCTTTCTTCTAGGAGCGATGACTTCAGTGATACATGCGTTTGGTCCTTGTCCCACGGGCAACCATTTTGCCCGCGGAGTTGGGCCATTATTTGCAAAAGCTCGCCAAACTCTCCATCCGGCGATTGGCTGTTCTTCACATCGACCTCCCTTAAACCTGCGGCGCGTGGTTATTTCTTCCACCAAGGGGCATTAAGTGTTACGGTATCATTGTCGCGGAAAATTGAAAACGACGAGGGTCAGATCAACGGGAAGATGCAGCGAAAAGTTTATGACCGTACTGGACTTTTGCCGCGCGCACGGCTGAATTCTAAAAGTGATGAGTGGACGGGTCAACAGGGGTGGACCGGCAAAAAAAAATCTGGTAGATAAAAACGACTTCCAAACGTCATTTCTAAGAAGGTTGATTATGGATATTACAACTTCAACTTTACAACTCAACACCCCTGACGGAAGAATGGAGACTTTTGAGGCGCGGCCTAAGAGTGACGGATGGTATCCTGGAATCGTTGTACTGATGGAAGCCTTTGGTCTCAATGACCACATCAAGAAGGTGACCGAGCGAATCGCCCAAGAGGGTTACGTGGCCGTGGCGCCGGATCTGTATCACCGCGAGTCCGAACGCATCGTGCCTTACAGCGATTTACAGAAAGCCATTGGCATCATGAACCGGCTCCAGGACCCCAAGATCATGGATGACGTGGGGGCCGCGATTGCTCATTTGAAATCTCAAGGCAATGTGAAGTCGGGTTCCATTGGCGTGACTGGTTTCTGCATGGGAGGTCGCTTTACTTATCTTTCGGCGGCGCATCACAGCAAGGACGTGAAGGCGGCGGTTGTGTTTTACGGAGGGGCCATTCCCATGGGTGACCCCAGCCCTCTCTTGCGGACGGGCGAGATCAGTTGTCCGATCCATCTTTTCTTCGGTGGCAAGGATCCTATGATTCCGGCGGATCACGTAAACCAGATCAAGACCGAACTGACCAACAAGAAAAAGAATTTTGAGATGAAGGTCTATCCCGAAGCGACCCATGGCTTTTTCTGTGATGAGCGGCCGAGCTACCACGCGGAGTCTGCCAAAGATGCTTGGGAGAAGACAAAATCGTTCTTCGCTCAACATCTGAAGTGATCGGGATATGCAATCGTTTCGGGAGAGGGGAGGTTTATGGCCTTCCCTCTCTTTTTTATTTCTTAATGGCGCGTGAGACAATGGGTAAAGCTCGTTACTATGCCGAAGGCTAGACGCAAAGAGCAGGTAACGCTGGCGCTCGTTCAAATGAGCGCCGGCGAAGCTCCCGAAGCCAACCTTGCGAAGGCCGTGCAGCGAATCGAGCTGGCCGCGCGGCAAGGTGCACAGATCGTTTGTCTCCAAGAGCTCTTCCGTTCACGCTACTTTTGCCAGAGCGAGGATGCGCGCCGCTTCAAGCTGGCGGAATCCATCCCCGGGCCAAGCACCGAGACGCTGGGAACACTGGCGCGAAAACGACGAATCGTCGTCGTCGCTTCGCTGTTTGAGAAACGCTCGGCGGGCATCTATCACAATACAGCAGTGATTATCGATGCCGATGGTTCCATCGTCGGCCGTTACCGTAAGATGCATATCCCGGACGATCCGCTGTATTACGAAAAATTTTATTTCGCTCCCGGCGATCTCGGCTTTCCCAGTTTTCAGACGCGCTACGCGAAAATCAGCGCCTTGGTCTGCTGGGACCAATGGTTTCCGGAAGGCGCTCGTCTCGCAGCGCTTTCAGGGGCGCAGATTCTTTTTTACCCGACCGCCATCGGATGGATTGCTAAAGAACCTCGCACCGTGGCCTTGAATCAGCGCAACGCGTGGGAACTGATCCAACGATCCCATGCGATCGCCAACGGTGTTTATGTCGCATCGGTGAACCGCGTGGGACGGGAAGGTAAAATCAAATTCTGGGGCCGCTCGTTTGTCGCTGGGCCCTTCGGGGAAATTGTCGCGCTAGCGGACGGCGACCGCGAAGAAGTCCTCTTCGCCAAGTGCGACCTCGGAAAAATCGCAGAAACTCGTCAGAGCTGGCCTTTTCTTAGAGATCGCCGGATTGACGCCTATGGATCACTGCAGTCACGCTTTCTCGACAAGATCGACAACGGGTAGTCGCATTCATTTTTCGATTTTAACGTTCCATGAGTCATTTAGTGATCAGGCCAGAGACTCCACGATCACTGGGCTACGCCATGCCTGCGGAATGGTCGCGGCATCGCGCGACCTGGCTCTCCTGGCCGCACAATCGTGAAACCTGGCCAACTCAATTAGAGCGGGTGAGGGAAGTCTGGGTGAGAATGATTCAACTATTGTCACCCCAGGAGCGAGTGTGTCTGTTGGTCAACGACGAACCAACTCGCCAAGATGTAATCAGGCGGCTTACGAACGCCCGAGCCGCACTGGACAACGTCACCATCTTCCAAATTCCTACGGTCGATGTCTGGATGAGAGATTACGGTCCGACGTTTGTGATTAGAGATTCGCAGGAAAGCGCGTTGGCTTTCAACGATTGCATCTTCAACGGTTGGGGCGGCAAGTACGAGTCTTATGAAGAGGACGAGCAAATCGCCAAGGAAATCGCTTCGCTTCTCCGGGTCCCGGTCTTCAACCATCCGGTCGTGCTCGAAGGCGGTTCGATCGAGGTCAACGGCCTTGGGACGTGTCTCACCACGGAGCAATGTTTGTTGAACAAGAACCGCAACCCCCATATGAGTCGTCGCGAGATCGAGGAGTTCCTCAAGGACTCATTGGGCGTTGATCAGGTGATTTGGCTTGGCCAAGGAATCGTCGGGGACGATACCGACGGACATATCGACGACATCGCCCGGTTCGTCAATCCAGCGACGATCGTTTGCATCGTGGAAGAAAATTCCAAGGATACAAACTATTCGCTTCTCCAACAAAATTTAGAACGCTTGCAAGCAGCGAGAGATCAAAACGATCACAAGCTTTCCATCGTGCCGTTACCGTGCCCCGGTCCTGTCTATTACGAAGGCGCTCGCCTGCCCGCCAGCTATGCTAATTTTTACATCGCCAATGGGGTGGTTCTGGTTCCGTTATTTGATGATCCTTGCGATGTCAAGGCTTTGGGAATTTTGCACGAATTGTTCCCCGACCGAAAAGTGGTGGGGTTGCCATGTACGGCCGTCGTAGCCGGCTTGGGGGCGATTCACTGCGTTACACAGCAAGAACCTGCTGTTCCTTCAGGGCCTTGACAATTTGTTGAAGTCGTCCATATTCTAATCCTTCGTATGGGGCAGCTCATCCAGCTCAAGGAACTGCATCAGGCGCGGCGCCGCCGTTCCGAAAAGGTCAGCATGGAACAATGCGTGCAATTGCTGGAGTGGAACCTAAAAAAAAGTCTCGACGAGTATTTCAACTCTCCACGGGAGCAGCGCTCCATCCGGGCTACTCAGATCCGTAAACTTAGCGAAATTCTCGAATACGCGCTAAGGCTTCTCTAAATCCGCCACGTCAGTCGTGGAAATTTTAAATCCATTTTTGGTGATCGTGATTTTTTTTCTCGGCCTCGTGCTTATCGGCTGGATTTTTCTGAACCGTTTCCAATCCATCCTGCAAGAAAGACGAGAAGACCCGTCGTGGCTATTGATGCAACAGCAAATCGGTCAGCTCGGGGTTCAGTTCGGACAGGTGCTCGAAAGCAGCACCCAAATCGTCCAACAACAGTTGGGACAAATCCTCGGCCACGTCAACGAACGGCTCAGGGAAAACGCCGAGATTTTACAGCGGACCCAGCAGAGCCTGGGCGAAAGGCTGGATAACGCCGCCAGAGTCGTCGGCAGTGTCCAGAAGAGCCTGGGCGGACTGGAAGAGGCCAATCGCAAGATCTATGAGGTTGGTAAGGATATAGCGTCGCTGCAAGAAATTCTTCGAGCACCGAAGCTGAGAGGAGGCCTGGGCGAATTCTTCTTGGAAGATTTGCTGGGGCAAATCCTTCCGCCCCAGCATTTTTCGACCCAATACAGCTTCCGTAGCGGCGAGAAGGTCGACGCGGTCATCAAGCTCGGGGGTTCGTTGGTTCCGGTGGATTCGAAGTTTCCATTGGAAAATTTCAAGCGCATCCTGGAAGCGACGGCCGATGATGACAAGACGCGAGCGAAGCGGCAGTTTGTCGGGGACGTACGGAAACACATCGATGCCATCGCCGCCAAGTACATCGTTCCCGACGAAGGGACCTATGACTTCGCGCTGATGTACGTCCCGGCGGAAAATGTTTACTATGAGACGATTATCAAGGACGAGTTGCCGGGGGAGAAAAATCTCAGTCAGTACGCTTTGAGTAAACGCGTGATCCCGGTCTCTCCCAACTGTTTTTACGCGTACCTGCAGGTGATTATTCTAGGACTCAAAGGGATGAAAATCGAAGAACGGGCCAAGGAAATCATCCAATACCTAAACCGGCTGCAAGGGGATTTCTCCAAGTTCCGGGACGATTTTGGTCTAGTGGGCAAGCATTTGGGTCACGTCCAATCGACCTATCAAAATGCTGAAAAGCGGCTGGACCAGTTTGGCCAGAAACTTCTTTGTGCGGACGCCGCCCCGGGAGAGCTTCCCGAGCCGAGCTCCAACGATCGCAATACTGGATAAAAATTCTAGGCAGGAACAACTCCGATGCGGTTAAGTCTGTTCTCCCGGCTGGTCCTTGGGTACCTCGTCGTTTTCGCTCTGGTGATGGCGGTCAGCATTTATGCCGTAGGGGAGCTGCGCCGTTTTGAAGACATCACCCGATCTATCCTGGATAGAGACAACCGAGTCCTGGATTACGAGAAAAAGCTCGCCGATAGCTTTTTGTCGCAGATTCGGTACGAGCGTAAATTCACGATTGCGAAAGATCAGGCACTCTACCGAGAGTTTCTCAAGTTCAAAGGCGATTTTGAACACAATCTGGAAGAAACCCGCGCGGTTGCGGATTCAAAGTCGGCGGCCATGCTGGATCAGGTGAAAGAGGATTATCAGCGCTACCAGGATTTATTCGCAAAGGAAACCGTTCAGATAAGGGCGCATCTGGAGTACCCTCAGGATTGGTATAACAAAGAGAAAAGCAAGTTTTCTGATGCCGTCCTGGCATCTTTGGATCGATTGCAGACCGAGCGGCAACAAGAGACCTTCGACAAAGTAAAAAATCTGGCGGACGCAGGCGCACAAGCCCATCGAGTGGCGGTCATGATTACCTTGGTCGCTTTGGTTATTATCCTGGTGCTGTCGTTTGTCATTACGCGAAGCGTTACCCGGCCCATAGGGATTTTAAAGAAAAAAACCCGTGAGATCGCGAGCGGACGATTCGTGGCAGATCTCCGGGTGACTTCCCCTCCGGAGATCCGCGAACTGGCCTCCTCATTCAACCTCATGTGTCAAAAGCTAAACGAGTTGGACAAGATGAAGGCCGACTTTTTTGCCTCGATGTCTCATGAATTACGAACGCCGTTGACCTCCATCAAGGAAGGCACGGGTCTCTTGCTCGACGGAGTAGGTGGAGCGGCCACCGACAAACAGAGAAAGCTCTTGACCATCGTAGCAGAAGAGAGCAATCGTCTCATAGCGCTCGTCAATTCTTTGTTGGATCTGTCGAAGATGGAGGCTGGAATGATGAATTACAGTTTTGAAGAATCCAGCCTGGGACCTTTGATCAACAAGGCGGTCATGGAAATAACGCCATTAGTGGAGGCGAAGGGGATACGCTTGGAAACCGAGATCGCACAGGAACTTCCGAGTGTGAAGTTGGATCGCGAACGGGTACTCCAGGTGCTCAGAAATCTCATCGGGAATGCTGTCAAGTTTACTCCGAAGGCCGGACGCGTTAAAGTTGCCGCAAGAGCCATTCACGACAAAGTCGAAGTGTCCGTTCGGGATACTGGGCCGGGAGTTCCTGAGGAGAGTCTTAAGACGATCTTCGACAAATTTCATCAGGGGAGCCGTGATGGAGCCTTTTCGGCCAACGGTACGGGTCTTGGCCTCGCCATAGCCAAGCATATTATTATTTCTCATGGTGGCAACATATGGGCGGAAAACCATCCCGAGCAAGGCAGTACGTTTACCTTTATACTTCCCTCGTAATTTTGTTGGGGGGATGTGGCCTGGTCAGCAAGCCGCCGGAGCTGCTGACGCCGACGGCGCGGCCGGAGCCTGCCGTGACGCCGAAGCCCGAGATAGTCGTCGAGTCGCGGGAAGTACGGGAACGACGCGAGGCCAGCGAGCACTTGCAGCTCGCGCAAGTTCTTCTCGCGAAAGGTGACTATGAAGGATCCCTTCGAGAGAGCCGAACGGTTTTAGCTTTGGTCAAAGACGAGTCGCCGTCCGATGCCGCCGTTTTCAATATGGGTCTTGTCTACGCGAATCCCAAAAATCCCAAGAAGGATAACAGGCAGGCCATGGGTTTTTTCAACCGAGTGATCAAGAGTTATCCGGATAGTCCTTGGGCGGAACAGGCGAGGATTTGGGTCGGTGTCCTGGACGGCGTGGAAAAGCTCAAGCAAGTAGACATTGACATCGAAGAAAAAAAACGGGACAGATTGCGTTAAGGATTGAAATGGGTTCGGGCAGAATCATTGTTGTTGATGATGATAAGAATTTGATCGAGCTGGTCAAAATGAGGCTCGAGTCGGCAGGTTACGACGTGACGGCGGCCGTGCAAGAAGACGAAGCCCTCAGTGCGGTCAAGACACACTCTTTCGACATTTGTTTGCTCGATCTAATGCTTAGAGACAGAGACGGGATCGCTCTGATGGGGGAAATGCATGCTGTCGCTCCTGATATTCCGGTGATCATTTTGACTGCTCATGGAAGCATTGAGAGCGCCGTGGAAGCCATGCGCAAGGGAGCGTACAGCTATCTCACGAAGCCCTTCGAACCCCAGGATTTGCTCTTGCAGATTGATCGGGCTCTCGAACATCGGCGCCTCAATTCTGAAATCAAGCGGCTCAAGGAACTGTTGGAAGAGAAATACGACTTCGCCAACATCATCGCTCGCAGCGCCAAAATGCGTTCAGTGTTGGACATCGTAACGCGCATCGCCAAGCTCGACTCAACGGTCTATCTACATGGCGAAAGCGGCACCGGAAAAGAACTGATTGCCAAAGCGATCCATCTTGCGAGTGATCGAAGGGACCAAGCGTTTGTTGCGCTGAACTGCGCCGCCTTACCCGAAACGCTTCTTGAAAGCGAGCTCTTTGGCCATGAGAAGGGATCCTTCACCGGCGCCGTAAGGAGCACGAGAGGTCTGTTCACCCAGTCCCACGCCGGCACGCTATTTCTGGACGAGATCGGAGACATGCCGCTCTCGACTCAATCCAAGTTGCTTCGTGCTTTACAGGAGCGGCAGTTCTATCCCGTCGGCAGCGACGTTCCGGTAGAGGTGGACGTCCGGGTGATTGTGGCTACCAACAAAGATTTGGAAGAGCAAGTGAAAAAGGGACTCTTCCGAGAAGATTTGTTTTATCGAATTCACGTGATCCCCATTTGCGTGCCGCCTTTGAGAGAACGCAAAGAGGACATCGTCCCGTTGGTAGAGAGCTTTCTGAAGAAATTTAGCGAGCAAATGAAAAAGGAAGTCAAAGGACTGACCCCCGAAGCGCTGAGAAAATTGATGTTGCATGATTGGCCGGGAAACGTGCGCGAGCTGGAAAACACGATTGAATACGCGATCGCGATGACCCAAGATGAACTCGTCACCGAGGACTACGTTCTCCAAACGAAGGCCTTTGCGTCGGAAAACGGTCGAGGGCTCTCGCATGATTACGAGGTTGCCAACCAAGGTCTCAAGACTCTCAAGGATGCTCGTGACGCGTTTGAACGCGATTATCTGGTTCAGGTTCTGGCCATGACCGAGGGTAATGTCAGTCAAGCCGCCAAGCTCGCCGGAAAGTATCGGGCCGACTTCTACGATCTTTTAAAAAAGCACGACCTTAAAGTCGAAGAGTTCAAGAGAACCAAACCAACGATATCGAATTAGTTGGTTGTCGGCGTCCACTGAGCTCCCTGTCGGGCTCTTGAAATCGCTGTCGCTACGAACCAGCCAAAAAGATAAAGACCGATAAGGTTGGTCCCGCCGTCGAATTCGCAGGGAAATCCCTGCAGTTCCGACCTAACGCTAAGCGCGTTACGCAGTAAAAGACTTTAAATTGGCCCTCCATCGTTAACTAGCCTCAATGGTACAAGGTTTGCTGCATTATCTCGATCGAGGTCTAATCGCTGTGCGTAAGCCACGAAAAGTACTGTTCGTTGAGGATGACGACGCCTTACGTCAGGTATTCGAAGAAAAGCTGCGCGCGGAAGGCTTTGAAGTATGGACTGCCTGCGATGGCCTGCAGGGATATTCATGCTACTTCCGGCATCCGACGGACCTGGTCGTAACCGATATTCAAATGCCGGAGCTGGACGGCTTTCAAATGATGCGTTGCATCCGGGGGATTAATCCTTCCGTCAAGACCGTCTATGTTACCGGAGCAGCGGAACGGTTTCGAGTGCTGTTGGAGCGGGAAAAGCAAGAATTCGGCGCGGTTATCATTGAGAAGCCTTTTTCAAGTGAGAAATTGGTCACAGTTATCAGTTGAAAGCCACGCTTGCCCGCCAACGGGCCATTGCTTAGCGCTACGAATGGCTTCTAGGAAACTGAGACCCGACCGCTGTATTGATTGGAAGCGTCAAGGTTGAGTATTCCTCCAAGAGTGTAGGGTTAAGCATCCACCCTTTCTTAATTTCAGCCGGCGATCAAGTTGCAAGAGATCAATTTTATTGTAATAAGGCACGACCTAGGCCATTGGCACAAGTTTTGGTTACGGTTGGAATGGTTTCAACGGTTCGTTACCTTATACCTTATGAAGGCTTTGCCCTTGCCGAAGAGTTCTGGTGCTAGGCGCCTCGCTTCGTCTATAATCCAGCTGACCTTCATGCCTAAGCGAGCGATGATCAAAGTGTTACTAATTTTGCAGGAGGAACGAAGGAGGGTATTTATGAAAAATTATGGTGGAAGTTCGTTTTTCTTTTCGGTTGTAACTGCGGCATCGCTGCTTACGACTCAGGGATGTATAGCGACCCGCGACTGGGTTCGGGAACAGATGGACCCACTATCGGGCAGGGTCTCTCAGACTGAATCGCGTCTGAGCAAAACCGAAACGCAGCTTGGGAGTCTTGATGGCCGCGTTGGCGGAGCCGAGGGTAGACTCGGGCAGTTCGAAGGAAAGCTCGGGCAGGTCGATGCCAAAACGGAAAAGGCCTTGAACTCCCTAGCCAATCTCCGGCTGGAAAGGCGCTTCGTGATCGATATGAAAGAGGGAGCCAACTTCGCTTTCAATTCGTCCAACCTTCCGGCCTCGGCGAGAAAAGAGATCGATGGGTTTCTCAGCGATCTGAAGGGTGATCAGGCCGCTATGGACAGTGCGGTTTTTCTTGTGACCGGACATACCGATAATGTCGGTTCGGAGGATTACAACTATGAGCTAGGCCGCCGGAGAGCCGACGCCGTGAGTCGATATCTCGTGACGCAAAAAAAGATGGATCCGCTCCGGGTTATAAGCGTGTCTTATGGAAAGAGCGCGCCGTTGACCGAGGGCAATAATGCGCAAGCGCGAGCCAAGAACCGTCGAGTTGAGATTTTGATTTATCGGGAAGCGATCAGCTCCGACACAAATACGGCAAGCACTCAACCCAACACAAAAGCTCCACAACAGCAGTCGCAGCAAGAATCACAGCAGCGACAGCAACTGTCACAACGGCCGCAACAACAATAGGCGGGGAAGACGATTAGTCGCAGCTGATTGAAGGCAGCGCAATGCGGAAAGTGTGAAAGGCGGGACCGTAGGTCCCGCCTTTTTCATTTGTACAGCCGGTCGATATATCCGGTGTCGTCGAGCTCGCGTAGATAATGCGTGTCCCACAGAGCCAACGGGTTAAAGCCGGCAATCTCCGGATTGCGCCGCACCGCCAGTTGAAAAACGTTGGAGATGGCCTCTAGCGAAGGATAGGGCTTTCGTTCCAGTGATTGATGCCATTCGCCATACAGTCTGTTTACCTCTTCTTCCGACTGAAGACGCAAAATCGGGGTCGCATGCTCTTTGAGGATTTCCAGCGTCTCTTCCTTCCGGCTGATGAAAAAATGAATCGCGTCTACGAACCCCCGAATCAGACGCCGAATCTCGTCTTCGTGATCTTTGACAAAGCCTATCGTCGTAGTCAGCGTCACGCCGCGAATCATGGGCATCGCTCGCACCGAAATGACATGCGCCCCGGCCTTGGCGGCACGTTCATCGTGAGGTATACCGACGAACGTCCCGGCGAATTCGCCGGCCAGCACCCGCTTCCAGCGCTCCTCCGACGATCCGCGCAGCTCCACGAGTTCCACGTCCCCACGATCCGTATCGAGCCCCTCCTGGCGCAAAAACAGCCAGATATTCAGCCCGGCGTGCGAGTTCAACTTATCGGCAACGACCCTTTTCCCCCGTAGATCCTTAACCGACCGAATTCCATCGGTCACCACGAGCCGGTTCTCCGTCCAGTTGTTTCCCGCTTGCGCCAAGTGAACGAAGTCTTCGCCGTTCTTCGCATTTCTGACGAAAAGATTATGGTGATTTCCGGAGATGAGATCTACGTGCCCGTTTTTCAGCGCTTCCACCGCCTTCTCGCGCACGAGTTCTGGCGACGTGTCCACCGTGAGACCGTTCTTTTCCCAAACTCCCGATTTTTTCGCCACCAACCAAAGCGGCGCATGAGAATTTGATCGGTAAATGATTCGTAACTTTGAGTTCGCCATTGACTTTAACCTCCGAGAATCTTTTTCGCATCGTGGCTCGTCGCCGAACCTCTGGTGAGGCTAGGATCGCAGTCGGAGCCCGAGCCAGAGAGTAATCAAGGCGAGTAGCAAAATACACCAATTGGCGCCTTTGAGCCGGTGAATAATCGAATCGAGTTGTGCTGGCGTAACCGGTTCTCCGCCTTCCTTTCGTCTGACGAATCGGTGACCTATTCCCAAGGATTGGTAGACACTAAGAATGACAAGAAAAAATGCGAAAAACAATTTGATAGCGAGATCGTATCCGAGCTGTTTAATGAACATTTCCCGATACGCCGCTTTAAGCTCGGTTAGCTGAAACGCGCCGGTAAAAATAAGAATTCCCAACGCTCCGACTTGAAGCGGGTTGTAGAACTTGAGTCCGTGCGCGAGAAACTGCACTCTGTCCTCATGTTTGTCAAGGGCAGCGAGAGACGGAAGGAGGAGGGCCCCTAAACCGACGATCGCCCCGAGATAGACAGTCAGGGCGATGAGGTGAAGCCAGGAACTAAGCATGGGTGGAGACGATCATCCCCATCCAAACCGAGAGCCCTTCCTGATAGGCTTTCCGGGGGCGTCATAAGTTTCACCGATGGCATCAAGCTGTTCGCGGATTTTTGCCAATTCTCGCTGTTGGTGGGCTTCGAAGGCTTGTGCTTCCCTAGCGCGTCGTTCGACAAACTGGGCGAGTTCTTTCTCTGTTTTGTCGGTAAATTCCGTTTGTTCTCTTTCCCACTTATCGTAGGAATCTTTTAGCAGCGTGCGGATATGAAAGTTAAGATTGTCACGAACCACCATCGATTGGTTGCAATGCGGGCAGAAAATAACATTGCCGATCATGAAGCTGCGCACCGATTCCACATGGGTTTTGTGGCACTTAAAACATCGGACCGAGATACTCCATGAATCGATATCAGGCAAGGGTACGAAGTTAACCTCTGCTTCGCCGTAGCCTGGAGTGGCAAAGGCGGCCGGCTCAGGGGATGCGGCTGCAGCTGGTGCGGCGGCTGAGGGCGCAGGCCGCGCGGGCGCCTCTTTCTTGGGCGCTTCGGTTCCTTCCTTGCCTTGGCCTTTACGAAAACGTGACTCAAAGTTATCAGCGAACTGGGTCTCAGGATGGAGCGTCCGAGCGCGCGCGATGAGCGCCTCTTCGGTTTCGATGTTGTTCGGATCGGTGACACAACAGTCCACCGGACAAACCGCAGCACAGGCTTCGTAATCATGAAAGCCCACACACTCCGTGCATAGGAGCGGGTCGATGACATAGACCGGATCTCCCTGGCTAATTGCGTTGTTGGGGCACTCCGGCTCGCACGCGCCGCAATTGATGCAATCGTTGGTGATCATCGTCGCCATGAACTCGATCCTCCTAAGAGTCTTTAGAGATAAGTGGGCGTGAAAACGAGATTATCCTAGATGAAATTTCTGAAGCTTGCAAATCTGGGTGATGTGGATCTTTGGCTAAGCTCAAACTTTTCCAACGCGGCGCGGTTACAGCTAATCCAATTGGCCCTTTTCAGTGGATTTCTTGGAGCCGCTGTCTGCATGGGCAGTCATGGAAAAAGCTCGAAGCATAATAAAGCCGCCTGACAAAGGTAGTTGAAGTCTGTCTGGAGTTGAGGGGATGGGTTGCAGAGAGGATTCCAGCCAGAAAATCTATGCGCGTTCAGCGCGCCGAGTAAGGTCGATGAGCTCGATTTTGTATCCGTTAGGGTCCTCAATAAAGGCGATTTCCGTTCCGCCATGCTTCATGGGACCTGGTTCGCGAACTATCTTGACGCCGCGCGTGCGTAGCTCATCGCAAGTTCTGTAGATATCGTCCACTCCCAAGGCGAGATGACCGAAGCCGTTACCGACATCGTATCGATGGGTGTCCCAATTATGAGTCAGTTCGACGACCGCATTTTCGGACTCATTGCCGTAGCCTACGAAGGCTAAGGTGAAACGGCCTGAGGGATAGTCCTTCTTTCTGAGTAATTTCATCCCCAAAATATCGCAGTAGAATTGAATGGATTCATCCAGGTCGTTGACCCGGATCATGGTATGGAGAAATTTCATAGCGGCCCTCCCATTTTATTAGTCTATCCCTCAATTGCTATGCGACCGACCATAACAACTAGGACTTTCCGCATCAACCTAAAGCCGAAGGTTTTTCAGAGCGAAATATGCTTAGCCCTTGGCCCGAAAGTCAATGTGAGTTATAAGTATGATTCATGGGTTACTTTTACATACTAAACCGACGGCCTGGTCTAACGCTGTGTCTGGCTCTCATCACCCTCGCATTCATTGCTAGTCACACATGGGCTGCAGACGACGCGAAGAAAATCAGGCTGGCTTATGCTGGTTGGGAGATCGGAACCGCAGTGGCCTATGTGGGCGTGGATTCCGGTCTATTTAAGAAAAATGGGCTTGATATCGAAGAGATTCCCATTCGCGATAATCTCTCGGCGGGGGTTCAATCCCTGATCGGAGTCGATGTCTTAATTGGTTTCGGCAATCCGCTCGCTGTTCTCCAACCGGTGGCTGGCGGAGCCGATGTGACCCTGGTTGGGTCCCATGTGAGCTTTGACCAGTATGGTATGGCTGTGGCTTCTTCTATTTCCTCGGTCAAAGAGCTCAGGGGCAAGAAAGTTGGGGTTTCCGCGTTGGGTGCTAAGTCGGACTTGATCGCTCGAGTGATTTTACGACGGGCCGGCCTCGACCCCGCAAAAGACGTCGAAATGGTTGCTGCCGGACTGTCTCCAGCCAGAGCCCTGGCGATCTCGAAAAATCTGCTTCAAGGCGCTCCTTTGAGCGAAGACGTGGCTGCGGAAGCTAAAAAATTAGGGATCAAGATACTAGACGTCAAGGCCGTTCCCGCGGTTACCGACCTTATTCTAACGACCCGCTCCTTCGCCAAGAGGGAAGAAGAAACAGTGCGCCGCTTCATGAGAGGCTACGTGGCCGCCATACACCATTTCGTGTCCAACCGAGACAACAGCTTGGCAATTCTCAAGAAGTATTTTCCGAGCAGTCAGGGAATGACGGTTGATGCCATGTACGATAGCTTTGCGGCGCAGTTGCGGCCGTTGCCAGAGCTGAATAACGAAGCGATCCAAGCCCTCGTCGATGTCGGGGCGGCGGTGGATCAGCGCACGAAGTCGCTAAAGCCCGGGGACATAACTGAACCGCGATTTTTGGAAGAACTCAAAGGCAGCAAGTTTCTCAAGGACCTTTACACCGAAAAAGTCAGTCTCTAGTCTGACCCGCGCCGTTGCCCTCTGTCATCCCGCGGCCATCTTTGGAAGTTCGGCGGATATTTTAACGTGCCAGTGCTCCGTTGCCTGGACGATTAGATTGTCATTTGCTATGCACCACAAGTGAGTAAATGATCAGGAGGTCATCGTGAGACTACAAAATCAAGTTGCTATCGTGACCGGCGCGGGCCGAAATATCGGCGAAGATATTTCTAAACTGTTCGTCCAGGAAGGGGCCAAAGTTGCGGTTGTGGATCTCGATCAGGGCCGAGCTAACCGCGTTGTTAACGAGATTAATGCTGCGGCCCCGGGCCAGGCGATTCCGATCGTTTGCGACGTCGCTTCGGCTAGTTCCGTCGAGAAAATGGTTCAAGCCGTCGTCAAAGAATTCGGTGGTGTAGACGTCTTGGTTAATAACGCAGCATGGACGGACCATAAGACTATTTTTGATATCAGCGAAGAAGAGTGGGACAGGGTCATGAATGTTTGCCTTCGAAGCGTCTGGTACTGCACCCGTTACGCGGCTAAAGTGATGATTGACCAAAAGAGAAAGGGAAAGATCATCAATATCGCTTCGACCTCAGGCCATGGGGGTCGAAAAGAGGCTACGGCCTATACCACGGCCAAAGCGGGTGTCCTCAACCTCACCCGATCCATCGCGATTCAACTCGCTCCCCAAGGGATTCGCGTGAACTCCATTTCGCCAAACCGAATCGGTTCGCCGGTTGGCCAAGATGAGGTTCCTGAAAACCGTTTTGTGAAGAATCTCGCCGGTCGGCGTGGCGTCCCGATGGATATCGCTAAGGCGGCGGTCTTTCTCGCTTCGGACGAATCCGATTTTATCTACGCCGTTGATCTGCCCGTCGACGGTGGCGCCCTCGCCATCCGTGACTAGCTTCTCGAAGAGAAGTTTCTGATGCGGCTGCGGCAAAAACCGCGTGCAAAAACTCGCGATTTAACGTGGCATTACGTAATTTCATGGTACGATATTCTTGCGTGTAACTCTGTTATATCGGATAGCCTTCAGCCCGACATGAGTGAACACGAATACAGGCCCAAGTGTGACGCCAGCAATCAGATCGAGCTTGGTCGTGGATTTGGGAATCGGGGAAGCCGTGGAAACAAATTCCCAAGCACATTTTCAGGATTTCAGAGGATTCGAGGATAGATAGTAAGATCGGTTTTGAAGGAGAGAAGTTTTATATGGACATTGCACCAATTAATGAAAAGACCGGTTACGTCCGCTGGATGAAGAGCCAAGGCCTGCCCATACATATCGGGCATGGCATGGGGGATCTCCGCACTCTGGAAGTCGCGCCTTACAGCCGCACGGGTGGGAAGGCGGCCTTTATTCACCTCCACGGCATGCAAGGTATCACCGGCGGATACATCGGTGAGATCCCGCCGGGAGATGCCTTGAAGCCGGAGCGTCATCTGTACGAAGAAGTGATCTGCATCTTAAACGGTCAGGGGGCCACGGAGATTTGGGATGACCACGGCCATAAGAAATTGTTTGAATGGGGTAAGTGGAGTCTTTTTGCGCCGCCGATGAACACGTCCCATAGGTTGGTGAACGGTTCGCGGGAACCCGTGAGATTTCTGGCCGTGACCAATGCGCCGCTGGCATTTGACATCTACCGGGACGAAAATTTTATTTTCAACTGTCCGTACAGTTTTTCCGATCGTTTCTACGGCGAAGAAGACTATTTCAACGTCGGCAAAAAACGTTACGTGAGCGGCTTGATCAACATTTGGGAAACCAATTTCATTCCTGATATCTCAAACGCGTTTCTGGAAAATCTCGAGGTCAAAGGCGCCGGTTTGCGTCTGAGCCAGTTCGAGATGTCGGGCAATGCTCTGGTCGGTCATCTGGGCGAGTGGCCCGTCGGCAAATATCACAAGGCTCACTATCATGGGCCGGGCGCCATTATCGTGGGACTGCAATCCGTCGGTTACGTCCTGCTTTGGCACAAGCAGGGGGGCATTCACCCTTACGAAGAAGGACACGAGGATAAAGTCATCGAGATCAAATGGGGCGAAGGCAGCATTTATTGTCCGCCCGGAGATTGGTTTCACCAACACTTCAATACCGGCAGGGAACCGGCACGCCATTTGGCCGTGCGCTATGGTAGTCGTCTCTATCCGCTCGGTTTCAAAGTCTCCCATCAGAAAACGGACGACGATGTGTTTCGGGGAGTAAAGCAGGGCGGATGGATGATTCCGTACGAGGACGAGGATTCGGAAATTCCCCGACGTTATCAGGCCGCGCTCAAAGCGAACGGCGTGATTTCTTATTGAGGTCGGTGAAAGGGCCAGACGTTTGCGATCCTTCTTGATTGAACTTACATGACAGTATGATTTGCTGCCCGCGCCAACCTGTACTTGACAGGCTTCTGCCACCGCACTAGGTTTGAAGTTGACCAATCCCACCAAGTCAGATCAGAGGGAGGAAGTGACATGACAACTACGCTTCCTGTTATCGATGCCGACGCCCATGTGATCGAAACCGAGCGGACCTGGGATTATCTGGAGCCTTCGGAGCAGAAATACCGACCGCAACTATTCTACTCCAAAGATGACGGCAATCAGCAATATTGGGTTATCGACGGTAAGATTCGCGGCTTCCGCTTTCCTACCTTAAACGAGCAACAGCTGCGTGAGCTGTCGCAGAAGACGGGCAGAAATTTGGAAACTCCGCAGGCGGCAAGAGAACTGGACGACGTGGAGCTGCGACTGCAACATATGGATCGGTTGGGTATCGACATACAGGTGCTCCATAACACGCTCTGGATCGAACAGATAACCGAACGGCCTGAAGTCGAAGTGGCGCTCTGCCGCAGTTGGAACCGCTGGCTCGGCGAAGTGTGGAGAAAGAGCAACGGCCGGCTGCGCTGGTCGTGCGTGATTCCGACTCTGGCGTTGAATGAGGCGGCGCCGCAGATTAAGGAAGCGAAGGAGAATGGTGCCGTTGCTGTTTGTATGCGTCCCCTGGAAGGGGACCGCCATCTCAGTGATCCTTATTTTTATCCGATTTATCAAGCGGCCAGCGACCTGGACATGGCGATCGCCGTGCACATCGCCAATGCCAATCCAGCCAACTGCGAGCTCTATCGGCAGTCGCCCGTGGGCCGATTCGCGATATTCCGCATGCCGACCGTGGCCGCATGTCTCAACCTCATCTTGAGCGATGTCCCGCGGCTTTTCCCGACACTTCGTTGGGGCTTCATCGAGGCCGCGGCGCAATGGATCCCGTGGGTCGCTCGCGAAGCCGCAAGACGGTTCCAAGTGGCCGGACGACAATTTCCAGAAAGCGTTTTTGAGGAATACAAAATTTACGTTACCTGCCAGAACAACGACGACTTAGCGTATATCCTCGGCTATTGCGGCGAACACTGCCTCGTTACCGGTACCGACTATGGACACCTCGACGTCTCGACGGAGGTTGACGGCATCACCGAGTTTAGGGCTCAAGAGGGGATCAGCGACCAGACCAAAGAGAGAATCCTCCATCATAATCCTAAGGCGCTCTACAACATCTAAGAATGTGTTTAGCTGTGAGCTCTAAGAATGTGGCTTTGCGTCTAGCCCCGACCTCGGACTTCGCTCTTATTTTAACCGGAATTAATATTTCAAGTATTCCGTTTGCCCTCATCGAACGTCTAATGAACAACGGGCGACCCGGAAACTCGGCAAGGTCGGTCAGTTTTCCAGGATTCTTGTAAACTGTCATTACTCTGTTAACCTGATTTAAAGCAGCGGTGAAAAGGAATCATCTCATGCTTCTTAAAAAGTTTTTCGGCATTCCGTCAATCTGTGGCCTCGTGATCGCGTTGGTTTGCGGCTCAATCGCCGGCGCAGATCACACTCCCTCCCATGATGAGCATCCGTCGTCGCCGCATCACCCCAACATCATTTTTATTCTTACCGACGACATGGCGCTGCGCGACGTTGAGGTCATGCCGAAATTGAAGAGGCTGCTGATCGACGAGGGAACGACGTTTACCAATTTCTTCGTGACCAATTCACAGTGTTGCCCGTCACGCTCGTCCATATTGCGCGGGCAATACGTGCACAATCACGGCGTAGACTCCAATACCGCCGGGTTTCACAGGTTTCGAGAGTTGGGGAATGAAGCCTCTACGATGGCAACCTGGTTGAAGGCGGCGGGATACACCACCGGCTTAATGGGCAAGTACCTCAATGGGTACACTCCCCATAACGACAAAAATTATGTACCGCAAGGTTGGGACGAGTGGGATAGTCCGATTGATAACCACGGTTATGACGAGATTGACTATCCGATGAATGAAAACGGCAAAATTGTGCAATACGGACATTCGCCGAACGATTATTTAGTTGACGTGATCTCCCGCAAAGCCAGCGGGTTTATTCATCAGGCGGCGGAAAAGAAACAGCCTTTTTTCCTTTATCTTGCCCCGTACGCGCCGCATCAGCCGGCAACTCCCGCACAACGCCATCGAAATCTATTTGCCGATGCCAAGGCACCGAGAACGGCGTCATTCAATGAGAAAGACGTTACTACGAAGCCTGCATATATCAGGGCTCTACCGCTTATAGACGGAAAGCAAATCACCAAGATGGATCTGCTCTATCGGAAGCGGGTTCAGTCTCTACAGTCGGTGGATGATTTGATCGACGAACTGATCGGGGCTTTGGGTCAAACGGATCAGCTTCATAACACTTTTATTGTTTTTACTTCCGATAATGGGTTTCATTTTGGTCAACATCGGCTGCACATGGGAAAGCAAACACCCTACGAGGAAGATATCCATGTGCCGCTCGTAATCCGAGGACCGGGTGTGCCGGCGCGCCATACGGCACCCCACCTCACTGTGGAAACGGATTTAGCTCCGACTTTCGCCGAGTGGGCCTCGGTGACGCCTCCTGGCTTTGTCGATGGGCGCTCGCTCGAGCCTTTGCTTAACAAGCATTTGCCGCCGTTGTCGGAGTGGCGACAAGGGGTGTTGATCGAGCATGCTCCGGGTCCCGAGCCGTTTATGTCGAGATTCGAAGAGATGCTTTTTCAGGTGAAGGATAAGTCGAAACTGACAGCCTACAAGGCGCTGCGGTCCAATCAGTATCTTTACGCCGAATATACTTCAGGCGAACGAGAGCTTTACGATTTGCGCAACGATCCGGATGAACTCCACAATCTCGCCGGGCAAGCCGATCCGAACCTTGTGAAACGTCTTTCTTCATGGATGGGCCGGCTCGCGCATTGTAAGGGCTTCACCTGCCGAACGACCGAAGATGAGAAGCTAGAACAGGAACACTTCAATTAGCCAGTCATGGTGATGTGAACGCTTTTAACTCTGACCTTACTCTCGTACCCTTGAATAGGCGATCTCGCGGCTTGTAACGAACTCCAGCGGCGCGGCTTTGCCATTTTCGGTAGCCCTTCTGGCACGCTGAATGGCCGAGGCGACTTGTTCGGGGTCTTCGACTCGTTCCGCCCATCCACCGAGTGCGCGGCCAATCTCCGAATAATTGCCGCCAAGCGCTTGCGTCTGGTAGCGCT
>VBKE01000274.1 GCA_005879605.1 Deltaproteobacteria bacterium
CAGAGTGCCGGCGTTGAAACGAATGCCCAGGTCTCCCTCGACGGTCCGTTTCGCAAAGGGTTCGGGCAAACCTTGCTCAGCGATGTTTGGCCCTTGCGGTTCTCCGTAGCCGATGGAATGGACATCCGTTGTCGCGCCTCCCACGTCGACCATGAGCATCTCGCCCCAACCCTTCTCTCCCTCCACCCCTTCCGCCCCCAGAATCGCGCCCTGAAGAACCGCCATGGGTGTCGGTAGAACAACCGAAACGAGTCCGCTGATGCCATCGAGCCCCTTCGCATGGGTGATGCGCTCCATGAACAGCTTGCGGATCTCTTCGCGCGCGGATTCCACCGCGAGCTGCCCCGATCGTGGCATAACATTCGTCGCTCGGCGGATTTCTTTCCCACTGTTTGTTAAAATATCGCAAACTTCGGCGGCCACAGTTTGGTTGCCGGCCACAACGATTGGAACGGATAGCGCGGATCTCGCGAGCAAACGCGCGTTGTGAAGGATGGTCGCGGAGTCGCCTTCATCGGTGCCGCCGGTAAGCAGTATCATGTCGGGACGCTGCGTTTCGATCTCGTCAACCACCTTTCCTCCGAGCTTGAACGACCACGATCCAACTACCTTGGCGCCGGCGCCGAGCGCCGCCATGTTCGCAGCCTCCACCGTCAATCCGGGAACCAGCCCGATCACGGCCATTCTCAAGCCGCCCGCCGCGCTGCTCGAGGCAAGAGCCAACGTGCCGTCGAGAACATTCAAATGCTTGACCCGCTCCGGGGACAGGCGATTCGCTTCATGCAGGTTTGTCAATGCCTGCAGGAGACCTTCGCGCACGTCGGTGTTTACCGTGGACGCGGCCTGACTTCGCCCGATTACCTCGGCCGTGCGAAGATCCACCGCTACAGCTTTGGTGTAGGTGCTGCCAAAATCAATCAGGAGTGCGAGGGAGTTCAAGTTAGACACGGAGAATTCAGAAGTCGCCGGTCGGACGTCGGAATACCACGGTTCTCCTCCCGAATTCTGAAACCTGAATTCTGACCTCTGACTTTTGACCTCACGGCGCCGTCATAATCTTGCGATAGACTTCCATCAAATTTTTGTCCCGAACAGTGTTTTCAATGTCCCGGTTCATGTCCTCACCGCGGGTCAAGCCGACTTCCAATCCTATTTTATCGGCCTCCTTCATAAATTGCGGGTCTTGTGCCATCGTCGCAAACGCATCGCGGAGAACTTTGACGCGGTCCACTGGAACTCCGGGAGGTAAGACAATTGATCTGCCGATATTCTCGGCCGCATAAAGCGCGCTGAGGAGATTTTTCTTCCCCGGAGGAGCCAACTCTTCGATAGTTGGCACTTCGGGTAGGCGCGAGTCGCGTTTGTTCTTCGAGGTAACGAGCAGCCGAATAAATCGCTTCTCGATCCACTCTCTTCTGGTACCCAACAGCGAACCCGTTCCTTGCGATCGGCCGTCGAGAGCGCCGCGCTCAATGTCGAGCAAGATCTCCGGCGTGCCTTGATAACCGGGGATGACTTGAAAATCCAAACCTAGAATCTGTTCAACGATCTTCACCACGACATTGCTGGTATGGTCGAGGGATTGCGCTCCCATTTTCGGCTGCTTGCCATCTTTGTTGGCTTTTCTGATTGCTTCAAAGCTAGTGTAGAGAGTCGCCGATCTCACGTAAAGCGTCTGCGCTTCATCCAAAGCTTGACCCACCCAGATGAATTTTTGCAGGTCGAACTTGAGGGCGTCGTTGCCTGTGGCAAGACCAAAAAGACTTCCGGTATTCATGGTGCTCATGGTAAGGCCGTCAGGCTTGCTCCGGTTATAGAGCTCATTGACCGCGATCATCCCCCCCGCGCCCGGCTTGTTGGCTACGAGGATTCTGGGATTCCCCGGGATATACCTCTCCATATGCCGCCCGATGAGCCTTGCGGTTATATCCGTCCCACCTCCCGCCGAAGACCCGGCAAAGAGAGTAATCGTCTTCCCTTCGAAAAAATTCTTGCCGGACTGGGCCTCGACGGAAGCGGCCAGTATTGAGCTAAGAAAAATGACCAGAACGAATATCATAGAATCCAATAAATTGTCCTCGTCCTCCCTTGGGAGGCGACGAAAGAGGTGAGGGTAGTGCCAATCGATCTTGCCCTCACCCTCGCCCTCTCCCACTTCGTGGGCGAGGGAAATGATAGATGCGTATCGAGTTCAAATATCATGTCACAAGTTGCCACAAGTCTGAGATTTGAAATCTACAATTTGAGATTCTCAGCGCCAGCTCGGTCTAGTAGCCCCATCGCTCTGCGACCGCGCGCACGCGCTGATATTCCGGCGCCAGCTCTTCTCGCTGCATTAATTCCTTGAACGCCTCTTTGGCCAGATCCTGCGCGCAGACATCTTTGATCGCCGGGACATCATAATTGAGCTCGCCGAGTCGCTCTTCTTCTTTCAGCATGTCTTCAAATCCCGTCGCAAGTCCGTCGATGGGAAACGGCATCGCCTCGAGGTCCCGTTGGGTGCGAGACGCATTGGTAACCACCCGCTCTTCCGGGTCCGGACTTAGCAGCCGAAGCCTCTTTTCGAGATGGTTGATATATTCATAATTCTTCGGCATGTCGCGCACAAACCAATACGAACGGATCAGTCCCTTGAGAAAACTCTTGACCAGGTCGGGCCTCTCTTCAAGTATGCGTCCGGTAGAGGCAATGATTCTTTCGGGCCGTCCATCAGGATATTGATCCGCGGGCGAGACGAGCACGTTGCAGCCTTCCTTCTTGAGGTCCGCCGCATCCCAGGTCGGCACCGGCGCGCACTCGACTCTACCACTCCTGATTGCCTCTTTATGAAGCCGAGCGGCGACCCCTATCCTCACCCACTCCACGTCGCGCTCCAAATCCAACCCCGCCTTTTTCAACTGAATCACCCGCTTGCCTTTCAAATCCGTTAGCGACTTGATATGCGCCGGAGCCACCCAGACATTCGTGTGCTGGTTTCTCCAGCCCGCGATGATGTAAAGGTCGGCGCCTCGAGCGCGCTGAAAAAAGACCGTGCGCGATTGAACGTCCAGCGCGATGTCCACCGATTTCTCTTTCATCGCTTGCGAGATCCCCAATTTCTCCAATCCAAAGGGCACCATGGAGTCATGCAAGATCTCATACGCCGGCGATCCGTCCGCGTTTCTGAGACCCTCATCGTACAGGAAGTTCATTTCGTGGGCGGTCATCACGGGTACTTGATGAAGCACGTGATAACAGGTTGGAGCGATCCGGAGCTTTTCATGTAACATGCGGTTATCCTCCTGAACTGCGATTGCGATGGATGCGTTCCACTCAGCTAAGTCTGATGCCGTATACCAATCTCCAAGGAAAGCTGCAACAAACTCGACGCTGCTTGACACAAGTATCTGATCCGAGTAACAGTGACGGCGAAATTATGAAGCGCATCGCTGAGAAGCGGAATTCATATGGCGAACCTTGATGAGACAGCGCCGCCCTTAACCGGTTATCGCGTTTTAGATCTCGCGGGCCCTTTGGGTTTTCACTGCAGTAAACTCCTCGCCGACATGGGCGCGGACGTGATAAAAATCGAGCCGCCGGGCGGCGATGAAGCGCGGCGGGTTCCGCCATTCAAAGATGATTCGCCGCATCCGGAGAAAAGTCTTTACTTCCTCCACTTCAACACTAACAAACGCGGCATCACCCTCGACATCGAAAAGCCGGACGGCCGAGCAATCTTGTTGGAGTTGGCTCGCAAAGCCGATGTCTTGGTCGAAAGTTATCGCCCGGCTCAGAGAGATGAGCTGGGCCTCAGTTACCAAGAGCTCAGCGCCGGCAATCCCGGTCTAGTCGTTGCGTCGATTACCCCTTTCAGCGACGTCGGCCCGTGGCGCGATTACAAGGCTAACGACATTGCCGGTTTGGCGCTCGGCAACCTCTTGTACTTGGCAGGAGAACCGGGGGAGCCGCCGTTACAACCTCCGGGCGAGATCGCCTACGGCATGGCGTCGACCTATGGGGCCTTTGGGATCGCGGTCGCGCTCTATCATCGTCTGGAAAGCGCCAGAGGTCAGCACATCGTTGTCTCTATGCACGAGTGTTCGGGACATATCGCCGGCTATTTTATTCCTAACTACGGCTACACCGGCGCCAAGCCCGCGCGCGCTTCGCGCAAGGGTGAAGAGACGGACCTCTACGACCCTTACCCGACCAAGAACGGCTACGCGCGCATTTTTATCATTCCGGTCGAGCAATGGCGCAGGCTGGTGGATTGGATGGGACGTCCGGCTTCTATTTCCGGCCCGGAATTCGAGAAGATGGCGTATCGGCGCAAACATCCGGATATCGTGGTGGCAGCGATCACGGAATTTTGTCGCCGCTATACGAAAGAAGAGCTCTACGAAGAGGGGCAAAAGCGGCGTATCGCGGTCACCCCGATAAATACCGTGGGCGAGTTCATGAACAGCGAGCAGGTAAAGACTCGCGAAGCGTTCATCGACATGGAACACCCCGTGATCGGCAAATACGCGCATTTCGGTCCGGTTCCGAGACTTAGCGAAACGCCCGGACGGGTCACACGCACCGCGCCGTTGATTGGCGAACACAACAAAGAGATCTATGGCGGCGAGCTCGGCATGAGTAACGACGATCTCATCGCGCTGCGAGCCAGCGGAGTGATTTAGGTGCACGAACTCACAAAACACCACACTCGACGATTACTTTCAAAGTTTGTTGTTACTTTTTGTCATTCTGAGCGAAGCGAAGAATCTTGCATCAAGAGCATTCGAGGAGTTTTAGATTCTTCGTCGCCTCTGGCTCCTCAGAATGACACAGGGCTCGAACACACTTTCGCAATCGGGGAGAAAAGCCTGTGTCAAAACTACCTTTAGAAGGAATCCGCGTCGTCGAACTCACAACCGGAGCCGCCGGTCCGACGGTTGCGCGCGTGCTCTGCGAGTTCGGCGCGGAAGTGATTCGTTGTGAAACGCGCTTGCGCGGGGATGGCCACCGCGGCGAGGATCCCGCCAAGTGGAATAAGAATCCTGATTTCATGAAGCTCCAGAGAGGGAAGAAATCCTTCACCGTGAACATGCAGACCGAGAAAGGCCGCAATCTCGTCAAAAGGTTAGTCAAGCAATCCGACGTTCTGGTGGAGAATTATGGCTTGGGCATTCTCGAAAAGTGGGGACTCGATTATCCGCAGCTCAAAGAACTCAATCCGGCTTGCATCCTGATTCGCGTGAAGGGCATGGGTTGCACCGGACCTCACGCCGCCGATCTGACCTACGGCCCCAACGTTGGCAACACCATGGGGACGACCTATCTGTGGAACTATCCCGCGGCGACCACCGCGACAGCGGAGCCGCGAACCCAGCATCCTGATTTTATGGGCGGCGTAACCGGCGCTTTCGGTGTCGTGCTGGCATTGATCCAACGCAAGAAGACCGGACGCGGACAATGGATCGACAGCGCCCAAGTCGAGATCGGCGCATCACTGCTCGGACCGAAGTATTTGGAATATTCGGTGAACCGACGAGAGCCGCAGCCGGAGGGCAATCGCAGTTTGATCGCGGCGCCCTACGGTCCTTACCACTGCAGGGGCGATGACCGCTGGTGCGTGATTGCCGTTTATACCCAAGATGAGTGGGACCGCTTCTCCGGTCTACTGGAAAAATCGGGATTGAAACGAAACGAGAAGTTTGCGACCCATCTGGAACGAGTCCGACACAGAGAAGAACTGGACAAGTGGGTCACGGCTTGGACCCTGCAACACGATCCATACGACGTCATGAACCTGGTACAGGGAGTCGGCGTTTGCGCCGCCGTGGTTCAGGACGTGGAAGACCAATTCAAACGCGACGTGCAATACGCGGCCACGGGCTTTCTCGTAAAAATGAAAGAGCCAGAAGCCGGCGACGTGGTAACTGAAAACGTCCCTATTCGTCTCTCTGAAACGCCGGGCAAGGTGCGCGGGCTAGCGCCGCTCATGGGCGAGCATACCTATGAAATAGCCAAGAATTTATTGGGTCTTTCGGACGAAGAGATTAAACAATTGGACGAAGAGAAAGTTTTGTATTAGTGCAAAGGTAAAATACGTTCCGCATCCGCTTCAATCACCAACCCAGGGTCTAATGCTGTCCCTCAGGGAGAAGGAAGGGTGAGGGAAGACAAAATCTCAGAAAGGGGAAGCAAAACATGCCAGAACCAGAAGCCATTTGTCTTTACGAGAAGCGCGAGCCGCACATCGCGATTATTCGTTTGAACCGCCCGGAAAAAAAGAACGCCATCAGCCGCGATCTTTATTGGGCGCTCGATGAAGCGTGGCAGAAAGCCAAGTCGGATGACGACGTGTGGTCGGTCATCCTCACCGGCAGCGGAGACGCCTTTTGCGTTGGTGGCGATCTGAAAGAAAACCTCGCTTTTGCAAAGGGCGAGATGAAAGGACCACGCTCCGGCCCGCGGCCGTACTCGAATACGCGCGCTTTGCAAATGCACAAACCGATCATTGCCGCGATCAACGGCTACGCGGTCGGCGGCGGTTTTAGTTTGGCGCTGGCATGTCATATCCGTTACTGCGTCCCGGCGTCGAAGTTCGGTTGCTCGGAGGTGCGCTGGTCGCACATGGCAGCCTGGCCGAGTTATATTTGCCAGCTTCCGACCGGCTGGGCGTACTGGTTCGCGCTCTCCGGGCAGATGATCGAAGCGGATACCGCCTTTCGGCTGGGCCTCGTGCAGAAAATCTGCGAGCCCGATAAGCTCATCGACGATTGCATCGAGCTCTGCACCACGATCAACCGTAACGGCCGCCTCATTGCCGCTCATACCATTGAGTACATCGAGGACAAGCTGTTGTACGAGATTCAGGGCTGGGAAAAAGGCTTCGAGGTCCACCGGGAATTCTACGCCCACCTGCGCCAGAGCAAAGACTATGACGAAGGATCGGCGGCTTTCGCTGAGAGACGCAAGCCGGAATTTTCCCAGGAATACTACGACAAAAAAACCAAACCGCCAGGGGTACCATAGACCGCCGATCGTTCGCTCCATCTCTTGCCTATTAAACGCGATTGAACGATTTGGGTTGTTTGAAGCCGGTTGCAAGTTCAATCGAGTCGGCGAGAAGAATAAGTCAATGCTCAGGCACGAACCCAAGTGCTCACAACAAATTCGAGTTGTAGAGGTCTGCTCTTAGATTTCCGCCCTTAGAACGAATGCGGCACTATTTCCAAAGTTGATCGAAGAAACCTGAGCGCTTTACCTCTTCAACGTAGCGGTTGTCGTAGTAAGCGGTCAAAGGCGTGTTGGCAACCATTTTCGCGTCGATGAGATTGCTTTGCACCATCTGCTTGACCATGGCGCGGAGAGCGCCTTCTGGCACCGTACCCTCTCTTGAATAGTTTTCGGTCGCAAAACGATAGGCCTGCTCCAACAAATCGGTGTCCTTCAATGGCATCCATTTGGTGATTACTTTCTTGGTAAACTCTCTATCGGTCGTGATGAGTTTAATGGCTTCAGCGGTGCTTTTGATCAACCGGATCAAGGAGTCCTTGTCCTTTTCCACAACCGACCGGCGGGCGACAATGCCGTTGGTGATAAACTCCGTTAGCTTCTGCAAATCATTGGGGGAGACGAGTTCATTGTATCCTTGTTTCTTGAGTTGAAAGTTATACGGCGGGGAAATCACAGCGCCATCGACGGAGCCGCGGACCAATCCCGCTACGGCCTCGGGTTGTCCACCCATTTGCAGGATCGTCACGTTTTTCACGCCATAACCGTCTAAAGCCGTTTGCAGCGCGAAATGTGTGACGGTTCCGAGCCGGCTCACCCCTATTTTTTTGCCTTTCATGTCTTCTGGCTTTTTGATCTCCGGCTTAACCATAATTGACTGGGTGAACCGAGGAACCATGGCTGTCACATGAATGATATCGCCACCCTGCAAAACATTCGAAATGATGGACGGTCCGCCCGACCCGGCCATATCCGCGGCTCCTGACAGCATCGACTGAAATAGAGCCGAGGATGCGCCGATGAAAACGGGATCGACGTCGATGCCATTTTTTTCATAGATGCGGGCTTCCTTGGCGACAAACCAAGGCAGACAATTGATGCCTATGGGCGAGAATGGCAGCGGCACCTTCTTCATGCCCTGTGCCCACAATGACGAAGGACCAAAAAGAAATAGAATCAAACAAACGAGGAACGCGACTTTCCGAAGGATTTTGCGAAGAGTGGAGCCAGAAGAGTAAAGGTCATGTATGGTTTCCATTATCGAACCTCCCTCTTTTGCGACGGCTTGGTCTCTATCGCAGGCGTCTCATGCTGTCAATATCAGTCGGTCGCTACATACCGAGCAAGACCACTTTACTTGGGACTCGCTTTTGCCATCTCTACTTTCGAGGGTCGTCGTTTCAATCGCAAGGCGTCGCTTTGAACCGCGACTGCAAGTGCAATCGAGTCGGCAATAAGTCACTACTTAGACACGACTCACCCTGACCCTATTTATCATTTTCCTCTTCTAAGATTTCCTCCATCTGCCAAAGTTGAGTTGACAGGACTTGCTCGTGCGACTAGAAGGGGGCTGCCGGGTGGAATCTTACGGTCAATCTTCATTTCAGGGCATTGGACGGCTGAGAAACCAAATCTCGGAGAAGGAAAACAATTCATGAGTGTCATCGATGCCGACGCACATGTGATTGAAACAGAACGAACCTGGAGTTTCATGCTAGAAGAAGACCACCGCTTTGCACCCGAGCTCTTAGTTTCGACCAGGAACGGAGTCGAGTTTTGGCGCATCGAGGACCGTGTCTTCCCCAACTCCAATCTTGGTCTCAACGTCCCCGAAGAGTCCCGTGATCTTACCGATGTTACCTCGCGACTCGCTCACATGGACTCATTGGGTATCGATATCCAGGTTCTTTATCCGTCGCTTTTTTTACGGCCGCTGACGGCTCGAGCTGAAGTGGAGTTAGCGCTTTGTCGCGGTTACAACCGCTGGCTCGCTCAAATCTGGAAACTGGGGAAAGGTCGGCTGCGCTGGATTGTCCTGCCTCCGCTCCGGTGCATGGACCGGGCCATCGAAGAAGTCAATTTTGGCAAAGCCAACGGCGCCTGCGGCGTTTTTATGCGCGGCTTCGAGGGCGAGCGCCTGCTATCCGACAGCTCGTTGTTTCCTGTCTATGAAGAGGCCCAGCGGCTCGACCTACCCATTTGCATTCACGCCGGCACGGGAAATTTTGGCTATTACGATCAGTTTGGACAGGATGTATTTTCACGCTTCAAGCTTCCGTCGGTGGGCGCGTTCAATAACTTGATCTATCAGGGAGTGCCGGAGAAGTTTCCCAACCTGCGGTGGTCATTTGTGGAAACGACCTCCCAGTGGATTCCCTATGCGATCAACGATCTGGTTATTCGGACGCAAGCCGAACGCGAGTTTCAGCGA
Source organism: Deltaproteobacteria bacterium (assembly GCA_005879605.1). Lineage (GTDB taxonomy): Bacteria > Desulfobacterota > Binatia > UBA9968 > UBA9968 > DP-1. The sequence continues at coordinate 9,416 of VBKE01000274.1, forward strand.
AAGTACGCGGGGCATGCTCTTTCCCAAGTTCGTCCGAAGGAGCGCAATCTCGCCGCCGGTAGCTTATTGCGGGATAACCGGATCTACATCGCCTGCCAGACTTCGGATGATTTTTCCTACGTAATCGATTACGCCGGGGAGGATAATCTCATGGTCGGCACGGACTACGGCCACGCCGACTACTCCAACGATATTGAGGCTATCCAAACACTCGCGCGCGGCGGCAAAATCAGCCCATCGTTGGCGCAAAAGATTTTAGGCGATAACCCGAAACGACTCTATGGATTGTGAGTAACGCCAAGGATAATTATTCGAAATAAGGGTGCCATTCGACCTTACGAGGGGAGAAATGAATCTGAAAAAGCTAATTGACGAGGACCGGTTCGGAGGAGTGTTCCGAGTGCACCGCTCGGCGTTTACTTCGGCTGAGATCGCTGCGCTGGAGCAAGCACACATTTTCCAGCGCTGCTGGCTCTATCTCGGTCACGAATCGGAGCTTCCCAACGCCGGCGACTTTCGGCGCCGGACGGTGGCCGGCCAACCGCTCTTTTGGGTGCGCGGCAGCGACGCGCAAATGCGAGTATTTTATAACAGCTGCACCCATTGGGGCGCCAACGTCTGTCGCGTCGACGAGGGCAACGCCGAACTTTTCCAGTGCTTTTATCACGCCTGGACTTTCAACAACCAAGGGGATCTTGTCAGCGTGCCTGATGAGGCAGCTTACGGCGAGGGTTTTCACAAAGAGGCGATGGGCCTGACCTCGCCGCCAAGAGTCGACAACTATCGCGGGCTTTACTTTGTGAGCTTTAATCGCGACGTCGAGGATCTCATCTCTTATCTGGGAAACGCGAAGGAATACATCGATCTCATTCTCGATCAGGCGGAGGAAGGCTGGCGCGTTGTCCCCGGCACACAAAAGTACAGCGTCAGGGCCAATTGGAAAATGTTTTCGCTCAACAGCTTGGATAGCTACCACGTGCGGCCGCTGCACTCCACCTTTTTTAAGTACACCGAGAGCCTGGGATCGGGCGACCCACCGCCTTTGCCTCCCATCGATTTTCCCGGCGCGCAGGGTCGCTCCTTATCGTTACGAAACGGTCACGGCATCGATATTTTTCCATCGCTGGCAAGGGCCCGGCCCATCGCGCACTGGCACCCCATTCTCGGCGAGGAATCGAAAGAGGAAATTAGAAAACGACGCGCCGGCTTAGTGGAAAAATTCGGCGAGGAGCGCGCCTACCTCATGTGCAACACGAATCGATTGATGTTGATTTATCCCAACTTCGCCTTGCATGATATCGCGGGCGTGAGCCTGCGCTATTTTGAACCCGTGGGGCAAGAATATATGGAGGTCACGGTCCAAACGCTCGCGCCACGCGGCGAATCCGCCGGCTTGCTCAACCGGCGCCTGGAAAATTTTCTGAGCTTTCTCGGACCCGGAGGTTTCGCCCACCCCGACGACATCGAGGCCATGGAATCCGCCCAAATTGGTTTTCGCGCCGGTGGTCCCGAGTGGATCGACGCCTCCCGGGGCATGCACCGCGAGGCGACCGCCCTGGATGAGCTCCATGTTCGCGCCTTTTGGCGCCAGTGGCATGCCAACATTTTGGGTTATGCAAAGGCCGAACGCCATCACGATGCGCTCGACGGAGAGAGGATTAGCGAGGGCACGAAACGATGACAGCCGGACGCGATGACAGTCTCGACCAAAGGCTTGCGGCACTATTATTGGAACGGGAGGTGGAAAACTTTCTCGTCAGAGAGGCGGCGCTGTTGGACGAATGGCGTCTTGATGATTGGTTGGCTCTGTTCACGGAGGACGCGCGCTACCTGGTCCCGGCGACCGACCTGCCTACTGCCGATCCGAAGGAGACCTTGGCAATCATCAATGACGATATGGCCCGGCTGCGCGGACGGGTCGAGCGATTGAAGAGCCGCCATGCTCATCGCGAATTTCCCTGGTCCCGCACCCGTCGCTTTATCACCAACGTGAGGATCAAGGAGATTGTCGGGGAAGAAATCCTGGTGAACGCGTCGTTTCTGGTGTACCGAATACGCAGTGGACAAGTCGATCCGCTCATCGGGAGTTACGTCTACACCTTCAGGCGGGTTGATGGAGCGCTCAAGATCGCCGCCCGCAAGGCCGTGCTGGATTTGGAAGCGTTGAGACCCCACGGGACGTTGAGCATCATACTCTAAAGGGATTGTCTCAGTAGTAACGGGGGCGTGAGCGAGGACCGACTTGAACGATTGAACCTTGTACGACCCGATCATCGCCTCGACCCCGTAATCCGCACTTCGCACCGAAAACAACCTTCCTGGAGTTACCATTTCGTTTTCCGGGCGAGCTGGAGGTAGGCTCTGACTTTCGAGAAAGATGGCTCATCGGGAACGTTGGAGTATCCGCTAAATGTTAGCGCCGCCGCTCGCTAGAATGCGTCGATCGACCCTTTTACCACGGTCCCAGAACAAATGCGTATCTAAATGATAGGAATTTGCTTTGGGGGTTGGCCACTGAGCACTCAAAATTACCCCGACGACCGGTGCGAGCCCGCGTTCCAGAGCCTCAAGCGGCTAACTCAGAAAACAGACTGGCCCCGTACCCCCATCTTTGGGGCAGACAGTATCCGATAAGGTGGCGGCAGGTCACCTCGTAGGCGGCTTGCAGACAGGGCTGGACATTTGCTCCCCAATTGCGGTAAGAGGCTTTTAAATTCGCAGATCGAAGATAATCTCTTTTATCGGAGGATGTCTTTCAGGAGGGGCCTGGGACTTTTCCGATAGACCAAGGTGTTCACTCTTAAGGAACTGAGCAGTTTCTCCGAAAGCTTTTTGGCGCTACTACTTGAGAGAGCAGTGTCTAACCCGTAGCTCGTGCGGACGGGCCGTAAGCGCGGTGCCATCTTTCACCAACGCGCTCGCCCGCCGCACGGCAATACGTTATGCGTTCATGATGTCAGTCAACGTTCTGGGATCTGGCCTTTCGATCTTGACCATTAGCGGTTCAACCACGCTCCTGGCTAAAGCCAATCGATATTAATTATAAGGAGGGACTCATGATCGCGATCATCGTCAACGGCAAGCGGCAGCAAGTCGATGTCAGTTCCGATACGCCCTTACTCTGGGTGCTGCGAGAAAACCTCGGCATGACCGGCACCAAATTCGGCTGTGGCATAGCGCAGTGCGGCGCCTGCACGGTGCATCTCGATGGAAAGCCGATCCGCTCTTGCATCACGCCGGTAGCATCCGCCGGCGGAAAAAAAATCACGACCATTGAAGGGCTATCGGCAGATGCCAGCCACCCGATACAGAAGGCCTGGATCGCCGAAGACGTTCCGCAGTGCGGCTACTGCCAATCGGGGCAGATCATGTCGGCATCGGCCTTGTTGGCAGCGAAACCTAAACCCTCCGATGTCGACATCGACGCGGCCATGGCGGGGAACATCTGCCGCTGCGGAACGTATCAGCGCATTCGCCGCGCGATCCATCGCGCCGCGGCCATGATGGCGCAAGGAGGTGCAAGATGAGCCAGATCATTAATTTGAGCCGTCGCGATTTTCTCAAAGCCGGCGTCGCTGGCGGCGGGTTGGTCCTTGGGCTTTATCTGCCCTTGTCTAGGCGTCTAGCCGTTGCGGCAACCGAGTCGGCGGAGCAATTTTCTCTAACTCCGTTAGTGCGCATCGGTGCGGACGGCAGCGTCACGATTGTCGTTGGTCAGTCGGAGATGGGTCAGGGAATCGCGACTTCGGTTCCCATGATCATTGCTGATGAGCTAGAGGCCGATTGGTCCAAGGTCCGCTTTCAACAAGCCCCCGCGGATCCCGCGTTTGGCGATCCGGAGCGTGGCGGCACGCAATCCACCGGCGGTAGCCGAAGCATTCGCAGCATGTTGATGTACTGGCGCCGCCTGGGCGCGGCCGCCCGCGAAATGCTGATTGCTGCCGCGGCCAAGGAGTGGGGCGTTCCAGCGGAAGAATGCCGCGCCGAACAAAGTGTGGTGATCCATGGACCGAGCGGAAGAAAATTGACCTACGGCCAGCTTGCCGAAAAGGCGGCGCAGCTTCCGGTGCCGAAGGAGCCCAAGCTCAAGTCTCCTGAGGAGTTTCGTTTCATCGGCAAGGAGGTAGCGCGCTTGGACACACCGGACAAGGTTTCGGGGCGTGCGGCTTACGGCATCGATGTCAAAGTCCCTGGGATGCTCATCGCAACCGTGCAGCGTTGTCCCGTCTTCGGCGGAAAAGTCGCCAGCTTCGACGCGACGAAAGCCAAGGCGGTCAAAGGCGTGCGTCATGTCGTGCAAATCAGCTCCGGAGTCGTGGTCGTGGCGGATAGCTACTGGGCCGCCAAGAGAGGTCGCGAGGCGCTGAGAATCACCTGGGATGAAGGACCGAACGGGCAGCAAAGCAGCGCCTCGATCACCCAACTTTACGCCGAGGCCGCAAAACAGCCTGGTCCGGTGGCGCGCAAGGAAGCTGACGGCGAAAACGCGCTGGCGGCGGCCGCAAAGAAAGTCGAAGCGGTTTACGAAGTGCCTTTTCTTGCCCACGCCACCATGGAGCCCATGAACTGTACGGCGCACGTGAGAAAAAATGACTGTGAGATATGGGTTGGAACGCAGAACCAGACGGGTACTCGGGCCAGTGGTGCGCGCATCACCGGCTTTTCACCGGAAGCCGTCAAAGTCAACACCATGATGCTGGGCGGAGGCTTCGGCCGACGCGGGCAACAGGATTTTGTCGCCGATGCGGTTGAAACCTCAAAGGCGGTGAACGCTCCCGTCAAGGTTATCTGGTCGAGAGAAGACGACATTCAACATGGTTTTTACCGGCCGGCGACCTATAACGTTTTGCGCGCGGCCCTGGATGAGCGTGGCACGCCGACAGCCTGGGCGCACCGAATTGTTGGACCCTCTATCAGCGTGGAACGTGGGCAGAAACTGGAAAACGGCATTGACCCCTCGATGGTGGAAGGCGCGGCGAACATCCCTTATGCGATTCCAAACTTGGAAGTCCAGTACATATACAAGAACGTCGGCATCCCGGTTGGGGTCTGGCGTTCCGTCGGTGCGTCGCAAAATGCTTTCATCACCGAGTCTTTCATCGATGAGCTTGCGGCCGCTGCCGGCAAAGATCCCTTCGAGTTCCGGCGTGGCTTGCTCACCAAGGCGCTCCGGCACAAGGGAGTCTTAGAACTCGCCGCCGAAAAAGCCGGTTGGGGGACGGCGCTGCCGCCGGGGCGCTTTCGCGGCATCGCAGTAGCATTTTCCTACGCCAGCTACGCCGCCGAAGTCGCCGAGATCTCAATCGCGAAAGACGGCAAAGTGCGTGTCCACCGAGTAGTTTGCGCCATCGACTGCGGCGTGCACGTAAACCCTGATCAGGTGGTAGCGCAGATGGAGGGCGGCATCGTCTACGGTCTCAGCGCCGCGCTTTATGGCGCCATCACCATCGACAAGGGCCGCGTGCAGCAAAGCAACTTCCACGACTATCCCGTGCTGAGGATCAACGAAATGCCGGTCGTCGAGGTCCACATTGTTCCGAGCAAAGCAGCCGCGGGCGGAATCGGAGAGCCGGGTGTGCCGCCGCTCGCCCCGGCTGTTACCAACGCCATCTTCGCCGCCACCGGCAAGCGCATTCGAAAACTGCCGATTCGCCCCGAAGAGTTGCAAAGTAGCTGACCCCTAGGCAACAGGCGTAGGATGAGACGATAGGCGTAAAATTTCGTGTTCGGGTTGCCCTCACTAGCATTGTGCATGGGGCGTCGTCGGACGAATTCTTTAAAGGCAAGGCGGTCAGGCTTGTGGTGGGGAACTCAGTCGGAGGGGCGCAGGACGATCGGGCTCGTTTGTAGCGCAATATTTGGGTTGCTCTTTTTCAAAAAATCCCTGCGGCTGACTTCGGTCTTTTTCTTAGCCATCGTTTTCAATCATAATCGGCCAAGTACTTTCTCACCGCGAAGCACGAAGGTCACCAAGGTTTCGGATAAGGATGATTGAAAGCTCACACTGCGCGCGTCATAGCCATTCGGAAGGGGCAACCACAGGGGGTTGCCCCACAAGCTAACAGCCGAATTTTTTGCGACCTATGCTTTCTTCGCGGTAAAATTTCTTCCTTCGTGCTCTTAGCGTCCTTCGTGGTGACAACTATGTTTTCGCCTGCGCGGGACGCCGCGTGTGCCAGTCCGTCGAGCTCTGGTAGGCGAAAGCAGCGTTCAAGACAGTCTGATCAGCGAACCATCCGCCGACAAGTTGCAGCCCGATCGGCAAGCCTTCAGGGTTAATCCCGCATGGAAGTGAGCAGCCTGGCAAGCCGAGCATACTGGGGTAGCGAAGGAGATTTGACTGATTGTAGCTCGCATGGCGGGTATCGTCGCCATTGCCCTTTAGCCCTTCCGACAAAAGCGGTGCAACTCTACTCGTCGTCGGCGAGGCGATAATATCTACCGTTTTGAACGCTGCTTGCAGCGCCTGGCGAATACGGTGTCGCGCGCGCTGGACAGTGAGGTACTCCGAGGCGGTGATGGTCATGCCCACCGCCAAGCCCCGACTCACGTGAGGAACGAAATCATGATAGTGCTCCCGAAACCAGCGACGGTTAATCCCAGCGCTCTCGGCGGCGCTGGTCATCATCGAGGTCATCGCCGCGTAGCTGATCTCGGGAACGTCTAAATCGACGCCATCGCTTCCCAAGCCGGCAAAGACTTTGAGCGCATCATCAAATGCGTGGCGTACGGCAGGGTCCACGCCCTCCAGAAAACGTCGGAGCACACCCACTCTCAGCCCTCTCACCTTCGCTTCGAGCCGAGACGCGTAAGCCGGGTTTTCTTGACGTACGCTGGCCGGGTCCCGTAGGTCGAATCCGGCGACGGCGTCGAGCCCCAGAGCGATATCTTTCACTGAACGCGCGAAGAGCCCGACATGGTCCTGGCTCCAGGCGCCCCGGAACGAGCCGTGCCGGCTGATGATGCCGAAGGTAGGTTTAAAACCGACGATGCCACAATACGATGCCGGGCGGCGCACCGATGAGCCCGTCTCGGTGCCATAGGAGAGCGGCCCTATGCATGATGCAACGGCAGCCGCTGAGCCGCCAATCGACCCTCCCGCGATACGCTCGAGGCGCCACGGGTTGTGGACCGGGCCGAAATGGGAGAGTGTCGATGTGCCGCCATGGCCAAATTCGTCCAGGTTCGTTTTTCCTAAGATGATCGCTCCAGCTGCTCGGAGGCGTTCCACCAGGGCTGCGTCCGTCTCAGGGACCCACTCTGCCAAAATTTTTGAACCCCCCGTGGTGCGCACCCCGGCCATCTCAAACATGTCTTTGATACTCACGGGAACGCCGTGAAGAGGGCTACGATAGTGTCCGCGAGCAATTTCTTCATCCGCTTTCTTCGCGTCTGCGAGCGCTTGCTCGGGAAGAACGGTGATGAAGGCATTGAGCTTATCGTTCAGCAGCTCCAGACGCGTCAGAGCGGCTCTCACCGCCACTGACGACGATAGCTCGCGAGCGGCAATGAGCCTGGAAAGGTCGGCCAAATTCAATTCAAGAATATCAGCGGGAGCCATGATCAAATCTTTTTGTCTGCAGGCTGGACTTGCAGCGCAATCCACGGGGTGCCTTGACTGAACTCTTCCAGTTCAGCCACCACCCTCTCGAGATCCTCGATCTCGGTGGCGATGGCTTCGAGATCGTCCGGAGAAAGACTCAGTCCCTCTAGCAGCGCCAGTCGGTGAGCAACCTTATCCGTATCTTTCATTCCGGTCTCCTTAATAACGCCATCGCGGGACAGAAATCAGGGTCAAATCGTCACCTTTGCGTCGACTAGCGGCAACCACGTTACCGGTGTCGAGTCTTGGACACACCGAAAACCTTTCACTTCGTTCTTCCACTCCGGCAAATAGCGGTGGGTGCAGTCGCAGGAATTGCCCGGTCCGCAGAGAGCTTTATACATCTGCCCGCCTAGATTAACGTCGGTGGAAGTCCACTCCCAAATATCCCCACGCTTCTTTAGCTTCCCTCCATCGCAGGTCGACTTCCACTCATCGACCGTCGGCAATCGTCTGCCAACCCAGCGGCAGTACGCGGTCGCTTCGTGGAAGTTCACTAGGACGACGGGATCGTTGTCCGTCCCGGCGAGATAGCGGCCGTGGACCCAATACTCCGGCGGAGGATTGCGGGTTGCAAGCACAAACTGAAGGTATTCGCGATTGGTTATTT
>VBKE01000275.1 GCA_005879605.1 Deltaproteobacteria bacterium
TTGGGCGGCGGCATGAGCTCCCGATTGTTCCAGGAGATTCGCGAGAAGCGGGGCAAGGCGTACTCCGTTTACTCATTCTCCTCCTCTTACAAAGACATAGGCTACCTGGGGGTTTATGCGGGCACCAGTGTGGAATGGGTTGAAGAAGTCGTCGATCTGATTATCAAAGAACTGAAGAATTTGGCGGCCGGAGATATCAAAGAAGAAGAACTGCTCCGAACTCGGGGGCAGCTGGTGGGGAGCATGATGCTCGGTTTGGAATCCACGGACTCATGGATGAGCCATATTGCCCGCAACGAGATTTATTTTGAGAAACCGATCACGACGGACGAGATTTGTCAGGGAATCCGCTCTGTCCTACGTGACGACGTCGTTGACCTAGCTCGCACGTTTTTTAACTCGGGAGGGACCACGTTGTCGCTCCTGGGGGATTTCCAAGACGATTTTAAGTTGAACAACCTCGATCTGGGTCACTGAAACTCGGTCGCCTGATTCTAATTTCATTGCACTAAGCGCGGATCGTTGGTGGAAGAGGTTCGCATTCAGATCAAGCGCGTGCGGGCAAGCCCCGCCCCGCTTCCTCTACCAGCCTATATCACAGAGGGATCGGCTGGCATGGATCTCTACGCCGATATTGAGGGCGACCTTGAGCTGGCGCGGATGGAGCGGGCATTGATTCCCACGGGTGTCTCCATCGCTTTGCCGATGGGTTTCGAAGCGCAAATCCGTCCCCGCAGTGGTCTCGCTCTGAAGCATGGACTGACGATGGTCAATAGCCCTGGAACGATTGATTCGGATTACCGCGGTGAAATTCAGCTTATCGCCATAAATCTTGGCCAGGAGCCTGTAATCATTCAGCGGGGCCAGCGGATTGCCCAGATGGTGATTCAGCGGGTTATCAAAGCGCAGTGGCAAGAGGTTAGCGAATTACCCGCCAGCGAGAGACAGGCCGGAGGTTTTGGCCACACCGATAAATGAATCTTGAAGTTTTGCATTTTGATTTTTTGGTTTTCGAATTCAAAACTGTTCAAAATGATTGCGCGTTATACACGTCCCGAGATGGGCCGGATTTGGTCGGAAGAAAATGGCTTTCAGAAATGGCTTGACGTGGAGATTCTCGCCGCGGAGGCTCTAGCTCAGCTTGGCAAAGTCCCAAAGGCCGCCGTCGCCCGGATTCGAAAAAAAGCTCGGTTCAATGTTGCCCGCATCCGAAAGATCGAGAGTGAGGTCAAGCACGACGTCATCGCTTTTCTAAGTTGCGTGGCGGAATCGATCGGGGACGACGCCCGCTTCCTTCATCTCGGCATGACGTCTTCAGATGTGATCGACACGGCTCTCGCCATTCAGTTTAAAGAGGCTTCGGCCATTTTAGTTCAGGACGTGAAGGATTTAATGAAGGTGCTGCGCCGCCAAGCCTTCAAATACAAACGGACCGTGATGATCGGCCGTACCCATGGCGTGCACGCCGAGCCCATTACATTCGGTTTAAAGCTGGCGCTTTGGTACCAGGAGATGGCGCGCCATTTGGCCCGACTGGGAAAAGCCGTCGATGATATTTGTGTCGGTCAGGTCTCGGGGGCTGTCGGAACTTTTGCGCAAATCTCCCCAAAGGTGGAAGCCTACGTTTGTAAAAAGAGCGGGCTCAAGCCGGCGCTGATCTCAAATCAGATTATCCAGCGGGACCGTCACGCCTATTTTTTTGCCACGTTGGCCGTGATCGCCAGCTCGCTGGAGAAATTTGCCGTCGAGGTTCGTCACTTGCAGCGGACCGAGGTACAAGAAGCGGAGGAGCCATTCACGGAGGGGCAGAAGGGCTCGTCGGCCATGCCGCATAAGCGAAACCCGATCCTCTCCGAGAACGTCTCGGGATTGGCGCGGCTCATGCGCGCGTACGCCATGGCCGCGATGGAGAACGTGCCGTTATGGCATGAGCGGGACATCAGCCATTCTTCGGTGGAGCGGGTAATTGCGCCGGACGCGACGATCGTCCTCGATTTCATGCTCAGCCGGATGATTTATGTTCTGGGCAATCTCTGCGTTTATCCCGAGAACATGAAACGCAATCTGGAAAAGAGCGGCGGCACGGTTTTTTCCGAGAAGGTGCTGCTCGCCCTGGTCGATAAGGGGATTGCGCGCGATGCGGCCTATCGCATGGTGCAGCGCCACGCCTTGAAAGTGGGGCGAGACGGTGGTGATCTAAAGAAAGAGCTGCTGCAAGATCCGGAGATTCGCCGGTACGTTTCTCCAAAGGAAATCGAGTCGATCTGGGGCGTGAAACACCATCTCACCAATGTGGATTTCATCTTTCACAGAGTATTTCATTGAAATGTTCCGTCCACTGCACGGCTCTGAGAACGGACCACAATGCGCGTTAAAATTTTTGTCTCATTGAAAAACGGCGTCTTGGACCCGCAGGGAAAGGCCATCGAGCGATCTCTGCACACTTTGGGCTACGGCGAAGTTCGAGAGGTCCGGGTGGGGAAATATCTCGAGTTCGATGTCGATGTCACATCGCGGGAGACCGCCGAAGCTCGCGTCCGCGAGATGTGCGACAAATTGCTCACCAATCCCGTTATCGAAGATTACCGGTTTGAGATCCAGTAAACGATATGCAGAGAGAAGTCGGCAGTAGGCAGAAAGCAGTCGGCAGAGTTGGCGGAAGCTTTTTATCTCGTCTTTACTGCCTACTGCTTACTGCCTTCTGACGGAGATTAAAATGCGTTGGGGTGTCATCACTTTTCCGGGCTCCTGTGACGAACAGGACGTCTACGATTCTCTCAAGCGGGAGATGGGCCAAAAGGTGAAGCTGCTTTGGCACAAGGATGAGCTCACTGGCCACTTCGACTGTCTGATTCTGCCGGGAGGGTTTTCCTACGGGGACTACCTCCGCTGCGGCGCCATGGCGCGCTTCTCGCCGATTATGCGGGGAGTCGTCAAGTTCGCCCAAAACGGCGGATTGGTTTTGGGCATCTGCAATGGTTTCCAGATTCTCTGTGAGTCCGGTCTTCTGCCCGGCGCCCTGGTTCGCAATGCCGGTCTTCAGTTCGTCTGCCGGCAAGTGTTCTTACGCGTCGAAGAAAGCGATACGCCTTTCACCCGCGAAACGAAAAAGGGGCAGCTGCTCAAACTTCCAGTAAAGCACGGCGAGGGTTGCTACTATGCCGATCCGTCGACGTTGGAGCATCTTCACAAAAATCGGCAAATCATCCTTCGATACGCTGATGCGAAGGGCAAGCCTTCACCGGCGGCGAACCCCAACGGCTCGTTGGATAACATCGCCGGCATTTGCAATGAAACGCGCAATGTCTTCGGCATGATGCCGCATCCGGAGGATGCCTGCAGCCAATTTCTCGGCAGTGAAGACGGTCTGAAGATTTTCTCCTCCATCGTTGCTTCACGTAATGATCGGGAGACGCGGCATGCGTGATGAGAAAACGACCCAGTTCGCGCAGCCGACCCTAACGACCGCGCTTGTCGCCAGCCATGGTCTCACCCCGGAAGAATACCAGAAGATCCTCAAGATTCTCGGGCGAGAGCCGACCTATACCGAACTCGGAGTCTTTTCGGTGATGTGGTCGGAGCACTGCAGCTATAAAAGCTCGCGCCATTATCTTAAGCTGCTTCCGACCGAAGGACCCCGCGTTCTCCAAGGCCCCGGTGAGAACGCCGGTGTTGTCGATATCGGCGACGGTCTAGCCGTGGCCTTCAAAATGGAAAGTCATAATCATCCTTCTTTTATCGAACCCTACCAAGGGGCGGCCACCGGCGTCGGCGGTATTTTGCGCGATATTTTCACCATGGGCGCGCGTCCCATCGCCTCCCTCAATTCTCTGCGCTTCGGGAGCATCGATCACCCGCGCACGCCTTATCTTTTGTCGGGAGTTGTCGCGGGCATCGGCGGCTACGGCAATTGCGTCGGCGTTCCGACGGTCGGAGGCGAGGTCTACTTCGACGAATGCTACAATGGCAATATTTTAGTTAACGCGTTCACGTTAGGCATCATGAAGAAAAAACGCATCTTCACCGGTATCGCCAAAGGCGTCGGCAACCCGGTGATCTACGTTGGCTCCAAGACCGGGCGAGACGGGATTCACGGCGCGACCATGGCCTCCGAGTCATTCTCCGAAGAAAAAGAGCAGCGGCGACCCACGGTTCAGGTGGGAGATCCGTTCACCGAGAAGCTCCTGCTTGAGGCCTGCTTGGAGCTTATGGAGAAGGACTGTATCGTTGGCATTCAGGACATGGGTGCCGCCGGGCTTACGAGTTCGTCGTCGGAGATGGCCGGCCGGGGTGGTTCAGGCATCGAGCTCGACCTCTCCCGCGTACCGCTGCGGGAATCGGGAATGACGCCCTACGAAATTCTCCTCTCGGAGTCGCAAGAGCGGATGCTATTGGTTGCCAGGAAAGGTACCGAGGACGAAGTCAAGCGGATCTTCGATAAGTGGGACTTGGATGCCGTTGTCATCGGTCAAGTCACCGAAGATCGCCAGTTTCGCGCCCACTTTAATGGCGCCGAGGTTGTCAGGGTGCCCATCACCGCCCTGACCAAGGAAGCCCCGGTCTACCAGCGTCCCGCCGCGCGGCCCTCGAACATTGATGAGTTGCAGCAGTTGGATCTCTCGGCCGTCCAAGAGCCAGAGGATCTCGCTGCCACGTTGAAGCTTCTGTTGGGCTCGCCGAATATTGCCTTAAAGGAGTGGGTTTACCGCCAGTACGATCATTTCGTTCGCAGCAACACCGTGATCGCGCCAGGCGCAGACGCTGCAGTCATTCGAGTCAAGGGCACACAGAAGGGGCTTGCGCTGACCGTCGACGGCAATAGCCGTTATTGTTTTCTCGACCCTTATGTCGGCGGCGTGTTGACCGTGGCGGAGGCGGCGCGAAATCTTGCCTGTGTCGGCGCTCGCCCTCTAGGGATTACCGATTGCCTGAATTTTGGCAGCCCGGAGAATCCGGAAGTCATGTGGCAATTTGCCGAGGTCATTCGCGGGATGCGCGACGCTTGCATGGCGCTCAAGGTTCCGGTTGTGAGCGGGAACGTTAGTTTCTATAATGAAACTGATAGCAAGCCGATTTATCCGACGCCGACCGTGGGGATGGTGGGGCTGCTCGCCAAACTGAAGCGGGTGGTCACTCCATGGTTTAAGTTTCCGGGCGATATCGTCGTCCTGCTTGGGCGAACTCGCGAGGAGCTTGGTGGCAGCGAGTATCTCAAGCTGATTCATGGTCTGGTGAAGGGAACGCCGCCGTGGATCGATCTCAAGTTGGAGGAGGCGGTTCAAAACTGCTGCCTTGAAGCGATCGACCGGGGCATTCTTCGCTCGGCCCATGACATCTCCGATGGTGGCCTGGCGGTGAGCCTGGCCGAATGTTGTATTGGCGGACCCGATAGGCCACTGGGAGTCAGGATCGAAACGCACGAAATGATCCGCGGTGATGCCTTGCTCTTCAGCGAGTCCCCGTCAAGGATTGTGGTATCACTGGAGGAGAAAAATTTAGCTCGGCTTCAGGAATTGGCTGCGGAGCTCCGTGTGCCCATGCACGTCATCGGAACGGTGGGCGGAGCCCGTTTTGTGATTCAGCCGCTGCTGCAGTTGCCGGTGGAGGAACTGCGGTCGATTTGGGCCCATGGACTAACGGCCCGCCTCAAATGATCAGGCTCAAGGTTTAAGTAGCATTCAACGGCTCAAGAGTTTAAGGTAAAAAGTGGGAGAGGTTAATCGCGCAGCCGAACCAGATGCAGGATAAATTTCACGAAGAATGCGCCGTGATGGGGGTCTACGGCCACCCTGAAGCGGCCAATATGGTTTACCTCGGACTCTACGCGCTGCAGCATCGTGGCCAGGAATCTTCCGGCATTGTCTCGTCCGATGGGAAAGGGCTCATCTCACATCGGCAGATGGGATTGGTTGCGGACGTCTTCAAGGAAGACGTTATCAAGCGCTTGGAAGGGCCCCACGCCATCGGTCACAATCGTTATTCGACGACGGGGCAAAGCCATCTTAAAAACGCCCAGCCTTTCGTCGTCGAATATTCCCAGGGCCCCATTGCCATCTCGCACAACGGCAATCTCGTCAACGGCACCCTGTTGCGAGACGAACTCGAGCAGGCCGGGTCGATTTTTCAATCCACTTCGGACACTGAAGTCATCATCCATCTCATCGCCACGTCCAGAGAAACGACGCTCATGGGTCGCATCATCGAGGCTCTGGCCCGCGCTCGCGGCGCCTATTCTTTGCTTTTCTTGACCCTGGATCGGATGATTGCCGCGCGGGACCCGTTCGGCTTTCGCCCGCTGGTTTTGGGAAAGTTCAAGGACGCGAAAAATCATGGCGCTCATGTGGTCGCCTCGGAAACCTGCGCCTTGGATTTGATCGAGGCGGACTATGTCCGGGATGTGGAACCGGGTGAAATCATCACCTTCGGCGCGGATGGAATGGAGTCGCTGAAGCCGTTTCCGCCGGCGCCCCATGCCAAGTGTATCTTCGAGTATATTTATTTCGCGCGCCCGGACAGCAATCTCTTCGGTCATAATGTTTATCAAGTTCGCAAGGCTCTGGGGCGGCAGCTGGCGCGCGAAAGCGGCGTAGAAGCCGACCTGGTAACGCCGGTGCCGGACTCCGGCGTCCCGGCCGCCATCGGGTATGCGGAGGAGTCCCGCATACCGCTGGAGTTCGGGCTCATTCGCAATCACTACGTGGGCAGAACCTTCATCGAGCCGAGCCAGTCCATTCGCCACTTCGGCGTAAAGATTAAGCTCAATGCGCAAAAAGAAGTACTAAACGGCAAACGGGTCATCGTGGTCGATGACTCCATCGTGCGCGGCACGACGAGCCGAAAGATCATTCGCATGCTTCGCGACGCGGGAGCAAAAGAAGTCCATATGCGGATCAGTTCCCCAGCCACCATCAGCCCTTGTTATTACGGCATCGACACGCCGACCCGCTCGGAGCTCATTGCCTCATCCAATTCAGTAGAAGAGATCCGCCGCTTCATCGACGCCGACACCCTCGCCTATCTCAGTCGGGAAGGGATGTATACGTACTTCGACGGCCAGAAGCAGGGCTTTTGCGATGCCTGTTTCAGCGGCAATTACCCGGTCCACTTCGAGGACGAGGGACATACCCGCCAGCTTCATTTATTCGACGCCCTGGAGCGATCTTGAGATGGCAACTCTTCGCCGGGTGACTTAGCTTCATCACGAGTCAGGACTCCGTTGTTCGTGCTTGCCAAGTTTCCTGTTGCTGCTCTATTGCTCCTACCTCATAGCTGTATTGCCGTTATCATCCGGCAAAATCATGTGTCGGCAATTTAGCCGGAGACATGTTTGACAACAGCCGCAGGGTTCTATAGACGGAGTTTCAGAATACGACTATCTCGGACCGCCAAAGGAGGTTTTTATGACCGATAACCTGCGGTATTACCTAGCGCTGAACGGCGGCTTGAAAGTCATGGAAGGCCGGTCCGGTTCGTTCGAAGAAATCGGTGAGTCTTTCCACGGGCGGACACTCGAGCACTTGATCGGCTGTCGCAACAAACCAGAGGTCGTGTTCGCCGCCGTGGCTTTCGACGGCGGCTATCGAACGCGGGACGGCGGCAAGAGCTGGGAAAAAATCATGGAGGGGGACGTGCGCACCTTCACGGTGGACCCGCACGACGAGCGAGTCGTTCATATGGGTATCGGTCCGATACGCCTGTTCCGCAGCGAAGACGGAGGCACAAAGTGGGAGCCCCTGGATGGCATGCTCGACTTTTCCGATGACGTGAAAAAGAAATGGGATGTGCCGCCGCGATTGCGAGGTCTCGAGAAGCCCCACGTGCGCCATATCTTCGTTCATCCCGACGACCAAAATCTTCTCTTCGTGCTCCTCGAACATGGCGGAGTACTGCTGAGCCGCGACCGGGGCAAGACCTGGGAAGATCGCAGCAAAGGCATCGACTACGTCGATATGCATTACATCGAAAACTATCCCAGCAGCCAGGAGCGCTATTATGTTTCTTCGGCGCGCGGCTTTTTTCGCAGCGATGATTGCGGGAAGCAATGGTATCCCGTGGAGAATGGCATGCCATGGGCGGACACTCCCTTATATTGTTATTCCCATGAATGGCATTTTTTACCCGGAGATTCGCCGCGGATGGTGGTGTGCGGCGGTCGTGGATCGCCGGGCGTCTGGTCGCGAGAGAAAACCGATCCCAAGGGCCACATCCTGCTGAGTGACGACGGCGGGGACAGCTGGCGCATCGCGGCCCGAGGCTTGGAAAAAGAAAATCCTTGGATGCCCTGGGTGCTGCTCCACCATCCGACTGACGCAAAGTCGCTATTCTGTGGTATGGGCGACGGCTCACGCGGCTACGGCTTCGATCCCAAGCAACGAGGACGCGGGGCTCTGTACGTAACACGTGACGCAGGCGACTCGTGGGAGGCACTGCTTCCCGAAATGCCGTCTATCCTAACGGCTTGGGTTGCGGCCCAATAGATTATTTAACAAACCGTTCGCGTCGCCTCCGACCGTCGCCTATGGGCACTTTAAGCCGGACGCGGGCACACCCAGCCCTCAACTTAACCAGCCTTTACATCTGATATGAATTTTCGGAGGCCCAGGGCTATCTACATGGACAGCCTTGACCACCGGCTGAGCTGTGCGAACGGAAACGGTCTTACTTTATATGCCTGCTGACCAGTTTGGTCATTTCGAACATCGTGACCGTTTTCTTCCCACCGAAGACCACTTTGAGTTTGTCATCGGCGTTGATGTTGGTCCTTTTCTTCTTGTCCTGGAGCCCATTTCTCTTGATGTAGGCCCAGAGTTTCTTGGTCACCTCGGTCCGCGGGATCGCTTTGGTGCCGACCACTGCGCTAAGAGCGTCGTCGGGCTGCACCGGTTTCATGAAAGCCGCATTCGGTTTGCGTTTCTTCTTTGCTGTTGCCATCGTTCCTCCTTCAAGGGGTTAATTTACTAGGTGTGCTTATAGCAGAGGCGGATTATCTTTTCCAGTAGTTTTTTGCTTTTTCCCTCGTAAAATTCGGGTTGCGGATAGATCCAGTGCGGGTGCGCCATCGACCAACTCCACGACGACACCATAATCCAATCTCGCTCTGTCAATCGAGACGTAGCCTTGACGCACGTCTTCAAGGACTTTTTCCGCTACGCGCTCGAGTGGATCGCCCAGCCCGCCACCGCCAGGGCGCTCCAAACGCAGGAGATCGCCTTTACGCAGACGGTGATCACCAAAACGGGAGGGAAGCTGTTTTTCGTCTGTTGTCCCTGGGTTAATGGTGCAGCAGCCTTTCCTCCCCGCCTTCCCGCGATCGGTGCCCCACGGTTCGATGGAATGTTTGTCCGTGCGCATGGAGAAGCGCACTTCCTCGGTCAGAATCCGATAGTTCCGGGCGAAGCCGAGGCCACCGCGCCACTGGCCCGGCCCGCCGGAATCGGGAATCATCTCGAAGCGCTCTACGCGGGTGGGAAATTCCGATTCGATAATCTCGACGGGCGCGGTCTTGCAGTTGCTCAAATGAAACGCGGTTGCCGATACCCCGTCTTTGCCCGAGCGTGCTCCGGTGCCGCCGCTAAAAATTTCATAGTGCACGTAGGCGCGGTTGCGATCGACGTCGCGCCCACCCAGCACGAGCGCGGCGCTGCCTGAGCCGCCGGCGATACGTTTGTGCGGGACGAAGGCAGCCAACGCCCTGAAAACGGCCTCCACCACAGTGAGCGCCGTCGGCATGTAAGTGTTCACCGCAGCGGGAAAACGCGGGTCCACCACGCTGCCTTCACGAAAGATCGCTTCCACTACGCGCGCCAACCCTTGATTGATGGGAAGAAACCGGTCAACGAGAGTGACTAAGCAGTAAGCGCAGGCGGCTCGCACCAGAGGCGGGCGTATATTCGCCGGCCCTTGAGTTTGATCGCTGCAGCCGCGGAAATCGAAATGAAGATTGTCTCCTGATTTGGTGATCTTCACATGGACGCGAATCGGACGGGTGAGGTCGATGCCATCGTTATCGACAAAGCTTTCTCCCTCGGACTCACCATCCGGCCACGAGGCGATGGTTTGGCGCACGCGGCTCTCGGTGTAAGACGACAAAAGCTCCGTCGACTCGAGCACGGTTTCCTTGCCGTAGCGCTCCATGAGTTCGACGATTCTTCGCTCGCCCAGGCGCGCGGCGCCGACTTGACCTCGGAGATCACCGATCACCAATGCGGGAGTACGGCTGTTGGCTGCAATCACGGCTTCGATCTCTTTGACCGGCTGCGCGCGCGACATGATTTTTACCGGCGGTAGATGAAGTCCTTCTTGGAAAATCTCCCGCGCGTTACCGGAGCCGCTGCCGGGCACAGTCCCACCGATATCGCTCTTATGCGCCATGTTGGCCGCAAAGCCGACCCAAGCGCCTTTATAGAAGATAGGGGTGAGGACAGCCATGTCCGGAGCGTGCGGACTGCCGCCCAGGTACGGATGGTTCGTGATAAAGGCGTCGCCCTCCGAAATTTCGGCGGTTGAATAGCTCTTCAATATCGCCGCGGCGCAGGCGGGAAAGGCGCCCATGTGGAGCGGCAAAACCACATGCTGGGCGACGACTTCGCCGCTACTATTCAGCACCGCGCAGCTCGCGTCTTGGGACTCACGGATAATCGTCGAGTAACCGGTGCGAAAGAGCGAGTTCTGCATCTCCTGGACGATGCCGGCGAGCCGGGCCTGGATGACTTGGAGCGTAATCGGATCAACGGTCGTCATGAGCTCTCAACGCTTTGGCGTGTCGGCGCTGAAGATCGAGGATTGAGGATAGCGGATCGTAATTCACATCTTCCATCCTCGATCGTCAATTCCACGCCTGCGAGCGTAACTCGCTCGTTTGCGCTTCATCAAGGACAAAGTCACCGTCTTTTGCCTCGATGGCGACCCGGTACGCTTCGCGCGCTTTTCGTTGCGTGACGTAGCCGTTGCGCACATCGTTCAGCACCATCGTCGGATCCCGCTCCAGCGGATTGCCGAGGCCACCACCCCCCGGGGTTTCAAGGCTAACGACATCGCCGGGGTGGAGCGTGTGATCCGAGTAGCGTGACGGAATAACTCGTGCCTGCTCTGTGCCGGGGTTCAAGGTGCAGTGGCCGGTCTTGCCGTCGAGCCCGCCGTCGATGCCCTTCGGTGCCACGGTGTGTTTGGTCGAACGGAGCGAAAATCGCGCATCGTGATCCAGCAGCTCGTACTCGCGGACGAATCCCAGCCCGCCGCGAAATTTTCCCGGCCCCCCGGAATCCGGGATTAATTCAAAACGGCGCAGCCGGGTGGAAAACTCCGATTCGATGATTTCGATGGGCGCGATCTTGGCATTGGACTGATTGACGTTCGTTCCCGAAACACCGTCTTTACCGCTGCGGCCGCCGGAGCCGCCGCCGAAGATTTCGTACTGTACGTAGCTCTTGCCGGTCTTGTTGCTGCGCCCGCCGATGATGATCGAGCGGCTGCTGCAGCCGTCGCCGACCTTCTTGTGCGGCGTGATCTTGCTCGAAGCTTCGAGTAAAGATTCCACCAGCGCGTGCACCGTCGGGTTGTAGGTATTCACCGGCGCTGGAAAGCGCGGATTTACGACGCTCCCT
>VBKE01000276.1 GCA_005879605.1 Deltaproteobacteria bacterium
AGCCCGCCTCGCAAAGCGTGCCGTTGATCGCCTCGGCGATATCGCTCGCCGGCGCGCCGGTCTTCGCTGCGTCCATGCCCAGACTCATGGCCTTTTTGAGAATGGCATATTTCTCCAGCACTATCGGTGCGGGCTCGCCTAATACCATCGTGCGGCAGATCTGGACAAACAGGCCGCCGACGCACGGCGTGATCTCGCCGATAATAATGTCGCCGGGCTGAACCACTCGATCCGTCGGTGGATGGAGCGCCTGGTTGTGACTGTTTGCCACGACCATGCCGAAGTTATCTTCCGCTCCCAGCGAACGCATGCGGTATTCGACAATCGCCGCCAATTCGAACTCCTTCAGTCCCGCGCGAGCATCTTCGTGAAGCGCCCGTACGCCGGCGTCGGCGATCTCCGCGGCTTTTCTCAGCCGCTCCAACTCGAATTCACTTTTGCAGCGCGCCATGTTTTCGATGATCTCTTTGGCATTGACCGGCGTTTGGTTGAGCGCTTTCGCGATTTCATCGTGGAGATCGACGTGCATCGACTCTCTACCGATGAGGCCCACCTTACCCGAGAGATTCGCCAGCCGATTCCAGAATTCTTTGAACGGCCGAACGTCCGGCACCCACGATTCGTCCTGAGCACGGGGAATATCCCAAACCGGCGCGAGATAAAGAACCGGCGCGACCTCCAACGGCAGCACCAGCACTGTCTGCGGCCCGACGCTGATGAAGTCGGTCAGATACGCGACGTAATTCATGCGCAAAAAGTTGTGGCGGCCGGAGTCGAATACGAGAAGAGTCTGCAACCCCTTCTCGCGCATGACGTCTCTTACTTTGGACAAGCGGCTCTCGAATTCTTGTCGGGCATTCATAGTTTCCCCTTATACATTCGTTTCCGGAACATAGCCAAGCCTCCGGTCGCGTTCGATAAGCTCCCGAGGCCGTTCTCCGGCAGGAGCATAGCCGCCACCACCCGCCGTGAAAAAGGTCACGCTGCCGCCTTTCTTCAGTGGATAGTTGGGTCGTTTAGTGAACCAGGAACCGGGATCATCCGGCTCTTGCTTGACCAAAGCTTTGGCCGGCTCGCCGCAATGTCCACCGAAGAGTCCCCACGGCGGCGTCAAGGTTCGCTCGACATTGATGTTGACGAAAGCATCGCAAAGCGTTCGCACGGTGATCTCGATACCCAGGCCGCCGCGAAATTTGCCCGTGCCACCGCTTCCTTCTCGCAGCCGGTGTTGCTCGATCATCACGGGATAGTATAGCTCTTGCAGCTCCACCGGCGCGTTCTGCACGTCCCCCTGACAAATCGACACCGTCGCGTTTTCGCCATCCTCGTGCGCGCGCCCGCCCCAGCCTCCACCCATAATCGTTTGACATAAAAATCGCCTTCCGGTGCGCGGATCGTTGCCGAAGAACGCATAGCCGCCCATATCACCTTTGTGGCCCGCGGCGATCTTATCCGGCAGAGCGGGAGCCAGCGCTCTTAAAATCAGATCAATCACCGTCGGCAAGGTCCGGCTCCAGTTGCCCACGGGCGCGGGCGGCGTCGCGCTGAGGATCTTTCCCGCGGGGATGAGAATTTTCAACGGACGAAAACAGCCCTCGTCAATAGGTGAAAATGGACTTATCAATGATTTGAAGGCGACGCGCGCCGCGGCCACGGCGCCGGATTCGCCGGAATTGATGGAACCCTTGACCTGATCGCTGATTTCGGAGAAGTCGATGGCCATGTCACCGCCCGCTACTTCGACCTTCACTTTCAGCGGAACCGGCTGATTGAGATCGACACCGTCGCTGTCGAACATCGCTTCGGCTTCGTACTTTCCTGGCGTAATCTTCGCGATTTGTTCGCGGGCCAAAGCTTCTGACTGATCCCAGATCGACCGCACGCAGCGCGAGAAGACATCCAAACCATATCGATTGACCAGCTGTGTGAGCCCGCGATCGCCTACGCGGCAGGCTGCGATCTGCGCCCGCAGGTCGCCCAGACAAGAATCGGCAAACCGCACGTTGTCAGAGATCAGTTGAAATAGATCTTGATTAGGCTGATCGCCTCGGTAGAGCTTGAGCGACCGGAACTGCAACCCTTCCTCGTAAATTTCTCGCGTGCCGCTGTAACCGAATCCGACGCGGGTGCCGCCGATATCGATCCAATGAGCGCGGACCGCAAGAAACGCCACCTGCTCGCCGCCATGGAAGAAGGGCGTGTAGACCACGACGTTGTTCAGATGCTGGCCGCAGACGTAGGGATGGTTCATGATCAGCACGTCGCCAGGCTGAAAACCGTTTTTTCCGTGCATGCGCACGCCATCGACGATGGCCGGGCCGAGATCGGCCAAAAAAATCGGCAGCGCGCCAAAATTTTGGGAAAGAACGGCACCCTCGGGGTCCACGATGCCGACGCAATAGTCGCGCACCTCGTAGATCATCATGTTGTAGGAAGTCTTGCGCAGCACCGTGGCCATCTCATTGGCGATATGGGCCAGCCCCTTGCGCACCACTTCAACGGTGATCGGGTTCACGGGCGCCTGAGCCATTATTTTTTCTCTTCGACCGTAACCGCGCGAGAAGCGGAATGCACCGGCACCGTCGCTTCGCGCAGCGAATAGAGATAGCGGATGACGTCCTCGTTGCTCATGTACTTGCTCATATCGTAGCGCTCGCGATGAACGGTTTCGTTCAACGGCCGGCGCACTCCTTCGCGAGCCGGAACGTCGGGATGGCCGATGGGAATGATGAGATAGACCATCAAGAGATCAGGAATGCCGAGAATACGTTTGTAGGGCTCCTGGATGTGAATCGACACCCACTCGGAAGTGAGACCCAGTGAAGCGATGGCGAGATGGATTAAGAAAGATGCGTTGGCAAGACCATCGGTCAGATGGGACTGATCGCGGCCGAAGGTATGCGCGCCCATGACCGTGCCCCACTGACGGCGTCCGTCACCTAATACGACGATGACCGCCGGAGCTTGGTGCCAATTGGCTTTTGCTTTGTTGAACCTCAGCGATTCCTGCGGGTCGCCTCTCACCTGATAAGAAGGATGGCGCAGCTTGTACTCGCGTTGCTGCTCCATCCAGAAGATGAAGTCGGTATTGTACTCCGAGTAAGCATCGCGTAATTGCTTTTTGGTGTCTGGATCCGTAACTACGATAAACTCCCAGGGCTGGGAGTTGGCCCCGGACATCGCCCAGCTGGCGACCTCGAGAACCTTGTCGATGGTGTCATCAGGTATCGGATCAGGCCGGAATTTTCGCACGCTCATTCGTGTTTTCACCAGCTTGAGCAGCATGTCATAGGTTTCGTTGTTACCAGCCATCAATCTCCTCCATTAAATTTGGACGAAGTTAGATCCAAGGGAAAGTCAAAGCTATCGGGCGCGCAGAACTTGTTCCACTACGGACTCGTCAATAAAGTCGATCCATATCTACATAAAATTGGACGCAGTGTAACGATTTGGCGGCGGGATGACAAGGCGACGTATTGCGCATTCTTCGGCCAAGGGCCTCGGAATGACATCGTGACATACGCGACGGAGAGAGAAGGAACAAACGACTGCATCTGAGCTAACGTGTTGCTGGGAATCTGATCTAACGCGCGTGGGCCTGTTTGGGTAAGCAGCATCGTTTGTATTTCTTGCCGCTGCCGCACGGGCAGGGATCGTTTCGTCCTACCGGACGCGCTGTCCGCTTTGAGTCCTCCGCCCGCACGATCTCCATTAGCTTTTCCGCCGGCTCGCCGGCATCCACCAGCTCAGCGAACTTTTTGAAGTAGGGTTTACTGTGAGTGAAGAAATGCTTCAGGCCCGCGCAAAGATAGTTGAGCCCTTCTTCGCCGTCCGGTGTTTTGATGAAGCGATCCTTCGGGCAACCGCCATTGCACATGCTCAAGACTTCGCACTCGCGGCAGTAGCGCGGCAGGCTCGTCCACTTATCCTGTCCGAATTTCCGCTGCCTCGGATCCTCGATCATTTCCGCCAGGGTTTGTTCGTGGATATTGCCGATCTTGTACTCCGGTTCGACGTAATGATCGCAGGAGTAGAAGTCGCCGTTATGCTCGATCACCGGCACATCGCCGCAGGTCTCGCGGTAAATGCACAGCGCGTGCTCCATGCCGAGGAACGGCCGCACCGATTCATCGAAGAGCTGAATGAAGATCTTGCCGATGTCGTTGCGCATCCATTCATCGAAGATCGTGGAGAGGAATTGTCCGTAAGCTGGGGCGGGGACCGAGCGGGAGACCAGGCTTCTCTCTGGATCGTCGGCGCGTTCGACCAAGGGGAGGAACTGTAAATACTGCCCGCCGATCTCTTTCAAATAGCGATAAACCTGCGTCGGATGCTTGACGTTAACGTCGTGGACCACGCAGAGCAGGTCTACGTGGACCTTGTGGCGCCTGAGCATTTGAAAAGCCTGCACCACCTGCTTGTGGGTTGGCTTCTGGCCTTTGGTCACGCGGTAGTGGTCGTGCAGCTCTTTGGGCCCGTCGAGGCTGAGGCCGATATAAAAATTTTCTTTGGCGAGGAACTCGCACCATTCCTCGTCGATCGTCGTGCCGTTGGTTTGAATGCCGTTGATGATCTTCTTGTCCGGTGGCAGATGCTTTTTTTGCAACTCAACCGCCCTGCGGAAAAAATCGACGCCGAGCAAGGTCGGCTCGCCGCCGTGCCAGGAGAAGCTCACGATCTCTTTCGGAGTCGCCTGGATGTGCTGGATGATGTAGCGCTCCAGCGTTTCGTCGCTCAGCCGGAAATTCGTGTCTTTAGGGTAGAGCTCTTCTTTCTTGAGGTAGTAGCAGTAGTGGCAATCCAGATTGCAGATTGCCCCGACCGTTTTTACCATGATCTGAAATTCACGAGCCGCAGTTTCCAAAGAGATCACCTCCGAGTTCAGGGCTTAGGGGGAACTCTACTTAAAAAATGAGCCGATGTCATCACCCATTGGTTCGGGATGGCAGCAGAAGTAGCTTCGCTCCTACCGGATCCAGTCGGCTATAAAGATATTGAATTCCCTCGGCTCCTTCGCATTCCTGGTCGATGCAAAGACCAACTTCTTTCCGTCGCGTGAGAGCATCGGGAAGCTGTCGAACCGAGCGCCGTAGGTAATCCGCTCCAGGCCGGTTCCATCGACATTGACAAGGTAGAGAGAAAAACTCGTTCGCTCGGGATCGTGCAGGTTTGACGAAAAGATAATCTGCTGGTTGTTAGGGACAAGGAACGGCGCCCAGTTCGCGGCGCCGTTGTTGGTTATTTGCCGTTTGTTGGCGCCTTCGGCGGACATCATGAAGATCTCCGCCCTCGTCGGCTTGATCAGATTTTGCTTGAGCAAAGATTCATATTCCTTCAACTCATCTTTGGTCTTTGGATGATAGGCTCGATAGACAATGGTTTGGCCGTCCCACGAGAAAAACGGCCCGCCGTCATATCCTTTCTCCGAGGTGAGCCTCTTCGTGCCGCTGCCGTCGACATTCATCGTGTAGATGTCGAGATCTCCGGATCGCATGGAGGTAAAAACGATCTTTTTCCCGTCAGGAGAAATCGTTCCCTCTGCATCGTAACCCGGACTCTTCGTCAAACGAGTCAGTTTAGAGCCGTCGAGATCAGCACTGAAGATCTCATACGCCGGATAAATGGGCCAGACGTAGCCTTTGCTGCGATCCGGCGCCGGTGGGCAGGCATCACCCGCCAAATGAGTGGAGGCATAAATGAACCGCTTTGCGTCGGGAAAAAAGAAGCCGCAGGTCGTCCGGCCTTTGCCCGTGCTTAGAAGTCTCACGTCGCTTCCATCGACGTTCATGCTGAAAATCTGGTCGCACTCGAACGGCGGCCTGGTAGATTGGAAGATTATTTTGCCGCCGTCGAGAGAAAAGTACGCCTCGGCGTTCTGTCCACCGAAGGTTAACTGTTTTAAGTTTTGCAGGTGCGTCTCCCGTGCCTCCTCAGACGGACGTGTAGCTGGCTCTTCGGCTCTGACGAAGAAATAACTCACGGCGATTAATAAACCGGTGAGGACGAGCGACGGAAGTAAACATTTCATGATTGGAAGAATGGTTCGGGTGAGCATTTGGGGACTCTATTTCAAAAATCCAAACATGTCACTTGCCGGATGGCTAAAAGATAATTCGGCGTTCGCAGAACTTGACAGAACCCGCGAATCTAACGAGAATCACACGCGTCAATTAGAAGTTGGCAGCAATCAAATACGGGTTCCCGACTGATGTTTGGATGAATTTGCAGGCGGACGATTTGTTCCTGTACTCTTTCTGCTTGTGTCGATTGCCGTGTTTCTGACTCCGTTAGTTGGCCACGCTGATCCGATTCCAAAGGGGTGGCAAGCGAGCAACATGAAGGCCATCGCTTACGGCGGTTAACCTAGGAGGACCATCCGATGATCAATAGCACGTACGATGAAGTTTATGGCCGATGGCGAGACGCGCCGGAAGGTTTCTGGGCGGAAATGGCCGAAGCGATTCATTGGTACAAAAAATGGGACAGGGTTCTTGATGCTTCGCGTCCTCCTTTCTATCGCTGGTTCACCGGAGGCATGGTGAACAGTTGCTACAACGCCCTTGATCGACACGTAGAACATGGCCGCGGGAATCAGTCGGTTCTCATCTACGACAGCCCTGTCACTGGAAAGATCAAGGCATTCAGCTATCGCGAGTTGCTGGATGAGGTGGCGCGCTTCGCTGGAGTGCTCGTTCGCCAGGGACTTCAGAAAGGGGACCGGGTCATCCTCTACATGCCGATGATGCCGGAGGCGGTCATTGCCATGTTAGCCTGCGCCAGGGTCGGAGTGATCCACTCTGTGGTCTTCGGGGGTTTCGCCGCCCATGAGTTGGCCAGCCGCATCAATGATGCGCAGCCTAAGCTGATTATCTCGGCTTCCTGTGGCATCGAAGTGGACCGTGTTGTGCCCTACAAGCCTCTGCTCGATAAGGGAATTGAGATCGCATCAGTGAAGCCCGAGCGGTGCATCATCCTCCAGCGCCCTGAGGAGAAAGCGTCGATGATCGCTGGTCGCGATCTCGATTGGTCGGAACTGATGGCAGAGGCGAAGCCAGTCGATTGTGTTCCAGTTGCTGCAACTGATCCGCTTTACATCCTCTACACTTCCGGCACCACGGGTATGCCCAAAGGAATCGTGCGCGATAACGGCGGGCATCTGGTTGCGCTCATGTGGAGCATGAAAAATATTTACGGCGTCGAGCCGGGCGAGGTCTTCTGGACAGCCTCTGACGTGGGCTGGGTAGTGGGCCATTCGTACATCGTCTATGCGCCTCTTTTCAACGGGAACACGACAATCCTTTACGAGGGCAAACCGGTCGGCACTCCGGACCCCGGCGCATTCTGGCGGGTGATCTCCCAGCATGGGGTAAGAGTCCTCTTTACAGCACCGACGGCTTTTCGGGCCATCAAACGAGAAGATCCTACCGGCGATTACATGCGCAAGTACGATTTGAGCTGCTTCCGCACGCTTTTTCTTGCCGGTGAGCGGTGTGATCCCGATACGCTCCTGTGGGCCGAAAAGCAGCTCGGTGTCCCGGTCATCGATCACTGGTGGCAAACGGAGACGGGATGGCCAATTGGAGCCAATTGCGTTGGCTTGGGGATGCTGCCTGTGAAACCCGGGTCTTGCACAAAGCCTGTTCCGGGCTATGACGTACGCGCGCTAAGCGACGATGGCCAGGAACTGTCAGGAGGTCAAATCGGTAATATCGTTATCCAGCTTCCTCTGCCGCCGGGTTGTCTTCCTACGCTGTGGAACAATGATGAAGCTTTTCAGAAGTCATATCTGAGCCACTATTCCGGATACTACTTGACCGCGGATGCAGGTTACAAAGATGACGATGGTTACCTCTGGATCATGAGCCGCACGGACGACATCATCAACGTCGCCGGGCATCGGTTGTCCACGGGGGCGATGGAAGAGGTGCTAGCGTCGCATCCGGACGTGGCCGAATGCGCTGTTTTGGGAATAGCCGACGCAATCAAGGGAGAGATTCCATTGGGTCTCATCGTGCTCAAAGCAGGCGTGCGGCGCCCTCACGACGA
The DNA here is from genome assembly GCA_005879605.1 of Deltaproteobacteria bacterium. Classification (GTDB taxonomy): domain Bacteria; phylum Desulfobacterota; class Binatia; order UBA9968; family UBA9968; genus DP-1. Next base: position 8,047 of record VBKE01000276.1, read on the forward strand.
GATTGTTACGGAAGTAGTCCAGATGGTACGCGAGAGGATCGGCCCGGTGGCCTCTTTCAAGGTCGCGAGCGTTGTTAAGCGGCTGCCCAAGACCCGATCGGGCAAGATTCTGCGCGGTACCGTCAAGAAGATTGCTGACGGAGTCGACTACCGAGTTCCACTGACCATCGACGATCCGGCAATTCTAGATGAAATCGCAGCAGACTTGGCGGTGTTAGGCTATCCAGGAAGCTTGAGCAAGAAGCCGGCTTAACTTCTCCAGCTCGCGGCACAAAAGGATTTTCTTATCTTCACTCACATTTGCAGATCAAGGAGGCTGTCAAAGTGAAAAGAAGCTCCGTCGTGGTGGCGTGTAGTGTCGTGTTTTTCTTTTCATTGATTGCTTATGCTGCCTCACCTGCAGTCACCGCGGGAGCGCGAGCCGTAGATGAGGCGTGGGTCAAGGCGATGACCGGGAACGACCTGAACGCTGTAATGGCGTGCTACTCTCGCGATGCCGTTATGTGGCTTCCAGAGGCTCCCGAGGCAAAGGGCCACGAAGCAATCCGTGAAGCGTATGCCGGGCTGTTGGAAGCCAACACCGTCACAAAAGCCACGCTCACGAATGCTCGCTACGAAACTGCTGGCCGCCTTTCGGTGGGATGGGGAAACTTCTCGCTGACTCTGCTCCCGAAGTCGGGGGACAAGCCGGTTGTTATGTCCGGGCGCTTTTCGGTGATTGCAAAGCAGGAAGGTGGCAAGTGGGTATACGTTGTTGACCACGCTTCCCCGCACCCTCCACTTAAGCCGCAGGGAAAGTAATCACCAGCAGATTCTCGTTGATATTGTCGCCAAAGTTGATACTCATGGGCCGGAAATCCTAACGCGAGTTCACAGGAGGCACGGAAATGAAGCTCTCAGTAAGAGGGTCGATTCACCGGCTCGTTCTTGGCATCTCAGCAGCGGTGTCCATCGGCGTGTTGTTTACCCAGTTGGCCGCGCACGCCGATCCGATTCCGAAGGGTTGGCAAGCGAGCAATATGAAGGCGATCGGCTACAGTGGTCTCGACGGCCGCGGCGGCGCCTTCAAGATGGCGATTCGGCAAGTGGCGGGCCGTTGGTACCTTTACATGGGTCACGAATGGCATCGCGGCTGGTCGATTCTCGACGTGACCGATCCGACGAACCCGAAGTACGTAAAGTTCGTCGAAGGGCCGGATAACACCAACACGATCCAGATGGAGTTCCACGACAACATCATGGTGACGGCGCTGCAGAGAAAGCAACCGAACTGGGGCGGCGATCCGAACCGGCCCAACGAAGAAGGCGTGCTCATCTGGGACATCAGCGATCCGGTGAACTGGACGCAACTCTCGCACTGGAAGACGGGAAGCACTGGTGTCCACCGCATTGGATACCCGGGCGGCAAGTATGTGAATCTCACGGCGGCGATTCCCGGCTATTTAGGTCGTATCCTCGTCTTTCTCGACATCAGCGATCCGAAGAATCCGAAGGAAGCGGGACGCTGGTGGATGCCGGGACAGAAAGAGGGCGAGCAGCCCAAACTGAACGCCACGTTCCACGGGCCGGCGATTATCAGCGACGACGGCAAGACCGCGTACATGGGGTACGGTCCGGCAGTGGTCATTCTCGACATCAGCGACATCTCCAAGCCCAAGCTGATCGGTCAGCTCACTATCAGCCCACCGTTCGGTGGTATTCCGGCGCACGACGTCCTGCCGATTCCGGGGAAAAATATGCTCTTTGTGCATGGCGAGGCGACCGGCGGTGGAGACACACCTGACGATCAGCCGGCGTGTGCGCGGCCGATCACCACAGCCGCAATGGTCGATATCAAGGACCCGGCCAAACCCTACCTGGTGTCTATTTTACCTACGCCGGTGCCACCCGAGGGCGCGCCGTATACGGATTTTTGCGATAAGGGCGGCCGGTTCGGACCGCACAACACGAATCTCGAATACCATCTGCCTGACGTCGAGAAGCAAGCCGACCTGATCTACCTCACTTACTTCAACGCCGGGTTGCGCATCTACGACATCAAAAATCCGCGGTTGCCGAAAGAAATTGGCTGGTTCATTCCGCCGACTCCGACAAAGCGATACGGTCCGCTTCCCTACGACAAGCTCGTGAGCCAGACCGAAGACGTGCTAGTGGATACGCGCGGCAATATCTACATCACCGACAAGAACTGGGGGATCTTCGTGCTTCGCTACACCGGTCCGGGTCAACCTAAGCCGACGGCGAAGTGAATAATGAGGTGTATCCGAGAGGGACCACAAAAATATCGATGGACAACAGCGAAGCCACAGCACTGCTCCGAATTCACCTCGATGCTTACCGCCGTTGGACGTACGAAGAACTAGTGACGCTGCTCGGAAAACCACAAGTTGTCGAGCTCCGGGGCGCCTCGGGCGCCACGTATCAAGCGGAAGTCCAGGTTCACTGGGATGATCGGCCCGGTGGCGCCGTTCGCGTTCTTGGCTCTGTCGACGATGGTGGGTGGCGCGCGTTCAAACCTCTCTGCGACGATTTTATCGTGGCGCCCGACGGAACCTTTGTTGGAGAGTAGAAGCGGGTACCGATCTTCGCGTTGCGGCAGATTGGTGTGCTCAAGGAATGTGATGGCCATAGGGCTTAAGTCTGTCTTTCCTTCAAACGAATAGCGAGGCTAGCAAAACCATGAGTAAAGAGATCGTCAGGCAATTTTTTGATGAGTGGTCGATTTATGACCAAGTACTTGACCATAATTATATGTTTCACGACGAGATCTACCGCGATGTGCAACGCGTCCTTGCCGATCGTTATGGGAATCGCCCGTTCACGCTGCTCGACCTCGGCTGCGGCAGCGCGCGCCATTTGCGACGGGCGTTGGAAGGCCGCTCGGTTAGCCGCTATCTCGGCTACGATCTGTCGGTCGCTGCACTCTCGGGC
>VBKE01000512.1:0-3255 GCA_005879605.1 Deltaproteobacteria bacterium
CTAAGACCCGTCTGCTGCTTAGACATCTCGACCACACAAGATGCCGAGACCATCGACTAAAGCAGGAGAGCAGACCAACAACTATGTCTACGGTAACCCCCAGCCACATACCTAGGACCCCCCGTAGAAGGTTATCTCGTGTGGCGCATGGCCTTGCCGCACGTCGAGGCCAGATTGATTCGAAGCGGGCAAAGAAAATCGGGGTTCTTCTCCAAGGAGGGCATGGGAATCATGAGACAGATTCAGGAGATTATGTATGATCGATCTGAGCGAAAGTTTCACAACGATGCGCCAAAGCGACCTCTATCCTTAATTTGGACGAAATAGTTTGGCAAAGGGTCGGGAATCAATTTTGAGGAGACGAACTTTGACTATCCTTGCTGTAATAGCTACAGCGTCTCTTATTGTAGCGGTGTACGCAGTGACACAACTGTTCACCCAGAACGCACCAACCATTCCAGTTAGAAGTCCGGGTGCAGGAGTGGCGGCGAGTAACTGTTCTGATCTCGCGGGTCCTGCGTACTTGACATACACGACCAGTCAGCAATCATACTATCTGAACTTCACGTGTGCTGGAGGCTATGCCTTCTCGGTAACGGTTGCCGGGGTCCTATTTCCGACGTTCACTCTTCCGAACAATTATCCAAGTTATTCCTATTACTCCCTGAATGTCCTAAACAGTTCTTTGGCATATGGTAATAACTGCGGAGGAATCGGTTCGTACCTTATCTCTTCAGGTAGGTCCATCGCACTCGGCGTAGGAAGTTACTACTATTGTGCTGGGCTCACTCTGTACCCCTACACGCCAAACTCGGCGTCGCCAATCCCATCATTCTCGATAACTTGGTCCTCCTAACTTAGAGATGCCCTACTCTCTCGAAGACAAGCTGAAAGCAGCTTCAGCGAAAGTCGCCAGTCTTGAACAGTAGATAGACAACTAGTAAGCCAATTTGCTTAGGTTAGCTCGGATCTCTTCATACAGCTGATCTCTCTTTCTGTCAGAATAGCCGTTGTAGTATAGCTCCAGGATTCTATATCCTCTCTTCCGTAGGAGTGATCGGAGTTCTTCGTCTTTTGCCGCCTGAGCTCTTCTGAAATGGACCTGGCCATCAACAAATACGAGCAACGGTCTGGGCTCTAACGGGAAGTAGAAGTCACACGTGGCAATTGGGATCTCGACCTGTGTCTGGTAACGTATTCCATTGTCTTGGAGTTTAATTGCAAGTTCCTGTTCCATCCGTGAGGGGTTGGCGTGTAGGCGTTCGCGCCAGTCGCTCCGCTGACTCGACATCTGTAGGGTTGAGCTATCTATGGGCTATTGGTCGGACACGAGAGCGAAACTACTAGGCTCGAGAATTCCGTTATGGCTGGATTCTTTCCAATGGGCGCTTTTTTGGATCGAACTAAGAGCCGACTGTTGTGCAACCCTATTCATATTAGATGGAATTGAACTAACAATCACGCCGGACAAACGAATTGTCCCAAAAACGCAGCACTAGTGATCGCGACTGGCTCATAAAACATCTATCTCCACTAATGGATGCGGGAAAAGACGTTCTCGCCAAGTCCAGGTCCTTGCCAACTAAATCTCCACCGACTTACGACAAGGGCTATTGGACGGGTTTGAAGCTGGTATTGGAAAAATACTACGTTCCTTCCTACTTGAACATATTAGCCCCTAGAATGAAGGTCGCATACGTTGACCTGTTTGCAGGGCCCGGGCTGAACCGGATAGGAGAGCAAAAGGTCCCGATCCCGGGTTCTCCTCTTATCCCCGTCGCCGTAAGGGACCCTCTCAAGAAACATTCTTTTTCGCGCTTCATATTTTCTGAAACAGAGCCAGAATATTCAAACGCCTTAGCCGCTAGAGTCGCCCTATTTCCGGAGATGAGCGCGGCGACCCAGATAATACGTCAAGATGCAAACAAGGTCGTGGAGCTACTACCGGGCATTCTCAAGGAGCACCAGATCGGGCACTGCTTCGTCTTTGTGGATCCCGAAGGACTGGAATTCAAATGGAACTCCATGGTATCAATTGTATCCAAAACGAATTGCGATTTGCTCATTAACTTCCCCTCGTCAGGCATTCAACGAAACCTTCAGAATCCAGAAACTGTGAGTGCTGTCCAGAGTTTCCTAGGTCCAGGATCGGAAAATATTCCCGCAGGAGCAGATGAAGAGTGGGCCATTCAGTTATATCGGAAAAATCTTGCGAAAATAGGAAAAGATGTTTCTACTGAGATCACAATAAAGAGTGGAACCGCTTTTCACTATCATCTGATTCCCGCAGTCAAAGCGACATATCGTGGTTCTCCCTGGTTTGAGAATATCTTCCCAAGAGCCAAGGAAATAATCGAACGATTATCGGGTGAGGTATTAGGGATTATCGCCGACCAAATCGACCGACGACAAGGCACTTTGTGTTAGGCGCTCAACTATTACAATCCTTCAATCGAAAACGCTAGGAATATGCCCTGGGACCGTAACACTGGCAGGTAAGCGGAGAATATGTCATTTCTAATGCGTTCCACATCTCCGTAGTTTCTTTGCACAAAGTTACGCGTTGGCTCTCGTATCCGAGAGATCGAAGCTTGTCTAAGAACCAAGAGTAGAGTTGCTTTCTTTGATTGAAGTCAAGTTTCTTTCCCCAACCCGAGTCTTCCCGGAAGTAGTTACTCCACGACATATCTACATTAGCCGCCTTCGCATATTTGATTGTCTTCCAAAGCCCTCGTGGAGTACCCAATATTATTTTTCGAGGCTCAAACGCTGAAAAAATAGCGTGAAGTAAATCCTCATAGTGCGCCTGCCAATTTTCCACGGGAAAGATGGGATCGATTCGGACCCTAGTATCGTAACCGGCTTCCGCAACCAACCTGGCTGCCTCTATTCTCTTATCAGGAGTGGCGGCAGCTTTTTCCCATCTCCTTGCAACTTCGAAAGCATTGATGCTCCAGGCACAAATGACCTGTTTTCGCGTCTTCTCCAAGAGAAATCCGACCGCTTTAGGACCGAATTTGCTCAGCGTTACGAGTTTGTGTTTCGTTTGCATTTCGAATTTGTCAGCAATCTTCGCCATCAAAAATGGGCTCATGAGGGAGTCTGAAAGTTCTCCACTGTTGAACAATGACGGTCTCTTGATTCTTGCGAAGGCCTCGTCTAGGGCTGCCAAAACATGTACTGTCTTGACAAAGCTCGGACGCATCCTACCTCTCATCGTTCCCCGTAGGTAGCAATAATTCCAGTCACGTGGAC
>VBKE01000512.1:3262-5204 GCA_005879605.1 Deltaproteobacteria bacterium
ACCGGCCGCACACAATATCTTCGGGAGTCTTTTGAAAGACCTTGACGAGACCTTTTCCAAACGAATCTTCCCTTGATTCATCATTCAAAAGCTCGGGATGCCAAAGAGAACTTACCGCAGAAGGTGGAACGAACTCCTCTATCCTTCTGACTCCTCTGCTTGCCGCCTCTCTGCGGTTCCGCTTGATAGTCACCCAGGCTTTCAAAGCGGCATTTCGGTACTTCAGGTCCTGTTCCGAAGATGTCTCCCGTTCCCGAAGCTGTTCAGTCAAGGGTGATTGCTCCGGGTATTGCAGTGACAGCCTTATTCGATAGCGGCAACTGCGGTGCTACTTTTCTCCGTTAGAGGTAGCTGAAACTGTTGCTGCCATTTGGTCTTTCGACTTTGACAGATCATGAGTATCGTTGTTACAAAAACGTTAAGGATTGTTGAATATCAATTCTGTATTCGCGATGGGCGACAAGTCTCCGATTCAATGGACAGATGCAACTTGGAATCCATCGACGGGATGTTCCAAAGTCTCTCCGGGATGCAAGAACTGCCAATCAACCTACAACAAGACCAGATAACGCACTTGTATCTGACCATCGCTCTGTGTGCTATTCGTTTGTCTGGGTCGAAGTTGTTGCGACGCCCGGGGACCCTTTGGGTAGTTTCGCCTTGGCGATGCTGGGATCTATGCCTGAAGATTTTCTTAGAAGATGTTTCGAGGTAATGGAGAAGGCCGACTGGCACGTTTTCCAGATTCTTACCAAAAGACCTCATAGAATGCTCTCATTCGCAAAGGAGTACGGAGAAGTACCCAATCACGTATGGTTAGGCACATCGGTGGAACTCGGCATGTACAAGCCGCGTATCGAGATTCTCAGGCAAGTTCCTGTGAAGACTAGATTCATCAGTTTTGAGCCTCTCTTGGGTCCGATCGGTGACGTTGACCTTGAAGGTATCGCATGGGCCATTGTAGGAGGTGAAAGTGGGCCGAATCATCGACCGATAAGATCAGAATGGGTGCGGGAAATTAGAAAATCTTGCAGGGAGCAAAAAGTCGCATTCTTCTTCAAGCAGTGGGGTGGCCGAACGGCAAAGTCCGGAGGAAGAGTCCTTGATGGTAGGACGTGGGATGAGTATCCGGAGAACAACCTATCCTCCCTTGAACTCCCACTAGCATCATGATACGTTGATGAGCAGTCCTCTAGCTCCTTTAACCCCTAACTGGCGACGCTCTTTTGTTGTCGGACCTTGGTCTGAAGGTCCTTTCGGAGATTCCTTGCTCCGGTTCTCTCCTCAAGAGAATAGTTTTCTCCGGTCCACCTATCATAGTCCAGTCCCAATTTCCTCCTGATAACGTCCTTGAGTTCGAGGTCCATTTCGTAGCCTATTCCCTTCCTTCCAAGCTCACGCGCAACCTTCAGTGTTGTTCCGGACCCGAGGAATGGATCGAAAACGGTCTCTCCTGCGAATGTGAAGAGCTTGATGAGTCTGCTGGGAATCTCTTCGGGGAAGGCAGCGACTCCCTCCTCAACCCGGCCCGCCTTTGGAAGAACGTTCGTTATGTTCCAGACGCTCAGAGTCCAGCTTTCCGAGTTCAACCTCAGAGTGTCTATCTTAGAAGATTCCAAGATCTCTGGGGGTAGTCCCTTCAGGTGCTCATAGTCGAATTCGCCATTCTGAAAGAGAAGAATGGATTCCTGTATGTTGTCGGGGTAGAAATACATCGGATATGGATGTTGAAGAACGACGCCGCTTCTTCGACTAATCCTAGTGTAGCCAGCGGGCTTCACCCAGGTAATCTTGTCGCGATACTGGAGACCCTCTTCGACGAAAATCCTGGTAGTGTCTGCGACAATCGGGTACTTCTTCCCCCGCCCACTATCGCCCTCTCTCACAAGCATATCGTCTGTGACAATTGCGCAGATTCTTCCCTTCCCAAGCACTCGCTTAC
>VBKE01000513.1 GCA_005879605.1 Deltaproteobacteria bacterium
GCGTGTCTATAGGAAGTTGGTTCAGTCACCACGAGCCTCAGAGATTTTCTATCTAGCGTCGTCACTCACCAAAGTACGGGATTCGATCCAGCTGCCGGACGAAGCCGCGTTGCGGCAGCCCTAACGTGTCCGTTGTTCGTCGGGCACGTGTCGATCTTAATCACGCTCGTCATAGTTTGTTCCCCGACTATAGGCCTTGAATTTAGTTCGGCGGCCTTTGACGAGACCCTCAGCCTCGTAGAATGACATCTTTTTATCCGTCTCGGATGCCTCAGCAAAGTCCCGGGATGAAAACTGATACCAATCGTACCCAGGATGTGCATCGAGGTGCTCCCATAAAAGACTCAACATAGGATCACGACCAACCGTTTGTGCGCGTATGTCAGCCTTCATTATGGAATGTAACTGTTGTGCTGCGACTACCGCAGCGCGTTTCAAAAACAAGCTATTGGAGTCCGTGAGACACGCATCCACGATCTCCCCTCGCCGCAGGCCGTCTCCGTGGCGGGCAAATGCTACTGCAGCCCAACCTCGTAAGTAGTCCGGCTGTGCCCGATCAAAAGCAAGGGTGCGCAGTTTATCCATCGCCTCAGCAGGTAGGCTTTGTGCGCGAGCCATCGCGATAATGGCCCACATGTTGGTCCACGCGTAGGCGTTGTAGTCTGGAGCGTTCAGGATCGCAAGAAGTTCTCGGACACCGTCCTGTGACAGAGCAGGGGAGGCGAATTCCGCCCACTTGTCGGCCGCGCCCGGGTGGCTGCGAAAACCACGGAGAGCAATGGCTTCCAGCTGCTGGCAAGCATCAGATCGGACGCCCACGAATTGAGCGACCCGGAGGAGTCGGTTACCGTAAGCGCGAATCAGCCGGTCTTTTCCATGCTTTCTGGCGGCTTGCAACTCATTGCAAGCGATGCGAAGGCACTCTTCGACCTTCGTCTTCGTTGCAGTGAACAAAAGCTCGTCACACTCAGCCAGCTTAAAATCATGATCAGCTTCCTGGGCATGTATCCATTCGGCATCATCCGCATCGATCAGTTCGGTCTTCTTGCTGTTTAGGAATAACCCTGCTGCTTTGAGCTGTGCCTCTAACTCTTGCAGTCCACGCAGCACGGCTCCCCGTGTCTTGGCGACCAGACGGATATCATCAACATAGCGGAGATAGCCAAGCTCGGGCACCGCGCGAAGACGATCATCAACAACTCTAAGGTATATATCTGCAAAAAATCGACTAGCGTCCATGTTCTGTGGCAGTCCGCGGCCCTTCAACGCTGCGGCCTCCAGAAGCTCTCCCAAAGCGGAAAGTTCGTCCGCGAAATCTGTCGCGCTTTTGTCGAGAATAGTATGCAGCCCAGCGACGAAACCACGGATGGATATGTGCTCAAAGAATGACGTGAGATCAGTAGCAATGGCGAACCCTTCAGCGCCATGATCGAGAATTAATTTGCGGTATTCGTTGTTAAATCGCGCCCACGCCGAGACACCGCGGCCTGCTCGCCACGGATATGAACCACCATCCAAGTTTTCAACTCTGCTGGAGTGACAACTTGGACTAAGGCAGGTTTGCAATTTCGGTAGGAGTCGGCGGAGAAGCAGCATGTACGTGATACGGAGACAAAACGGAAACCACGGGGTATCACGAGTAAGAAGGCTTGTGGGGCGAGGCACAACCAATCGACCGAGCTGCTGCATGTCCGGCCGGAGACAGGACGTAATCAGCTGTGGTACGTGTTGGCTTGCGACCAAACTGTAGTCAGCATAGCGAACGTAATCGGGGCAGAAGTCGTCTTCGGCGTCAGCTTTTGCCCACTGAATTGCACTGATCAGCTCGTTGTCCCGAATTTTTGGTATCTTCATGAACTGAAGCCCTTGAGACCGTTCGTGAGTAGGACGAAACGCCCGACCCACCGCTGACCGCGCCACCGTTGCCGTCGCAAAAGTTCCCGTAAGAGCGCGTACAATAGGGGACGCGTTTTAGTTCTTCAACGGGAATCGCTCGAAATATCTTATAGTTGCATCAACCTGTCAAGATTTTCTGGGCGACAAAAACTGCTAAAGTGCAGCCGGACGAAGCCCTCACCCGATTTTCTCGTCAAGAATGAGCGGCCGCGGCGGAGGCGCGCTTGATCCGCGCGGTGTAGGCAGTTCATTTCTTGTTTCGATATTCAAGTGGTAGCGCGTGCTTTTGAGCGCGCCGGTGCGAATCAGGACGCCCTTGTCGACGAGGTCCTGAAGGTCGCGTGTGGCGGTGGCGCGCGCGGCACCGGTGATCGAAATGTAATTCTCAGCGCTCAGGCCGCCCTTGAAGCCCTCCACCCCTTCCCGGAAGATCCGGGCGAGGGCCTTTTCCTGCCGCTCATTGAGCTGACTCTTGACCCTGTCGTAGAGCATTGTTTTTTGGATCAGAAAGTCGATCATGCGTTGTGTCGTCTCCTGCGCCTGCAAAACAGTGTCAGCGAAATACACAAGCCACGCCGTAATTTCATTGTCTTTGCTGCTGCGCTGGAGCGCCTCGTAGTAAGATTTCTTGTTCCTCTGGATGGCCTGCGAGAGCGCAATCAACGTCGGCTTGCCGAGAGCCTGGGACAAAGCCTTTTCGGCCAGCGCGCGCGCAATGCGTCCGTTGCCGTCTTCGAACGGGTGGATCGTGACAAAATACAGATGGGCAATACCTGCGCGCGTAAGAGCCGGAAGCGCTGTGTCGCCGTGCGGCGCCGTATCATTGAACCAGTTGACGAAGCCCTCCATTTCTTTTTCCATCGTCGCGGATGGCGGCGCTTCGAAATGAATCTTCGGATTGCCGATCGGGCCGGAGATGATCTGCATTGGCTCATCGTGTGTTCTGTAGGCGCCAATGTTTTTTAAATCGCGCCTGCCGGCTGTAACCATGCCGTGCCATCGAAACATGGTTTCGTGCGTGAGAGGCTCGGCGAAGTTGCGATAAAGGTCCATCATCATGTCGGCAATGCCCTGCTCAGCGGGAGGAATTCTGCGCGCATCGGTATCTAGCCCAAAATTGTGCCGGATGGATGATTGCACGCTGTCGCGGTTGAGGTACTCGCCTTCGATTTCGGAAGTTTTGATAGCCTCGTTGCTGAGCAGCTCAGCAGTCAACGCGCTTTTCTCATCATCGCGGATGTGTAGGAGCGCGCCGAGCAGAACGCCACCGTGAAGCAGAAATCTCGCCTCGGTTTGTTGAAGCGCTGACTTGTCGAAGCGGAACCGGGGCCAATCGTCCTGTTGCCAGTTCCACCTGTTC
>VBKE01000277.1:0-2626 GCA_005879605.1 Deltaproteobacteria bacterium
CCCGACACGATGACGGCATAATCAATGGAATCCGTCCGGTGGTTCCGTGGCGCAACCCCGGGCGCGAACTCGACGACGCGAAAGACCGTGCCGTTGTTCAATGTCGTACCGACCTGCCGCTGTCCCTGGTCGGCGTCGCCTGTGTTGTTTACGGGAAAAGATTCCGTGGTCCAGACCACACAGGCGGTCGCTCCCGGCCGGCCCGAGACGAGGTTTTTGGAGACTTCGTCGATCTTGACCACCGCGCGCCCGTTTGCATCATGTCCGGTGACTACCCGTCGTACCTGAAGCGCCATTGTATTTTACCTCCTTGACCTTCGGCTGCTATCCGCTCTGTGATTATCAAGTCAGTTGTCTACCTAACGCTTAGGGCTCATCCGTGAGCCGCGCCGAACGGTGCGTCAATCAGGTCGACCGTAGCGCGCTCTCGACGGGTGCAGCGCCTCGTTGGGCTGCGGCGCGGCGCCGAGCTATCTACGGCATGGCCGTTTGAACCAGTCTCTGTTCCAGCCTCAGCTGCGCTGCCCGAGCACAACCCTGCATGACTTGGAAATAGCGCTGGACCCAATCGGCCCCGAGCTCGTATGGATGCGGACCGTTACCGCGCCCAGCGAGCATTCTGTTCTTGTTGAACGCATTATCGAACTCCGAGTGGTTCGAGAGAAGGACGGTCGCGCCGGTAAAGTTGGCTTTGGCCGCTATGTGCTTCTGCGAGTCGATATAGGTCTGGAAATTCTTGATGCCCGGATCCGGCGTGTTGTTCACAAAATTGAAAGCGGTGCCGCCCGAGTAAGCCACGTTGACCACTCTGCCGCGGTCTAACACAGTAAAAGTGTAGGACAGCGTACCTGGCGTATGGCCAGGGGTGAGCCAGATGGTGATGGCTGTATCGCCAAGCGTTATCTTCATGCCGTCGGTGGCGACGATGTCGCGTTTCGGCGCCATTGTCGTGTACCGGTTCGGATATTTTTCAACCAGCTCCCAATCGGGCCCACCCATGACGACTCGAGCCCCGTACCGAACCTGCAGCATCTCGGCGCCCCCGATATGATCAGTATGGGCGTGGGAGATCAGAACATACTTGATGTTCTTTGGATCAAGGCCGAGCTTCCGCATCCCACCGATAATCAGTTCCTCTGAGTTGTAAGGATAGATCGTGTCGATCAAAATGATTCCTTCCTTCGTCGTCAAAGCCCAGGATGAGTGAAGTTTACCGCCGACGAAGTAGAGATTGTCAAAGACCTTAGCGGGCTCAGCGTACCAGGTGTCACGCGCCGGAGCACTGGCGGGGTTTGTGACGTAGCTCGGCACGTTGTCGCGGGTATCTTCGCCGCCGCTCTGAGGCAACAGGCACGTCCGGACCAAGGTACCGAGGAACTCGAACCCGGCCGCGGTTTTCGCCGACTCTATCGCAGCCTGGATCTCCACCTCGAAGTTCCTTTTGACTGGAGGCTGCTGCGCGAACACAGCGTTGACACCAAGATCGGCAAGAATGGCGAGCGCTACGCCGATGCTAGCTATCCGTGATTTCACAACACCTCCACTTGAACATTTGGGACCCTAGTCAGAGAAACCCTCTGACCTCGGTAAAGCGGCCACCGGCCTAACGCTCGCGCTCAGCATTGTGCGCGTCTGAACTCATCTGTCCGGCCGCTGTAGCGCCAAGTTAGGCGTTACCCTCCCTACCATCTGCGTAGATCGGTGCTCGCGAGCAACGCGGACGAATTCCGAGTTGACCTTACGAAACCAGGCCTCGGCGGCATCTACCGTCACGAGATCATCGCCCGATATATCGCAATCAGCATATGACTTGGGAAGCGTGATGCGGTCATCCCCTGAATCTCGTCCAGTCGATCGTACAGATCAGCCATATTGCATCGATGGAGAGCAACGTCTAAAATTTATTAAGTCTACTGCCGCAATTCCGGTGGTGTATAGCCTAAGTCTTTTCAAGTCAACAATAGCAAAACTGAACGCAATATTCGCCATCTATAAAGATTGTGAAGGCTGTTCCGGCCCACGAGCACTGCCAATCCAGCAGTGTAAGCGGATATCATCCCGCGGTGTATTGGGATAATGGACCTTGTTCGAGCGGCTAATCCGCAACAACGAGCTTGCCATTCCGATGTTCCACTGTTTTGCCGGTGAGTTCCATTCCAGCTTGAGTGGCTAGCACAAAGCCGTTGCCGAGGATCTCGGGTCCGGGAAGACGCTTGCGCGCTTCTTCCGGCGCGTCCTCGGTGGCGATCGCTTGCTTGGGGCTGAAGGCGACGACGCAAACATTCCACTCGCGCTCCTCTTCGGCGACGAAGCGTGTAAAAGTCCGAATCGCGTCTTTGCTGACGACGTATGCGGCGGCACCGTGATTTTCGGCGCGCCCGCCGCCCCAGAGATTTACGATATTTCCGGAGCGGCGTTCCTCCATAAAGGGGACGACATATTTCGTACAGAGAAAGGTGCCGCCGAGGTTGGTTTGAATTACGCTGTCCCAGAAATCTTTGCTCATAAGGCGGACGCGGGGCCAGCGTGGAATACCCCAATTGAAATGCGGCACGATTCCGGCGTCGTTGATCAGAGCGTCGATCTGACCGAAATGATCGACAACTTCATGAACCATGCGTCGCAC
>VBKE01000277.1:2779-12454 GCA_005879605.1 Deltaproteobacteria bacterium
CCCTCCCTATTTACGTCAAATTTTCAGAGAGACTTAATTGTCAAAGACCCAATCGATCTATTCTGCCTGGCTTGCGGTTTCTTCGGCCTTAAATCCCACGTCGGCATGACTGCCGTCACAGAACGGTTTGCTCTTCGAATGACGCAGTCGCAGAGAAAACTGGGACTTGGTGAAGCATCGCACAGCATGTGAAGCGCTTCAACGGCAAAACGCGAAGAAATTACGAGACTATCGGGGTGACATTAGTTGACAATGGCAATTGCGGCTCAAGCTCTGAGTGTGATAGGAGGGCACCATGAAAAAAGTTCAGTTTTTTACTATCGCGTCGCTGTTGCTCGTTCCGGTTCTTCCGGTTCATTCACAGGAAAAAATCCGTGTCGGACAGGGCTCCGTAAGCCTTCAATCGGGTCTCATGTACATCGCGAAAGATCGAGGGTTGTTCGCGAAGTATGGTCTAGCGCCGGAGATTATTTATATACCCGGCGGTTCGACCAACGTTCAGGTGCTCGTCTCTGGAAGTCTCGACTTGTCACAGCTGAGCGGCGCTCCCGGCGCCGCCGCGAATCTCCAGGGAGCGGACATCGTTTATATTCTCGGCCTTCTCGATAAATTGAATTACCAGCTGGTGACTCGCCCTGAGATTAAGAGCGTGGAACAGTTAAAGGGCAGAAAACTCGGCGTTAGCCGGTTCGGTTCTTCGGCCGATTTCGGCCTGCGCGCCTTGTTGAAGCGGCTGGGCATCGACCCGGGGAAAGATGTGAGTATTCTGCAGATCGGCGATGAACCGTCGCGGATTGCCGCCATCATGTCTGGTAACATCGAGGGCACCGTGGCGAACGCGCCCTTCGGCATCGAGGCCGAAAGATTGAAGCTCAATGTCATCGCGGATTCCGTTAAGATGGGGATTCCGTTTTTCAACACCGGTCTTTTGGGAAGCAAGAGATACTTAGATAAACAGGACGCAAAGGTGCTCAATTTTTTACGCGCCTATCTGGAGGCGATCAAGATTCTGAAAACGGAGAAAGAATATTCGGTGAAAGCCCTGGCTCAGTTTACCCGTGTGCAAAATCTTAAGGCCGTACAAGAGGGCTACGATTACTTCGTTAATCAGCTTCAGCCCGTGCCTTATCCGTCGGTGGAAGCTATGCAGGCCGTCGTCGCGCAGCTTGCCGAAACGAATCCCAAGGCCCGCGGCGTGGACGCAAAGAGCTACGTTACTGACCGATACTTGAAGCGACTGGAAGAAGAGGGATTCGTCAAAAAGATCTGGGGAAAATAGAAGAGGCCTCGTGCATGAGATGCACTTGCCGATTCGTTTTGCGCGCGGCGTGGCTCGCCCGAACTTCGACAAGCGCAGTGCGAACGGGCCGCTGCAGTGCCGTTCGTGGTGAGTCCGTCGAACCATGAACTCCGCTTCAGATTATGTGCTATCCTGCTACTGAGAAAGAAAATCTAATACTAACTGGGCGGTAACTTCAGGCATCTCCACCGGCGCGCTGTGGCCGGCTTGCTCGATTACTTTGAGCGGTTGGGCATTCGGGATTGAACGGGCGTAAGTTTCTCCGTGGGCGCGCGGAACCATGTTGTCCTGTTGCCCCCAAATTACCAAAGTCGGTGCGGAGATTCGGTGAAGCCGATTCTTGAGCGAGCGGTTGTAAAAATAGGGTGGCTTGAAGCCGATTCGCGATCCAAAGCGCAGCATTTGATATCGCCGCAGCTCATCTTCGAGTACACCCATACCGTCGGGAAAGAACTCCAAAGCCTGCGGATGTTCGGCATTCGCAAAAAGCATGTTTCTCAGTCCGGCGTAGCTCGAACCGCGCTCGGGTTGCGCCATCATGAAGACATCGCCAATTAAGGCTCTTTCGACAAAGAGGCCCGTGGCGCCGATCAAAACCAGCTTGCGAATCTTCTCGGGGTGGCGCACGGCGATCTCCGCGGCGATCCAACCGCCAACGCAGCTTCCAACCAAGTCAAACTTCCGAAGATCAAGGGCGTCGAGCACTTCGAGGTAATGGAAAACCACATCCTCGATGACATCGATATCTTTGTTTTCGTCGGTTTGTGCGCAGCCCGGATGAGCCGGAGCGATCAGATGCGCGCGTTGAGTTAGTTGTTCGTGGAAGGGCAGCCAGCTTTCCTTCACGCTGTGGACATCGGCGAAGCCATGCAAGTAGAGCAACGGCATGTCATCGCCGTCTTCAAGTAGCCAAACCTTACGTTGATTGACTTCGAGGACCCGTCCGCTCAATGAAGTGTCTCCGCGGCGTGCTCCACGTTGATGCCCGAAAATTGCTGCTGGAAGAGTTTGAGCGAATCCTCGCGCAGACGCGGCGCGACTTTCTCAGCGAATATCTTCATGCTCTTGCGCGCGAGCTCGGCGGGCATGTTACCGATATGGAATTGAATCAGCAAATTTCCGACTTTCGCTTGTTCGATGAGTTTCCAGATGCGCCGATAAACCGTCTCGGGACTGCCGACGATAATCGACTGCGAGGCGTCAAGCTCCTCCCAATTTTCCACGTCGCCTAGTAATTTGCGGCCGGGTTTATATCCTTTTAGATATTCCTTCCATGCCGGTGCCGGGATGTACGGCACGCCCGGGCCGAAGGTCAGTTGCCGGCCTTCGCGCCGCAGGTGGCCCTTGAGACAATTCTTCAAAAAATACCAAACGCCCTCTTCGCATTCCTCTCGAGCCAGCCGATCTGTCTCCGAAACATAAGCCGACATGAGAATGCCGAATCGGAAAGGGTGATATCGATCGCCGTGGCGCTCAAGAACAGCGGCGAACTCCTGCTGCGCCTTGTGAGTCTCACCTCCGTGAGTGCGGGAAGAGAGAAAGTAGCAGTAGCCACGCTTGGCCACTTCGACCAAAGTCGATGGACTGCGTGAGCCGGGTATCCAGACCGGCGGAAACGGTTTCTGCAGCGGCTTGGGCCAAAGATTCACATATCGGAGCGGAAAGTAACGGCCTTCGTGGGCGAAGGGACCGTCTTCGGTCCAGGCGCGCACGATCAGATCGGCCGCCTCCCAAAATTTCTCGCGGGTATTCGCGGAAGGCACATCGTAATTGAAAGTCTCCGGCCCGCCGCCGGGGGCGAAGCCGGCGATCAATCGGCCATTGCTCATCTGATCGAGCATGGCGTACTCCTCGGCCACGCGCATGGGATTCATGTGTAAAGGCAGAAGATTGCCGAGCACGACTATTTTCCCGCGCGACGTTCTTTGCGTCAGTGCCGAGGCGATAATGTTGGGTGACGGCATCAAGCCATAGATATTCTGATGGTGTTCGTTCAGCACCATGCCGTCAAATTCCAACTCATCCGCGTATGCAAGTTGATCGATGTACTCCTGATACAGTCCGCGGGCTTTGGCGTTATCCCACAAGCTGTTGGGGACTGTAACCCAACCCGATCCGTATAGCTCGTCAAAATTCTTGGAGAGGTAAGGATAGGCCATGAAATGCCAGCAGAAGAGTTGAACGGGTTTCATCGTCGCCTCGTCGTCCGCAGTAACGCTGCCTGACAGTCGGATTTGTCGGAATATAGCTTCAATCTTTTGTACAACGCAACATCAGAGCCAATGTTTCTTTCAAGAGCGTTATCGGTATCGTCGAGCGGAATATAAAACATCAACGCGCACTTCCATAATCGCAGGAGGCTTCAAATTCATGCTGCGATAGGCTAGAACGCAAGCATGCCGCAACGTGTCTTTTTTTTATTGTTGGCGGTTGTCTTAGTCTCTTGCGTCGGTCATGAACCGGATTTTGCGCGGTCTCTTGCCGTGCGAAGCCCGGCGGATTTAGTTCTCATCAACGGGAAAATCGTTACCGTCGACCCAAAATTTGCGATCCATCGGACGCTCGCGATCAAAGACGGCCACTTTGCCGCCGTTGGAACTGAACGAGAGGCGCGCCTATGGACGGGGCCGGGGACGCGCGTAGTGAACCTGGGCGGCCGGACCGTGATCCCGGGGCTCATCGATTCGCACATCCATGCCAGCGTCGCCGGGTCGACCTGGGATTTCGAACTGCACTGGGAGTTTACTCGCTCTCTGGCGGATGGGCTCAAGCAAATCGCCTCTACGGCTAAGTCCCAGCCGGCCGGCCAATGGATCGTGGTCGGTGGTGGATGGGTGCCGTCACAGTTCATTGAACGACGCCCGCCCACACGTGCGGAATTGGATGCCGTTGCGCCGAAGCATCCGGTTTACGTCCAATATCTACGACAAGCGGCCGTGCTGAACAGTGCGGCGCTCGCCGCAGTCGGGATCGATCGGCAAACGCCGGACCCTCCGGGAGGCAGGTTTGGGCGCAATCCGACGACGGGTGAACCGACCGGAGTTCTGCAAGGAATGTCGGCATGGGAATACGCTTATAATAAGATACCCGCTCCTTCATTCGACGGGATGTGGCAGAGTTTTCGCGATTGTTTTCGCGAACTGAATCGCCTGGGCGTTACGTCGGTGGACGACTTGCATACCAGCGGGATTACTTTTGCCCAGCGAAGATTGCTGGCCGAAATGGCGCGCAGCGGGCAACTCACCCTGCGGCTCAACTATTACGTTGCGCCTAACGATCCGGAAGACGAGTTGGAGCAGTTACGAAGGGCAGCCAGCGAAGTGAAGCAACTCGTGAATAATGACATGTTTCGATTCGCCGGCTTTGGCGAGACGCTCATCCGCGGTACAGGCGATGGCGATGTCCTATCGAACCCGCAGGGAATCACGATTCAGCCCGCCGCTAAGGAGAAGTTTCGCAAGCTCGTGCGTTTTTTCGCCGAGGAGGGTTATAATTTTCATCTGCACGCCACACACGATAAAACCGCGAGGCAACTGCTCGATATCATCGAGGAAATGAATCGTGAAGTTCCGTTTTCGCGCCAGCGCATTGTGTTTGCCCACCTCGAAGACGCGACCCCCGAGACCATCGCGCGCATCAAGAAACTTGGCGGGGGAATCTCGGTTCAGGACCGCATGGTTTTGACGGGAGAACTCAATGTCGAGCTTTGGGGCGAGCCAAAGGCGCGCAACGCGCCACCGCTCCGCACGATGATCGATTCGGGCGTGCCGCTTGGCGCGGGGACCGACGGCTTTCGCTCGGCCAACTATTCGCCGATGCTTTCCTTGTGGTGGTTGGTTACCGGAAAAACAGTCGCTGGTACGTCGATCAGAGATCGAAGCCAGAACGTCAGCCGCGAAGAAGCGCTGCGCATGTATACGATCGGCAGCGCCTGGCTCACGTTTGACGAAGCTCGCAAGGGTTCGATTGAAGTCGGCAAACTCGCCGATCTGGCCGTGTTGAACGCGGACTATTTGACTGTGCCGGATGATCAGATCCCTAAGATCGAATCACTGCTGACGATCGTGGGCGGCCGCGTCGTCTATGCGGCCGGTCCTTTCGCTCAGTTAGGTACTGGTAAATCTCGTTGATCTTTTTTAAAGCCGCGCGAAGGAAGCTGTAGTCGACGATATCCGACTGGCTGCTGGGCTTGGTTACGAATTGCCCCACGAACACTCTTTCTTG
This sequence comes from Deltaproteobacteria bacterium, assembly GCA_005879605.1. Classification (GTDB taxonomy): domain Bacteria; phylum Desulfobacterota; class Binatia; order UBA9968; family UBA9968; genus DP-1. The sequence continues at coordinate 8,304 of VBKE01000277.1, forward strand.
CGTCGCGATCGGCGTAGAGGCATAGCAATAAAAAAATACTGAAAATGTGCTCACCGCCTGGTTGTCTCGTGTGTGTAGCAATTTAAAGTCAAGCCGGTCGAAGATCGCTTGTAACAATTCACCTCAAGAATTATAAAACAGACTGCAGCTTGACGGGACGAAAGGACATTCGGTTTGGTTACAAAGACGTCGATGACCATTCGGGAGCTGAAGCCTTTTTGCCCTTTCGGTATGATGGGATCGATGCGTGCCGTCCCTTTGAGTGGCGCGATAAATTTCCGCCAGCCGCGGAACTTAGCGCGGAGCGCCGGCAAGCCGTAATGACCAAGTGGAAAAAAGAGTTGGTTAGTTAATTCTGGGAACAAAAGGGCTACCCACAGCGTCAAAGAATAAAAAGGAGTTGATCGATGCAATACCGTTCAATGGCAATCCTGCTGGCATTTCTCGTCTTTACCAGTCCGGGATTCGGCGCGGACAGTACGCCGAACAAGAAGACGTCGCCTTCTAAGGAGAACAAGACGCAAACGCCAACCCGGCAGCGCTTCAAGGGTGAAGTAATGTCTTTGGATGCAAAAGCCGGCACCGTCGACGTCAAAGGCACGAACGGAGAAAAAAGCTTTGTTACGCAAGACGCAGCCAAAGACTCGCTTGAAGTGTTGAAGACGGGAGAGAGGGTGAGGGTTACTTACTCAGAAAAAGAGGGAAAGCTCATTGCCACCTCTCTGGCTCGGCTCAAAATAAAGACTAAAACTGCGGCAAAGAACCAGAAAAATCCAAGTACTAGCGCGAAACCGGATGGGAAGGAAAGTAACAAATCTGCGACCAAATAAGCAATGAATTGTGTGTATCGTGGCTGATGACCACTTCATGACCTTGCTAGCGAAGTTGTCGTTTGACAAGAAGCAATTGGGGACACAACCAATAAAGATTCCGCGAGCAAACACTATGTAAAAAAAAGGCCCGAGCTTTATCAGCCCGGCCTTTCAACCTTCCAAAGTGGTCGGAATTAGCAGTGTGCGAAGGTTGAACTTGGTTCGATCCAGAAATCGTAAGAATTTCTGGCCCAGTATTGTCAAGCAGGAGCGTATCTTTAGGAACCGTGTCACCCCACATTTGGAGGTTTTGGAAAAAAGGGCCAGGCTTTTTGAGCCTGGCCCTTTTGCCACTGAATGCGATGGGCGGCTTCAGTGGCGCCGCTCTTCCCGTGGGAGCTGAAGGAGGCAGCGCGGGGAGGCGGCAAACTATTAATAGCTGAGATCAGCTCTGTCAGCCGCGCGGTACCATCGGGTCTGGCGAAGGCGCCGCTGGAGATACGTGTCTTTCGGCCAATTCCAATTTTGACCGGGCAATTCCTCATCATTGTAGAGCGCGCCATTAACTTTGCTCTGTGAAAAAACAAGCTGCCAAAAACTCGGCCTTTCTAGATCTGTTTCTACCAATTTCATATTCACTCCTCCCTGGAAAAAGTTTTTACGCCATGCGCGATAATTAGACGTCCCAACTGTGATCCGGTCGTACTCATTTCACCCAATTATCCGAGGGCTGAAAAAAAACTGGCAACGATGGTTGCCGGTTTCACCCCTTGCTCTCTGATACCCATGGTGACCAAATGGGGTGATCAGATCGTCGCATCAACCAATTGGGACTAATTGCAGAACCCGTGCCTGACCAGCCGTAGCTTTCCTAGGAAAGAATGTTCCAATCTTTACCGGGTTGTTACCAATAGGATTAGGGCGATATTGACCCGTTTCACTCCCTCAAAATGCTAGTCTGGCAGATTTGCCGACCCTGTTCTCAGAAATGCGTCGAGCTTTTAGAAACTGATAATTAAGGTCCGACGCAGGTGACGGAAAAACTCCTTGGATTACGGTTTCCGGAGCTTTCGAGGAATCCTCGGTGTGTCTGCGATCATTTTAATCTCTGCGGGTTTAAATTCCCGCAGCTTACTGCGTAAGAGCTATTCCCAGACCTCTAAAAGTTGTCGTTTCCGAATGCTTCTATCGGGAATCTAGACGAAACTGGGACTGGACCCCCGATTTAATCGGCGGACTTCCTGAATGTGTCGCAGGGTAAACGGGAGACTGTCACGCGCCGCACTTTTGTTAAGGGCACGGCAGCGGGCTTTTGCGGGTGCTCGATTGGAAAAAAGGGCGCGAGCCCGTCTACTTCACGACTTCGACTCTCACCGTCACCGGCGAGGGGATCGCCGCGCTGGCATTGGCGGGGCGAGGCGGTTGCGATGGTGGTGGAAGAAGCTAACTGACGGCGACTCTCTGTATAAAACCAACATCGGTTTTCTATCCGATAAACTCTCGAATCGCTTTGTGAGCCGCGTCCGGATTCGTCGCTAGATAATGATGTCCCTCCCCAGGCAGGATGACGAGCTTCGCATTCGGGATCTCGCTGGCGAGATGGTGGGCGGCGTCCCAATGGGTTCGGTCGGCTGCGCCATGATGTTCGTCATCGCCGACGAGGACGAGAGTCGGAACACGGATCTCTTTCAAACGATCGGCGTGATCGTGTTCTTGGCGAGCGAGCACGAAGTGAAGATAGTTCTCTAGTGGGGCGATCCCGGATATCCTAACTTGAAGGAACGTTTCGATCAGGTCAGGATGCGCGGCGACGAATTCTTTGGTCCACCCGGTTTCTGTCGTGTGCTCGCGAATGTAGCCTTCGAAGCCTTTCCGAATCATGTCGCGGCACATGGCAAACGGAATGCCGTGGGCCCCTGGATGCGACGAACCGCTGGAGGCAAGGATGAGTTTCTTGACTTTCTTTGGATGGTCCAAAGCCAAGAGCTGGCCCACGACCCCGCCCATGGAGTGACCGCAAACGATCGCCTGTTCCACCCCTAGATGATCGAGCAGCGCGGCGGCATCATCGGTAAACATTTTGATGGAATATCTTTGTACCGTCTTGCTCGATTTACCCGTGCCGCGGTAGTCGAATAGAATCACTCTGTGATCGCGGGAAAACTCTCGCACCTGATGAAACTTCCAGGCTTGATGATCGCAGCCGGTCACGCTGCAAAAGAGAAGCGGCGGACCATCACCGTGGACTTCATAATAGATATCGGCGTCTTTCACGTTCAAATACGGCATGGCGACCTCACTAGTGTTGTTGAGATGCCACAAGATATGACGATGGCAATTCCGAGGCAACAAGAAAACGCGAAACGTGTGGTTGACTCCGAAGCTTTGGGAAAAGACACCGCATTGACGGGATATGCTGCATTGCGTTAGGTTCGGTTCGCATCTCGCTGAGGAGCTCTGCATGAAACATTCAGCTATTCTGCTCGGGTCTGTTGCAACTCTTGCGTGTCTCTCTGTGGCTGGGCTGGCTCCTGCTGAATCACTGAGGGTCGCGGTGATCAGTCAGTCGGCGAACAACTGGCCGCTCTTTGTCGCGGAAGAAAAGGGTTATTTTCAACGCGAGGGACTGCAGATTGAGATTGTCGTGACTGGGGATTCCGGCAGGCAGCTCGATGGGCTTGCCGCAGGCACTTATCATATTACGCATCAGGCCGCTGACCACTTTATACAGGCCACGGAAGATGGCAAAGATCTTTTCATCTTCATGACGATAGCGCGGCCGATTTTTGACTTCGTCGTTGCGCCGGACATCCGCTCTATCAAGGATCTTAGGGGCAAGACCATCGCGTTGGATCGCCCGACGACCGGTTACTGGCTGCTTTTTCAGAAGGCCTTTGCCCGAAACGGCTTGTCCCCCGAAGCCTATAAAACGCTGCCGAACCTCGGGGGCGCAGAAAATCGCTTTCTCGCAGTCAAAGAGGGAAGGGCCCAAGGCACATTTCTCAATCCGCCATTGAGCTTGGAAGCGATCGCGCAGGGGTTTCCGCGCTTGACGACTCTGGCGGAGCACTTTCCCGATTTTCCCGCTACGTCCGGCGGCGCGCGCCGAGACTGGGCAAAAGCGAACGAGGCGACGCTGGTCCGTTACCTGCGAGCGAGTATCTCGGCCATAGACTGGCTGCTCGATCCGAAGAATCGAGATGAAGCCCTGCGGATTTTTAAGAATAGAGTTCAGGTTGACGAGCGGCATCTTCAGCCGAGCTACGACGCTTTTGTTCGGACGGGTCTTGTTCGTGGGGGAAAGCTCAGTATTGAAGGAACCCAACAGGTTCTCGAGCT
>VBKE01000277.1:12479-29568 GCA_005879605.1 Deltaproteobacteria bacterium
ATGAGCCATTATGTTTTGCTCATCGTGCTTTGCTTGAGCAGCACGGCGCACGCCCAGGACAAGATCCGCGTTGGCTTCGGCAGCTTGGCGTCGAGCCACATGGTGCTGCTCGCTGCGAAGGATTTTGGACTGTTTCGGAAGTACAACCTCGACGCGGAAATAGTCGGCAATATTCCCGGGGCAAAATCCGTCGTGCCTCTCGTATCCGGCGACGCGCATATTATCCACGCAGCCGGGCCGCTGTTTGTCTTGGGAGCTTTGGGCGGCAGCGACGTAGTCATGTTTATCGGTCTGATCAATACCATGCCTTTTTATCTCGTCGCGCACAAAGACATCAGCCATCCCGCTCAGCTAAAAGGCAAAAAGATGGGAGTGAGCACGTTGGGCTCCTCATCCGATTTCGCGCTGCGCTTCGCTCTCGCCAAGCTGGGTCTCGATCCGGAAAAAGACGTGACGATCTTAGCGCTGGGAGATAGTGCCATCCGCGTCGGCGCGCTCAACAACGGAATCGTTCAAGCGGGTGCTTACAGTTTGGGCGAAGCGATGTATCTCAAACAGCTTGGTCACCGGCAACTCTTGGACCTAGCTCTCTCGGGAGTCGAATACCAGCATACGGCCGTCGCGACGACGCGCTCTTTTCTTGGGCGCAATCGAAGAGCGATAGTGAATTATGCCAAAGCCATCATCGATGGCACAAAGCAGATGAAGAGCCGCAAGGAAGAGGGTCTTAAACTCATGGGCAAGTACTTGCGTATTAACGAACATCAAGTGCTGGAATCTCAATACGAAGAAAACGTCAACACGCTCTATGCTAGGAAGCCCTATCCGACGCTGGCCGGAGTCAAGACGGTCCTGGACAGCATCCCGAAGATTGCAAAGGCATCAAAGCCGGAAGAGTTCGTCGAAATGGGAATTATCCGCGAACTGGACGAGTCTGGTTTTATCGATAATCTTTACAGGTGAAAAAATGCTATTGAATCGCGTGCGAGCCCGGCTTACCAAAGGACCGATCGAGAAGCAATTTTGCAACGTGCCGTTGAAGATGAGGTCGCATGATCGACTCTCCTTTAGGTCGCGAGAACACGGAATCTCCGTTCGCTCGCGACGGGCTGTTGATCATTGTTTCGGCGAATCCAGTTTCACTCCTTGCGCCGCGTGGTGGGCGAGGCCTATCAAGGTGACATTCGTTCGAACGTCAAGTAACGAACTGAAGAAACTATTTGGCGCCGTACTCGGCGTAGAGCTTTTCGAAGAAGCCGCTTTCGTCGATTTTCTTCACCACGCTTGAGTCAACGAGATTCTCTACTTTGATGTCGCCGATGCGCGGATTTTGCGTTTTCATCAGTCGCTGCAGGATGCGCAGCCCATCGATGGAGACGTAAGGTTTGCGGTAATCCTCGAGCCGAACGAGGTTCAGGACATCTTGATAGGCGCCCTCAGCCGCCGCTGGGTCGCTGAGTTTGAACTGCTTGATGATGGTATCGATTACTGCGGGCTTATTCTTCGAGTTGGCGATAAAGACCATGCCTTCGGTGATCGCTTTAACGACGTCTTGGAGTGTATCCGAGCTTTGCTGCAGATAGGCTTTATCTACAACGACGGCCATCCCGACGGACGGGAGTCTCACCTGATCACACCTTCCCAAAACCACAAACCCTTTCTCGGCGAGCCTGCGGCTCAGAAATCCGGGCACGACGGTGACGTCGATTCGTCCCGTTTCCAAAGCCTGGCTCAGCACCGTGACATCGCCGATGACGATCATCTGGATGTTGTCGCGCTTTTCATCCAAGCCGAAGTGTTCGAGCCAAACCGTCGCCGTTTTCCACACGCCGCCGCCGATGCTCTGAATGCCGAAGCGCTTAGCGCGCAGCTCTTTCGGGCTGTTGATGCCGGGTCGAGCCACGAGGTCGAGATTCTCACGGCTGCTGAGGCTCGCGATGATTTTCAGTTCCTTGCCACCCACGGCAGCAGCGAGAGCCGTCGTTGCGCCGCCGTAAGCGATCTGCGTGTCGCCCGAAGCCAACGTCGCAATCTGCGCCGGGTTGCTCCGCACCCAAACGACTTTCGACTTCACTCCGTATTTGCCGAAGAGGTCCAAGCGCTGCGCAACCCACAGAGGAATCGCAGTCGTGCTCATGCTCGCGTGCGTGATGATGACCTCGCTTGACGCGGCGAGCAAATTACGACTGACCGCAAAGAACGCAAAGATAATGGGTAGGCTTCTAATAGCGACTGCCATACGCCGTGTCATATACTAACCTCCCAATTCGCGGGAACTTCGCCAAAATATAGTGTCAATTGACCGGCTCAAGCAACTGAAAAAAACACCTTTGAAATTAGCTACTTGACCCGGAAAGAAAATAATACCGAGCGGGAGTTGAAATCGCCAAGAAATATAGTTACTCGTGGTTCTTGACAATTCCAATTAGCTTACTTAGGATCAGGTACTTTTTGGAAAGGGCCGGCGATTCATGAAAGTCAGTTCGAAAGGCCATTACGGTCTGTTGGCTTTGGCTGAGCTGGTGGAGAATTACAAGCTCCGGCGAGCGGTACAGGTAAAAGAGATTGCGAAGAACCAAAACATACCGTCGGAGTACCTCGGTCAAATCATGGTTTTGCTAAAACGTGGAGGGCTGGTTCATGGCTCGAGGGGGCCCGCCGGTGGTTATATATTGGCGCGGTCGCCTGAGAACATCACCGTCAGAGAGGTGCTGCATGTGCTCGAGGGGCCGCTGGTCGGAATCGATCTAAGGCCCGACACGAATGGGAGAACGTTATCTCCCGTAACGCACCGATTGATCGAAACGTGGGCTAGAGGGGTAAAGGCTATGGAGCAGATCCTCGATGAGACGACCCTTGCGGACCTGTGTAAGCCCGAGGCCCAAGCGCTGATGTATTACATTTGAGCGAAAAAATTTTTTAACCATATTTCCGACCAAATAAATCGGATAACTTTGTTTGAATGAAATAAACGCTGCCGCGCAAAGGAGAGAGAGCGATGGAGAAAGCTCTGACTTGGAAAGAAAAACTCGCCGGCAAAATGGTACCGGAGCTGGCACGCGAGATCGACATCTTCGAGCAGCAAATGAAACTCCGCAAGCAAGGCAAGATCGACGAAAAGGTCTTTGCCGAGACGCGGTTGCGGCGCGGTATCTACGGGCAACGCTACGACAACGGGCAGCGCCACGACGGCAAGCGCGTGCAGAAACTCAAACTGCCTGCCGAGGTTATCAAAGGGCCTGACACGCTCTGGGACGCGCCCGGTATGATGCGAATCAAAATACCTTTCGGCGGCGTAACGCCTGAACAGCTGGAGACCTTGGCCGATCTCTCCGAGGAATACGCCGACGGGGTTGCGCACATCACAACGCGCCAAGATGTCCAATTCCATTTCGTTCATATCGACGACACGCCGTCGCTCATGCGGCGCCTGGCCGCGGTCGGAATCACGAGCCGCGAGGCCTGCGGCAACGTCGTGCGCAATGTGACGGCCTGCCCGTTGGCCGGCATTTGCCGCGACGAAGCATTCGATACGACGCCCTACGCCAAAGCCTGCTCGAAGTTCATGATGGGCCATCCCGATACGCAGGACTTTGGCCGCAAGTTCAAGATCGCTTTTTCAGGCTGCCAACAGCATCCTTGCGGGCTGGTAACCATGCATGACATGGGCGCCATCGCTAAGACGAAGATCGTGGATGGCAAGGAGAAGCGAGGGTTCGAATTCTACGTGGGTGGCGGCCTCGGCTCGGTTCCGTATAAAGCGAAGCTATTCGATGAATTTCTGCCTGAGGAAGAATTCCTGCCGATGGCGCAGGCGATTTCCCGGGTCTTCGCCCGCCTCGGCGAAAAGCGCAATCGCGCGCGGGCGCGGATCAAGTTTTTGATCGCCAATCTCGGCATTGACGAATTCCGCCGGCTAGTACTCGAAGAGCGGCAGAAGCTTTCTCCTGATCCTCGCTGGACGGCCCATCTCGCCACGGTCAATGAGCAGATGGAAGAAGCGCTCAAGGCTGGAGTGAGCTTGAACGGCAGCGAGCGGCCCGAGGGATTCGAGGCCTGGTACGCTACCAACGTTTACAAGCAGAGGCAGCCGGGATATGTGGCCGCCACCGTGACCTTGCCTCTCGGCGACGCCAGCGCCGAGCAGTTGCGCGCGCTCGCCGACCTCGCGCGGCGATTCGTTAAGGACACGCTCCGCACCACGGTAGAGCAAAATATTCTCTTCCGCTGGTTGAGCGAGGCGGATCTTCCGGAGTTTTACCGTGCCATTCGGGCGATCGGTCTGGGTGCGGCGGACGCGGCCACCATCGTCGACGTTACCGCCTGCCCCGGCACCGACACCTGCAAGTTGGGCATCGCTTCCTCGCGCGGCCTCGCGCGCGAGCTGCGTTATCGCCTGAGTGAAAAGAGCTTGGAGCTGGATCAAGCGGTGAAGAACCTGCGCATCAAAGTCAGCGGCTGCTTTAACTCATGCGGCCAACACCACGTCGCCGACATCGGCTTCTATGGCATCAACCGCAACGTTAAGGGTTTCCAGGTGCCGCACTTCCAGGTGATCCTCGGCGGCAAATTCCGCGACAACGCGGGGGAATACGGCGTGGCCGTGGGGGCGGTGCCGTCCAAACGAGTACCGGAGGCGGTGCTGTCGATCACGGAATACTACGTGCGCAGGCGGTTGAGGGATGAGAGCTTTCAGGATTTTGTTCGACGGATTGGCAAGAAGGAGATTAAAGACCTGCTGGAGGATTTAACCAAAATACCCGCGCACGAGGTGGGCCCGTCGTACTACACCGATTGGGGAGATCCGCGCGAGTTTACTTTGACCGATATGGGAACCGGAGAATGTGCGGGTGAGGTCGTCAGCCAAGCGGAGTTTGCGCTGGCAGCGAGCGAACGCGAATTGTTCGAGGCCCAATTGCTCTTGGACGGCGGACGTCCCCAGGACGCTGTCAAGACGGCGTATGCCTCTATGCTCCGCGCGGCGCAAGGTCTGGTGAAGACCCAGAATCCCGGTATCTCCGAGGATGAACAGCAGATTCTCGCGGAATTCACCAGCCGTTTTTACGATACGCAGCTCTTCTGGGACAAATACGCTGGTGGAAAATTCGCCGAGTATTTGTTCAAGGCCAAGGAATTTATCGGCGCGGCAAAATCTGCCGACGCGGATCGCGCGGTTCAACTGTTGCAGGAAGCGCAGCTGTTTATCGACGCGGCTCACGACTGCCACAACAAGGTGCGCGGCGCCGTGGAAAGTCCGGTCAAGATAACGACCGCCGCTCAACCGAGCGCATAGCGTCTTGGAGCAAAGATGGAACTGCAAAAGATCAATGTAAAATTCTTCGCGACGGATCCTAACAACCCGCCACTGACGGATTTTATCGATCTTTTTCATGGCTGGATTCAAGCTACCGACGGCGTCTACCACGACGTGGCCGACTATAGTCACATGCAAGCGGGGCCGGGGATCGTGCTGGTTGCCAACGATGCCAATGTGAGCATCGATGAGACGGACAATCGTCGGGGGCTTCTCTATAGTCAGAAGTCGCCGCTTAGCGGCTCCAACCCGGAAAAAATCCGCACGGTGTTGCGCTCCGCGCTGGAAAACTGCCCGGCAACGAGGCGTTGATATCCATCAATGATCGGTTGGCTGCGCCGAATACCGACGAGTCCTTCGAAGAAATAAAACCCGCGGTCGAGTCTGTGGCGAAAACTCTTTTCGGCGACGCGGATATTACCTTGGAGCGCAATCCAGATCCGCGCCAGCGACTGAACGTTCGTATCAAAACGTCTCGTTCGCTCGGCCTAGGCGAGTTGATGCGCAATCTGCAGAACGACTGACTGGAAAGGGCGAAAAAATGGCATTGTTAAACCTTCAGCAAGCAACCTCGACGGCAACGATTGATGCTTTGGAACAACTTCCCACCGAGGGAATCCTCCGCTGGGCCTTCGACAAGTTTTCACCGAAGCTAGCGCTGGCCTGTTCCTTTCAAGCCGAGGAGTCGGTCCTGATCGATATGATGCATCGCATGCGCGGAGCGGATTTTCGCATCTTTACCTTGGATACCGGCCGGCTCAATCAGGAAACCTATGACTGCATGGATGCGATCCGGCAGCGGTATGGGGTGAGCGTGGAAGTCTATTTCCCCGATGCCGAGAAAGTTCAAGACATGGTCCGTAGCCACGGGCTTAACCTGTTCTACAACTCGGTGGAGCTCCGCAAGCTGTGCTGTGGCATTCGCAAGGTGGAGCCGCTCAAACGGGCGTTGAAAGAATTAAACGCATGGATGACTGGGTTGCGCCGCGAGCAGGCGGTGACCCGCTCCGAGGTGCGCAAGATCGAGCTGGACAAAGAGCATGGTCAGATTGTCAAAATTAACCCGTTGGTGGATTGGAGCTACGACCAGGTATGGTACTACATTCGCGAGCATAACGTTCCCTACAATCGACTCCATAACCAAGGTTATCCGAGCATCGGCTGCGCGCCGTGCACGCGGGCGGTGAAGCCAGGCGAGGATCTCCGCGCTGGCCGCTGGTGGTGGGAAAATCCGGATACCAAAGAATGCGGCCTTCACGTCAGCAGCGACGTTTTGAAAACGGCCAAAGCTCAAACGGACGGAAAGTGATTCGAGATGTTCAACGATCCTGGACTGATAACTCTGACTGCCGTGACCCTTTTGGCCGCGGTGGTGAACGGAGGCCTGGGTTACGGCTTCTCGTCGATCACGGTGCCGGTGGCGCTGATTTTCTACGCCAACCGGATCTTGAATCCTGCGCTTGTGTTAGTGGAGGTCGCGCTCAACGGCTATCTTTTATTCATCAATAGAAAGAGCGTGCCGCTCGCCTGGAAGCGAGTGATTCCTATACTTGCAGGGCTTATCTTTGGCGTCGGCGTGGGCAGCCAACTCTTATCCAGAGCAAACCCCGAATGGCTCAAATTGTTCACCTATGCCGTGGTGCTGCCTTTGATCCTTCTCCAGGCAGCGGGAGTGAGGCGGCCGATTCACTCCGAGCGGCTGATCGGAGTGCCTTTTGGCGCAGGCGTAGGAATCCTTTATTCACTGACCACGATCTCCGGTCCTCCGTTGGCCTTGCTGTTCAATAATCAAGGCTACGTGAAAGAAGAGTTTCGCGCCTCTTTAGGACTCATCAGGGTGGCTGAGTCATCTCTGACCGCCATCGCCTACTACTGGTTGGGGCTTTATAGTACGAGCAGCACGCAAATTCTCGCCTCGATTCTTCCCAGCGTGGCGATTGGGATTCCGCTGGGCGCCTATCTCATTCGGCATATGCCCGTCGAAACCTTCAGGCGGATTTGCATGAGCTTTGACGCTTGGATCGTCGGCTTCGGATTATCCAGGGTTCTGATTGTGCTTCAATTACTCCGGGGCCCAGCGGCCTACAGCATATGGCTTTCGGTGATCATGATCGACGCCTATCTTCTCTACCTCTTTTTTGGCGGGCGCCAGAGCACGGTTTTGCGGCCGGCTGAATCTTACTACAGGCGGAGGCAAGAGTGAGAAGACAGTTTGCGCAAAGCGAGTCAGCTCCGGGCGGGACTTTGCTGACAGCGCGGTGATTTGAGATGGGCTATTATCCGATCTTTATCGAACTGACGGAACGCCGCTGTCTCGTGATCGGCGGCGGGGCGGTGGCTGAAAGGAAAGTCGAAGAACTTTTAGCAGTGGGAGGGCGTGTGACGGTTATTAGCCCGACGATTGCCGAGGGGCTGCGAGATTTGCTTGCCCAGGGCTCGATACGTCACGTGGAGCGGGCTTACGAATGGGGAGATTTGGTGGACTGCGAGCTTGTCTTTGCGGCGACGGATGACCCGGAGATTAATGCCGCAGCATTCCGCGAGGCGCGGTCGCGGCGCATCTGGATCAACTCGGCCGATGATCCTGCTCATTGTGATTTCATTTTGCCCGGGGTGATTCGGCGCGGAGATCTGGCGGTTGCGGTTTCGACCGGTGGAGCGAGTCCGGCGGCGACACGCGCGATCCGCGAAGAGCTGGAGGATTACTTCACAGCGGACTATGCGCGATTCGTGCAAGTCGCCGGTGAAGCCCGCCGCCAGCTGCGAGAAAAATCTGTGTCCGTGAGCGGCACGGTCTGGAACAAAGCTTTGAAGGGAGATTTTCGTCGCTTGATCCGAGAGGGGCGAGCGGAAGAAGCGAAGAAAGTTCTGCTCGAAACGTTGGAGGCTGGTTTATGCGCGTAGGGAAAGTTTATCTCGTCGGCGCCGGGCCGGGAGATCCAGGACTTCTGACGGTACGGGGATTAGAATTGCTGCGCGGCGCTCAGGTGATCGTATACGATCAGCTCGTCAATCCTGTGCTTCTGGAAGAGGCGTCTCCTGCGGCCATCAGGATTTTTGTTGGGAAGCAGGCAGGACGCCACTGCATCGCTCAAGAAGAAATCAACCGAGTCCTTATCGAGTACGCCCGTCTTGGTTATGACGTGGTTCGGCTTAAGGGTGGCGATCCCTTCGTGTTTGGGCGGGGCGGCGAAGAGGCGGAGGCGCTCGCCGAAGCAGATATTCTGTTCGAGATCGTTCCCGGGGTCAGCTCCGCCGTCGCGGTGCCCGCGTATGCCGGCATTCCGCTGACCCACAGGAAGTTCGCGTCCTCCTTCGCCGTTGTCACGGGCCACGAGATGTGGAAGGCGCGGCCCGCCGTCGACTGGGGCAAGCTGGCGAGTGCCGTCGATACGCTGGTGATCCTGATGGGGCTGAAAAATCTGCCGCACATTACCACCGAGCTGCTGAACCATGGGCTGCCTGCCGAAACACCGGCTGCGGTGATTCGTTGGGGCACGACTCAGGCTCAAGAGACCGTGACCGGCACTCTTGTCGATATCGTCGGCAAGGCCGCTCACCTTAAGTCTCCCGCTGTGATCGTGATCGGGAAAGTGGTTGGCCTAAGCAATTCGTTGGATTGGTTCACACCTGCCGGGCACTCTGGCCGACAAATATACTCGGCGCGCGAAGAAGATTCACCAGGATTTAGTGTGGGTTAAGGAGTTGTTAATGGAAGCAATCGCAAACTTCGAAGCAAGCGGCTTGTTACCGCCGGCATCGGGATTCGGGTTTAAGTCTCCAGTGCCGGCCAACGCGAGGTACGGACGTCACGCGCTCACTCATTTGGAGGCTCTGGAGAGCGAGTCCATTCACATTCTGCGGGAAGTGGCTGCGGAATGCAGGAATCCGGCTCTGCTGTTTTCCGGCGGTAAGGACTCCCTGGTGCTTCTGCGTTTGGCCGAGAAAGCATTCCGGCCCGCCCGGTTTCCTTTTCCCTTGCTGCACATCGACACTGCCCACAATTTTCCCGAAGTGATCGAATTTCGCGACCGGAGAGCGGCGGAGTTGGGTGAGCGTCTCATCGTGCGCTCCGTGGAGGACTCCATGGCGCGCGGAAGAGTCGTCCTGAAAACTCCCGATGAAAGCCGCAACCCTCATCAGTCGGTCACCCTGCTTGATGCGATAGAGGAATTTGGTTTTGGCGCCTGCATCGGCGGCGCGCGGCGGGACGAAGAAAAAGCCCGGGCGAAGGAAAGGATATTTTCCTTTCGCGATGAATTCGGCCAGTGGGACCCCAAGAACCAGCGTCCGGAACTTTGGGATCTCTACAACACGCGGGTCCATGCGGGCGAGAACATCCGCGTTTTCCCGATCAGCAACTGGACGGAATTGGACGTGTGGCGCTACATCGCCAAGGAGCGGCTGGATATCCCGAGCATCTACTATGCGCATTATCGCCAAGTGATCCGCCGGGCCGGCGGTTTGATGCCGGTCTCCGAACTGGCACAACCGAAGAATGGCGAAAGGGTCGAAACCCTTTCCGTGCGCTTCAGGACCGTTGGCGATATGACCTGCACCGGCCCGGTGCAGTCGACCGCGACGACGCTGGACGAGATTGTCACCGAAACCGCGGCGACGAGAATCACCGAGCGTGGCGCAACGCGCATGGACGATCAGACTTCGGAAGCGTCCATGGAGTTGCGCAAAAAGGAAGGGTATTTCTGACACGAATCAACTGACCACCACAAAGCACGCAAAGTTCGCAGAGGAAACTATTTCGGAAATGAACCGAGTTATCTTTTTGTGACCTTTGCGTTCTCTGTGGTTAGGAAGTTCTTGGATTTTTAAATGCAACCGATAAATCGAATTGAATTTGATCAGAGCGAGCTCCTGCGCTTCATTACGGCCGGCAGCGTCGATGACGGCAAAAGCACCCTGATCGGGCGCTTGCTCCACGATTCGAAAGCCATTTTCGAAGACCAACTGCTTGCGGTCGAGCGGACAAGCCAGCACAGAGGTGTCCAAGGGTTAGATTTTTCTCTTCTCACCGACGGCCTGCAGGCCGAGCGGGAGCAAGGCATCACGATCGATGTGGCTTACCGCTATTTTGCCACGCCCAAGCGCAAGTTCATCATCGCGGATACTCCCGGCCACGAGCAATACACACGCAACATGGTGACGGGAGCTTCCACCGCGAATCTGGCCGTTATTCTCATCGACGCCCGCAAAGGAGTGCTCACCCAGTCACGCCGTCACGCCTATATCGCGAGTCTGCTGGGGATTCCTCACGTGGTCGTGGCGGTAAACAAGATGGATCTGGTGGGCTATTCGGAAGAGGTGTTTGGCGCGATCCGCGAGGCATTCAACCAATTTGCCACGGGGCTGAACTTTCGCGATATCATCTGCATTCCGATCTCGGCGCTCAAGGGCGACATGGTCGTAGAGCGAGGCGAAAATTTGCCGTGGTATGAGGGCCCGGCGCTGCTGGAGCTACTGGAAAACATCGAGATCGACTACGACTTGAATCTCGATGATTTCCGCTTCCCGGTACAGTGGGTGTGCCGCCCGGCCACGCTGGAGAATCACGATTTCCGCGGTTATATGGGACGTATTGAGTCGGGCATCGTTAACGTGGGGGATCGAGTGACCGTGCTGCCGTCCAGTCGGTCGTCCACCCTTAAGCAAATTCTCACCTTCGACGGCGAATTGAATCGCGCTTTTGCGCCTCAGTCGGTGACCCTCCTGCTGGAGGATAACATCGACATTTCCCGCGGCGACATGATCGTCAAGAGCGGCGATACGGTGCGGGTGATGAAGGAGTATGAGGCGGATATCTGCTGGCTCGGTGAGCAGCCGCTCGACCTCAAACGGCGATACGTCATCAAGCATACGACCAAGACGGTGAGAGCGTTGATTACCCGAATCGATTACCGGGTGGATATAACTACTCTGCAACTCGCCGACGGCATATCCGAGCTCCATATGAACGACATCGCCCGCGTGGGCATTAAAGTACAGCAACCGCTGGTCGTCGACAGTTACTCTCGCAATCGCGCGACGGGAAATTTCATCGTTATCGACGAAGCGACTAATAATACTGTCGCCGCCGGCATGATCGTGTAAAAGAGATAGTGGACATTTTTCACACGGGCATATCTTTCAAGACTCGGTATCTGAACTACTCACTTTCGTTAGAAGGCTGGGGTTAGAGGTTATCTAGATCTCACCAACTGGCCTTGGCGAAGGAGCTGCAATGGTATACGCTCTCTTTATCGGATCAGTGCCTGTATGGACGCGAATTCGCCAGACACACTGAGAGGCCTTACCGTCATTTCGTTTGAGAGCCGCCGCGCGAAGGAAATGGCCGAACTCATCCGGCGCTATGGCGGTGAGCCCATCGTCGCGCCGTCTATGCGTGAAGTTCCCCTGAGCGAAAATCGTGCCGCTCTCGAGCTGCTACCGCAACTCGAAGCTGGAAAATTCGAGTGGCTGATTCTAATGACCGGTGTTGGTACGAGGACCCTCAACGCGGCGCTTCTGACCCAATACTCCCAGGAAAGAATAGTCGCGGCGTTGCAGAAGACTCAGATCGTCACTCGCGGTCCGAAGCCGGTGGCCGCGCTCAAAGAGATCGGCTTAAAGCCCACGATCATGGTGCCTGAACCGAATACCTGGCGTGAGATTTTAGCCACCCTCGATTCCACATTCGATATCCGGAGCAAGCGAGTTGCGATTCAGGAATATGGCATCTCCAATAAGGAACTCGTCGCCGAGTTGGAGAATCGAGGAGCCACAGTCGTATCGATCCCGGTCTATCGCTGGGCGTTGCCCGAGGATCTGACGCCTCTTCGTCAGGCGATTCGGAAGATTTTGGAGGGCCAGGCGGATGTCGCGCTCTTTACCAACGCAAATCAAGTGGATAACTTGTTCCGGGTGGCGGCAGACGACAAAATGGACGATTCGCTCCGTCGCGCTTTCAAAGGTGTCGTGATCGGCTCTGTCGGACCGGTCTGTACAGAAGTTCTGGAACAATTCGAGCTCAAGCCGGATATCGAACCCACTCATCCCAAGATGGGCTCCCTTATCGCGGAAGTTGCAGCGTCAGCGCATCGGCTCTTGGCCGCAAAAAGCATTCCTTGAACAGTTGCCAACGTTTTGTTCGATTAGAGATAGAGACGCTTCGCTCAGCAGTTGAACGCACCTACCCTACGTTGGAACAAAACTAGACTTTTATCTGGAGGTACTGTCGATGCTTTACAATAAAGAACGCTTGCTTGCTCTGATGGACAAGCATGATCTCGCCGGGGTCGTCGCGGCGACGCCGGAAAATATTTATTATCTAAGCGGCCACGCGTCGTGGAGCCAGAATGGCTATCGCTACGGCGGCTCGCAGGTATACGTCGTTTTTCCGCGCGATCCTGCCCAATCGCCCACCTTGCTAATTCCCAGCGGCGATGCCGCCTACGCCGGGCTGGAAGAGGTTTGGCTCAAGGAAGCGTATATTTACGGGCGTCCACGTAAGCCTGTTGTTCCCGACCCGAACAAGCTCCGCAAAGAGGAGAAACGCACCCTCGAGCTCACAGAGAGCGAGCCCAAAGGCGCAACGCCCGAAAAAGCTCTCGCGCAGCTGATCAAAGACAAGGGTATGGACCGGGGCCGGATCGGCATGGATCATTTCGGTATTCCCTTGACTATCTACGAGAAGATCAAATCAAACTTGCCGCAGGCGACGCTCGTACCCGCGTCGATGTTCTTCCGCTACGTGCGCATGATTAAGACGCCCGGTGAAATTCAGCGGCTGAGAGAATCGGCCGCACTGAATGAACGGGCGATCAATGCCATGTTACGGGCCGCGAAACCGGGCGTTAAGGAAAGCGAGCTCGCCGGTATTTACAAGGGTGAGGTAGCCAAGGCTGGCGGACAGGTTTACTGGATGCATATGAACATCAGTCGCGGCGGAAACTCCCCCGTGATCAAAGATAACGTTTTGCAAAAAGGCGATATCTTCCGCGTTGACATGGGTTGCTCCATAAACGGCTATCATGCCGACGTTTGCAAATCCGGCTGTGTGGGAGCGGAACCGACCGATGAGCATCGCAAGCGCTATAACGCTATTCAGGCCGGCGTTCTGAAGTCGGTCGAAAAGTTAAAACCCGGCGTCCTGAATCAAGAGCTTTTTGAAACAATGATCGCCGGTGTGCGCGCGAATGGAATACCGGATTATTCGAATTTTTTCGTCGGCCACACCATCGGTCTCGAGGCGCGCGAGTTCCCGTTTATTCTCGGACCAGCGGAAGAAGTCGATGATCCATTCTTGCCGAGCACGAGTAATGTTCCCATGGAACCCGGCATGACCGTTAACCTGGAGGCGTCCAGTCAGGTCATGGGCTGGGGCTCCGTCCAGGTCGAATACACTCTGGCGGTGACGAACGACGGTCACGAGTATCTGATTCAGCCGGACCAGAAGCTGTTCATGTTGCCGTTGCAGTGAATGGGTTCTACCATCGGAATTGGTAGGGCGTATCGTTAGCCGGCTTTAGCCCGGATGGGGCATAAGCGGAATCCGGCAAGCCGATCTCCTGGATTCCGGTTTCCAAATGGCTTGGGGGCTAGGTCTCGAACCTAGATTTTCAGATTCAAAGTCTGATGTCCTACCAATTAGACGATCCCCAAAAGCAAAGAGCCCCAGCAGGTCAGCCTACTGGGGCTCTTATCCAGAAGGCAGACCACAGCCTGCCTTCAATTATGTGAAGGCGGGCTACATGGTCTGTTGCTGGCTACCGTTCATGTACGATTAAGATAATCCCTTGTCCCGATCCATGCAAGCTGTAAAGTGAACTCTTCGAACTGGATAAGTAGAAATGTATCGGCCGACAATAAACCCCATGCCTGGCGCTGGCCTGGCAAGCAGACAGAGATACGTGCTGTGACAACAGGACTGGGCGTCGAGAGGGGCAAAGAATGACAGAACAAGAAGCAGGGAAAGTAATTCTCTCTCCGCAACAGCTTGAGCGACTTTGGGGAGAGCACCTTAAAGGGGAGTTCGAAACCAAGGATGTCGAAGCGACTCTGGCCACTATGGTTGACGATGCCTACGTCAACCACATGCCGGTTAATACCGGAGGCCGTGGGAAAGATGCTCTGCGGCGCTTTTATCGCGATGACTTCATTCCCTCATGGCCCGAAGACCTCAAGATGACGCCGGTCAACCGTGTCGTGGGGGAGGGACAACTCGTGGATGAGCTTCACCTCACGTTCACCCACAGCAAGTCAATGCCGTGGTTCTTGCCAAACATGCCTCCGACTCAGAAGAAGATTGCCCTAGATGTCGTAGTGGTCGTGCAGTTTCGCGGCGACAAACTTGCCTGCGAGCGGATCTATTGGGATCACGCAGCCGTCCTTCGACAATTGGCCCTGCTCAAGGTGTAGTGACGAGTCACATCGGATGGGTGGAGCAAAGCGATACCCATCAGATTTAAGAAGACGTTGGGTTCGTCGCTCCGCTCCTTAACCAGCCTCCGGACTAAGCACAATATAAAATCTCACCAGCAATAGAGAACCTATTTTTCTTTGACGCTAAACATGGGGCCTGGTAAAAGGCCGGTAGATCATGCTCGCCCATAGAAAGGAGGGCAGCCGAGTCATGAGAGGTATTTCGATTTCTGTTTTCCTCATCGTACTTGTCCTATCCACTCCCGGCATCGGCGGCGCGCAAAGGGTAACCGCCGGTTATGTATCGAAGGATCTCAACTACCTGCCGTTTTTCATTGGGCTGAAGAAAGGTCTGTATGCCAAAGAAGGTGTCCAGGTGGATCTTGTCAGCATTGGGCGAGCCGATATCCAACTCCAAGCCTTGGTTGCCGGCGAGCTTCACTTCGCCAACATCAACGCGGACAACATCATCATCTGGAATGAAAGAACCAACGGCAATCTAAAAGTCGCGGCGGGATCGAGCAATGCTGCGCCGTATCTGCTTATCGGCGCGAAGAACATCAGAAAACTCGAAGATCTCAAAGGTCACAGATTAGGGGTCGCAAGCCTGACGGGAGGAGCGACCTCGATTTTGCTCGCTTACATGAAAAGTAAAGGATTCGTTTATCCCCGGGACTTTTCCCTGTCGATTATCGCCGGGGGCACGCCTGCGCGGCTGAGCGCGCTCGAAAGCAACGCCATTGCGGGAGCGGTTTTGGGAATTCCCTTCGCGGACGTCGCGGTCGATAAAGGCTTTTCAAAATTAGGCGACACGATGGAGGTGATTTCCACCTATCAGTTCAACAACATCAACATCAATCCGACTTGGGCAGAGAAGAATCGACCGGCGGTGGTAAAATTCATCAAAGGCCATATCCAGGCCTTGCGGTGGATTTACGATCATCCGGCGGATACCGCCGACTTTCTCACGAAAGAATTCGGCCTGCAGGCTCCATACGCCCGCCGCGGCATCGATTACTACACCAAGAACAAGGTGTATCCAATCAATGGCGACGTGACTCTAGCCGGATTGAAAGTGAATATCGCAGTTCAAGCGCAGGATGGCATTATCAAAGGATCTTTGCCACCGCCGGAAAAATACATCGACCTGAGCTATCTCCGTGAGGCGCAGAAAGAATTAGGCCTGCAGTAAACAAGGCAGAGAAAAGTTATGGAAGGCGTGCGAATCATTGACGCGGATTCTTATATCGAAGAGCCAGTGGAAATGTGGGACCACCTCGATTCGGTCGGACGCTTTTTCGGCATATAGCCGACGCGCGCATTCGGAGAAGCCTGCGAGCGCGCCATGGATATCGTGCGGGAACGTGCCGATCTCTCGGAAAAGGTGAAGAGAAAAATTCTCAGTGAGAACGCGGCCAGTTTCTACAATTTATAACAGATCAGCATCTTTCGTGTCGGACTGCAAATCAGTCGTCGCGTTTGCGCTGCTGGTTTGCGTGTTGCCGGTAGAGCCGGCAACTCTCGCCGCTGCGTCCTCTTCGCCTGGAGGCGCCGCCGCTCGTGTCATGAAAGATATTCCCTATCCCGGCCTGCCGAAAGGTGATCGGCGCCGTAGCCTCGATCTCTATCTGCCTACCGACGACGGACGCAAGCCGCCGCTACTGATCTTTGTGCACGGCGGATTTTGGCTTCTCACAGATGATGAGTATCGCATCGGCCCCGCTGTTGCCGAGTCACTCGTTAGAGATGGAGTTGCCGTGGCGTTGGTCCGTTACCGCTTGGCGCCCGCCAACCGCCACCCTGCACAGGCCGAAGATGTAGCAGCCGCGGTCGCCCTGCTTATCCGTGAAGCTAGTCGCTACGGCTATGATTCAAATCGAATCTTTCTCTCGGGCCATTCCGCCGGTGGACATCTCGCGGCCCTCGTCGCTCTCGACCCTCGTTATCTCGGCAAGCACCAGCTCAACGCTAAATCTTTGGCTGGGGTCGTTTCGTTCAGCGGGCTTTACGATCTGTTACCAAGGTGGGGAATTTCAGAGAACCAAAAGATCGCGACGGAAAAAACCTTCAGCAGGGAGCCTGCGGTTTTGAAACAGGCTTCGCCTATAACCCACGTCCGCGCCGATGGGCCGCCGTTTTTAGTTCTGACGGCGCAAAGCGATTTCCCAGGTTTTCTGCCTGACGCGAAGCGTTTTTCCGACGTGTTGCAGAAAGCGGGTGATAAACGTGTGGAGCGTTGGATCGTTGCCGAGCGCGACCACTTCACGACGATGCGATTGGGCGATCGGGATAACGAAGCGCGACTGTTACTTTTGGACTTTCTGAAAGTTGCGTCTTTGCCGCCGGAGTTCGCCATCTTGG
>VBKE01000277.1:29620-30424 GCA_005879605.1 Deltaproteobacteria bacterium
AGCGATTGGTGGCGCGGATGGTTCCGGTCTACAGCGACTTGCGCTACGAGCTACAGGAGTGGCCTTTAGAAAAGTTTTACGCGATTGACTTGTTCGCCTTTCTTGAGTCTTTGCCGGCGGAAAAGATGGGTCGCGGTGACTATCTGATCGTGACCAATGTCCGCAACGAAAAACAATTTTGGAAACGAGAGCAGATTGAGCCTTACAAGCCGGTCATTGTCATCGGGCTCGACGACGAGAAAAATCTTTTCCGACTCGGCGTGTTTTATCGCGCCAATCTGGAGTACTCGTGGAAGTCTGGTCCTCAGCCGCCGATGATGGCGCGACCGCTGGGCGCATTCATCCATTTTTTGAAAGAACCGCCGGACGAGTTGGCTCCGCAACCGGCACAGTACGGCCTTACCCCAGAGAGTTTTCGCCTGGCCGGGAAAGATCCACTCGCCTCGCTCAGGGGCCTGCGCAAAGATATTTATGAAGCCATGACCTACCGCAACGGATGCGTCTATTGCCATAGCTTTCGCGGCATCGATTCACGGAGTCATCACGTGATCGCCTCAACTGGCGCGCCACATGGCGGCTTCGCCCTGCCGCTGTCATCCTACCCGGCGGAGGTATGGAAAAGCTTCATCTTTGATCAGAATAAAGTCGCGAACAAGATCGGCGCTTCGCCGAATATGGTCGTCCCGGAAACTCGACAAGCTCTCTTTGATCTGGTGAATGAGTCCCGGCAAAAGCAGAGTCCTCCGGGATCGAAGAGATGACTCGGCAAAGAGCGCGGTTCAGGTCGTCAGGCGGAAATTTTTT
>VBKE01000277.1:30441-31847 GCA_005879605.1 Deltaproteobacteria bacterium
CTCCAGGGGAGGGGGCATTGAGGACGTGAATCGCATTACGGCTCTGGCGAATAACGAAATCGTCTACCAGAGCGCCGCTTGCCGACACTGCCTGCGCGCGCACGCCGGCACCGCCTGGAACGAGATCGCTTTCTGTGATCTCCGGCACAAGTTTCTTGAGCGCCCTTACGAAAGCGGACTTACTGAGGGAGCGATAGAGTTCGCCGAATCCGGTCTGCCAGTACTTGCCCGTCATCGCCCAAAAACCTTTGAAAGTAACACTTTGCCAAAGATCGCGTGCATTGAAATTTGTCTTGCGGTAACCTTCGCGCGCGAAGGCGAGCACGGCGTTGGGGCCCGCTTCCACTCCGCCCTTGATCATGCGCGTAAAGTGAACTCCCAGGAAAGGAAACGCCGGGTCCGGCACGGGGTAAATCAAGTTTCGCACCAGGAAATGTTTCGCCGGCGAAAGCGTGTAGTATTCACCGCGAAAAGGAATGATTCTGTGCTCCTCCTGCCGGTTCGCAGCGTGGTCTGCCGACGCCATCATGTTCGCGACTACGTCGGAGTGGAGACCACAGCAATTGATCAGATAACGCGTTCGGTAGTCGCCGCCCGTCGTCTGCAAAACGAGTTCGTTATCTCGTTCAAGGATAGCCACGACTCGGTGTGAGGTGCGGATGTCACCGCTTTTTGCTCGAACCTCTTCGGCGTAAGCCTCGGCAACTTTCTTGTAGTCGATGATACCGGTCTCCGGCACGTGAAGGGCTTTTATGCCATGGGCGTGGGGCTCGAATTCCCTCAGCCGTTCCGGTCCGATCATTTCGATTCCTTCCAGTCCGTTAGCGATGCCTCTGCGACGCAGCTCTTCTAGCCGCGGCAATTCATCCTCAGAAGTAGCGACGACGATCTTGCCGCAGATCTCATAGGGAATTGAGCGCCGGTCGCAGAATTCCATAAGCGCTTTGCGTCCCGTGACGCAGGTGCGAGCTTTGACGGAGCCAGGTCGATAATAGAGGCCCGAGTGAATGACGCCGCTGTTATGGCCGGTTTGATGCTGCGCGATTTGCGGTTCCTTTTCGACGACCAGCAGCTTTATGCTCGGATGGGCCTCGAGAATTTGCATCGCGGTGGCGAGACCGACAATGCCTGCGCCGATAATCGTGAGATCGTACTGGGATGCCATGGGTCAACCGCAGAGGTTCAAAAACCGCGGCATTTGTCGCCGGCTACCGGAATAAATCTTCGGTCGCCCTTCGACAAGCTGCTATGTGGATGTCAAGTCGCTAACGCACAAATGCTCTTATGTTTTTTCTTTCTCCTAAACCATCCCCGACCAAAGAGAGACTTGCTGCTATGCGTGGCACGGCATACGGCCGTCACACTTACTTGAAATGCGCCCCTCTCTAAGGCACCAAGCCCCGGGA
>VBKE01000278.1 GCA_005879605.1 Deltaproteobacteria bacterium
ATGCAATGTTATTTTCAGCCATAAAGTTAACCTCTGAACAAAGTCACCCAGAGTACGAGCGTGACGAGAATGCCAAGACTCGAATAGACCAGCGCTGGTGGCCCTATATAAGGATGAAGCCCCGTCCGAACAAAGAGCCACCGTCCGAGCAGAGCCGCGCCAATCCCGATCAAAGCGCAGAGCATCCAGGACGGAAAAAACGAGCCGATAATATTGATCTGTGGTCCCATCGTTCACCTTCCTACGGTCCTGGCGGTGGCATCCCGGTCGTAAACGCGAGCGCAGCCGACGCATTGAGCAGCTGGACCCTGGTGTCGAGGTCAACGAAGCGAGCGCGGCTCAGCTCGCGGCGAGCCGCGAGAAGATTCGTAAGTGTCTCAAGCCCGCGGCGGTAGGACTCCAGAATCGACTCGTAGGATTTCTGCGAGGCGTCCAAGAGTGCTGCGGCGACGTCGAGGCGTCGAATCGCAAGCCTGACATCCGTATAGGCCTTCCATACATCCCGGATAGCCTTATCGCGAGCCGCCGTCACCTCATCTTCCGCCGCCCGGCGTTCGGCCTCCGCGAGTTCCACCTTTCTCTGAGTGGCGCCTCCCTCGAACAGGTTCCACTGAAAAGCGAGTCCGACACCGTAGCTCGGCTCCGCCGCGCTGAACCATCCCGTCGGTTGATTTCCTCCGGTGACTTTGGCGCGACCGGCGATCGTGTTGACATTTGATACAAGAGAGAGTGTCGGGAAATAATCTGCGCGGGCGCGGCGCACCTCCGCCTCCTTTCCGCGGAGCACGGCCACTTTTGCTATCAAGTCCGGCCTTCTTTCGAGCGCTTGGTCGATTACCTTATCGACCGAGTCCTCAAGCGCTGCAGGTGGCGGGAGCGTGGAGAAATCGGTCACCTGAATCGGCACGGTAGGCGGGATACCAATACTCTCCGCCAGTGCTACCTGGGCATCCCGCTCACTTGCGATCACGTCCTCCAGATCGAAGGCGGTCTGCGCTTCCTGCTGCCGCGCGAGGGAAACCTCCGGCAGGGTCGCTAATCCATTGCGTAATTGCGCTTCCGCCGACTCGCGAACAGCGCGCGCGGAATCGACGGCGCTCTGCGCAACCGCAATTTTTCCACGCAGACTAGTAAGAGCGAGAAAGGCGCGCTGAACTCGGAAGATGATTTCCTGGTGCTTGCGATTGAAGCCAAGATTCGCTGCTAACAATCGTTCTTTCGCTACATCCCAGGCATTTCCCCGGCGGCCGAAGTCGAGAAGCAACCAACGGAGATTCAGTGTAGGGATGATTTGGTTGAGGGTGGCGCGGAAGAAACCGTTGGGAGCGACATCCTTGGGTGCCGGAAAGGCCTCACTCTGGTAACCGCCAAGCGCCGACAGTGTGAGTACCGGGAAGTACTCGCTTTCGACCAATCCAACCCCAATCGCGGCCTGGCGTGCCGCTTCCCACGCCACGCGTGTCTCTGGGTTTGCGCGTTCAGCGATGTCAATAAGCTCGACAAGATTGTAAGCCTTTTGCGGATCGATAGGCGACGGCTCGGCTGTTTTGAGCAGACTGGTGTATCCCCGAAGATCGGGTGCACTCCAGGGCGCAGTTGGTGAGGGAGCGACTTGGCGGCCCAGTCGTTCGGGCATGCCATAATCGATTTGTGTGCCCGCCGGAGAATTCGAAACGCTGTCGGACCAGGCAAGACCAGGCGCCAATAGCAAACAGACAACCAGGACGGGCGTAGCTTTCGTCGATTGCCAGAATATCGAATTAACAGTCTCAGCATTCACGGTAGTCCTCCTTGCCCAATTGCAAAGTTATTCGCTTGAATCGCCGCAGCCAACCTATAACACACGCCCCCTCGGTCGCGTCCAGGCTCGCGAAGGTTGTGGCGGGTAGCGGGTCGACCCGATCGCCGGCCAGCACGTACCCGACCTGAGAAAAGGAGCCGGGGATTAATTTGGGCAACGCTCATCTGGCCTTCAAAATTCGGGTGCTTCGGCGCCATCTGGATGGGACAATCGCCGCAATGGTCATCCAAATAATTGAATGCAGCTAGAGTTCTTCATCAAATACAGAGCGCCAATTACAGGTAGCATTCTTGGTTAGAGCTAGAGGAATGATCTCGTTCGAATTCTACCTCGTTCTCGAAAACGTATTCGCGGTGTCCGCGTGCAAATTCAACGAGCAAAAGCGTCCGGCCCAGGTTTTCGGTGACTGAAACGAGGGCGCATTGCTTTGGGAGCAGGCCACCTGTCTTTGCGGATCTGATACTTCTGGTCAAATTTAATTTTTCTCCCGGTTGCATTAGAACCTCCTATAGCTTCACCTGATTCTGAACTTTTTCTTTCCACTTCCGTGCATCTTGAGAGAGCAACCTTCATGCCTCTCCATCTGACTTCGCAAACACTGCACAAAAACCTCGGCAAATGTGCGTCCCTGAGATAATTTCCTTCACATTTGATTCGCATCGCGAGTGCCAATCGGCTGGCAGCTGCTAGCCCGTTGGCACCACATCATCGACACGGCCACTTCGATTCGTCGTTCCTAATTGTTCATCTTTCTTAGATGTCGGCTGCTTATCCGGAGAAAGTGAGTCCATTGTGACATTCGGCACAAACGTTGCGTTCGCCAATCGCGACAGTTTGACGCTCGGAACAAGTACCACAAGAAAATCACCAAGGAGAGCAGTATGGACCTAAAACGTATAGCAACCGCTGTTGTGGCGACCACGTTGTTTGCAAGTTCCACCGTAGCATTCGGTCAATCGTCGAGTGGTAAAAAGGCCCTCGAAAAAATGACCTGTGAGGACTTTGTAGTCTTAGAGGACAGCTTCAAGCCCGACGCTGTCTACTGGGCCATAGCCTACGGCGAAGACGGCAAACCCGAAAGCGCCGGTGTGAGCGTCGAGGGCATTCAACAAATCATTCCCGTTGTCATCGAGGCATGCCAAAAGACACCGAAGGAATCTTTCTGGCAGAAAGTGAAGACCGAATTTACGAAGCTTCGGCAAAAGCTGTGATTCACCAAAGCGATGACGGGTAAAAGCCACTGCTAGGCGATTAATTCAGGAACGGCAGAAGAAATATGAAGAATGAAACAACAATGCGAAGCCATCTATCCCTGAGCCGCGAAACGGCAGAAGGAAGCCATCTGCCTCTAGCCGCCATCGAAGAACTGCACCGCCACTGGGCGCTCTTCCTTGCGCTGGGGATTGGCTTAGTAGTGCTCGGAATGGTTGCCATGTTAACTGCCGGTCTGTCCACAATCGTAGCTGTCGACTTCTTCGGCTGGATCCTCGTCATTGCGGGCGCCGGTGTGACGATCCATGCCTTCTGGGCGAAGCGGTGGAGCGGCTTTTTCCTGCAGCTCCTCTCGGGACTGCTATATCTGGCCGCCGGCTGGATGCTTGCTACCCATCCTGAGCTCAGCGCGATCGCTCTGACACTCGTGATCGCCATCTCGTTTGTTGTGCAAGGCGCCTTTCGCATCGGCGCGGCATTAAGCACGCGAATCGACGGCTGGGGCTCACTGCTGGCGAGCGGGATTATTACCCTATTGCTCGGGCTGATGATCTGGAACGAATGGCCCTTGTCGGGGGTATGGGTGATCGGAGTCTTCGTCGGAATCGACATGTTCTTCTACGGCGGCTGGCTCGTGTCGTTAGCGCTGTCCGTACGATCGCTGGCCAAGGCTCAGGGGGCACGCCGACCGTTTAGCGCAAATAACTAAATAGAGAATCAGTCAGAAAGGAAATTTGTAGAGATATGAGCAAGAAAAATGTAGCGGAGCTGCTCGTCGAAACCCTGCTACGCGCAGGAGTAGAGCGAATCTACGGAGTCCCCGGCGACTCGCTCAATGGAATTACCGACTCGATTCGCAGGCGAGAGCAACCTCGCTGGATTCACGTGCGCCATGAGGAAACCGCGGCGTTCGCCGCCGGCGCGGAAGCGCATTTGACGGGACGCTTAGCCGTCTGCGCCGGAAGTTGCGGTCCCGGTAATCTACATTTGATCAATGGGCTCTACGACTGTCACCGCAATCGTGTCCCCGTGCTCGCGATTGCCGCGCAGGTTCCCAGCAATGAAATTGGCAGCGGCTATTTTCAGGAAACCCACCCGGAACACTTATTCGCGCAGTGCAGCCACTATTGTGAACTAATTTCGCAACCCGAGCAGATGCCGCGGGTTTTGGAGATTGCCATCCAAACCGCGCTAGCGCGGCGCGGCGTGTCGGTCATCGCCCTGCCTGGAGATGTCGCGTTGCGCGACGCCGTTGAACAAGGGCCCCGTCTCCATTTTCCCGAGCCGAAACCAAAGGTGTGTCCTTCCGATGACGAAATCACGGCGTTGGCGAAAATTCTCAATCAGTCGAAGAAGATCACGATCCTTGGCGGAGCGGGGTGCGCCGGAGCGCATGCGGAGTTGATCGAAATGGCGGGCAAGCTCAATGCCCCGATCGTGCATGCAATGCGCGGGAAAGAGTTCATCGAGTACGATAACCCGTTCGACGTGGGCATGACCGGTCTCCTCGGATTTTCTTCCGGCTATCACGCGATGATGAACTGCGATCTTTTGTTGATGATCGGAACGGACTTTCCTTACCAGCAATTCTTTCCCAAGGACGCAGCCGTCGTCCAGATTGATCTTTGCGGAGAGCAACTCGGGCGGCGCACAAAGGTGGACTACGGTTTTGTGGGGGATACGAAGGCGACACTGCAAGCGCTCCTGCCAAAGCTGGAACAAAACAGGAACGACGACCATCTGAAGGCTTCGGTCGAACATTATCGGAAAGCGCGCAAAGGTCTCGATGAAGTCGCCGCCGGCGAAGGAACCAGAAAGCCGATCCACCCTCAATATGTCGTCAGAGTTCTCGATGAGCTTGCGGCGAAAGACGCGATTTTCACCTGCGATGTGGGCACCCCGACGATTTGGGCGGCGCGGTATCTGACGATGAACGGCCAACGGCGACTGCTTGGCTCTTTCAACCATGGATCCATGGCGAATGCCCTGCCGCAAGCCATCGGCGCGCAGGTCAGTTATCCCGGACGGCAAGTGGTCTCGTTATCGGGTGATGGCGGTCTCGCCATGGGCATGGGCGATTTGCTGTCGCTTCGGCAACTGGATTTACCGGTTAAGATCATTGTCTTCAAGAACGACTCGCTGGCTTTTGTTGAACTCGAAATGAAGGCTACCGGCTTCCTCGACTTCGGCACCGACTTGCACAACCCGGACTTCGCGAAAATGGCCGAGGCAGTGGGACTCTTGGGATTGACGGCCGATACGCCGGATCAGGTGCGTCCGATGCTGACGCAGGCGCTCCAGCACAATGGACCGGCGTTGATCGAAGTCGCCGTCTCCCGGCAGGAACTCTCGATGCCGCCAACGATCACGCTCGAGCAGATGAAGGGCTTCAGTCTCTTCATGCTCAAAGCGGTGCTCAATGGTCGAGGCGATGAGATCATCGATCTGGCAAGGACCAATCTCTTCCGCTAAGTCGGCGCAGTGTGCCTCGAGAGAAAAAGGAAATACGAAAACGGCTAAAAAACAGACAATTACCAAACCAGAGAAGAAGGAAAGGAAATACGAAAATGGCTAAAAGACAGACGATAACAAGCAAGGAGCAGGGAGCAGGGAGCAGGGAGCAGGGTGGACAGAGCAAATCAGCATTGCGCGATCTTCCGGTCGGGATGGATCTTCTGGACCGGCCGCTGCTGAACAAAAGCACCGCCTTCACAGAAGAGGAGCGAAAGAAGTTTGGCTTGCACGGACTTCTTCCGCCACAGGTCGAGAGCCTCGATGAACAAGTGGTGCGCGCGTATGAGGCGTACAGCCGCAAGGACGATGACCTCGAACGTCATATCTATTTGCGCGCGCTGCAGGATACGAACGAAGTTCTTTTTTACCGGCTTCTACTCGACCACATCGAGGAAATGACTCCGATAGTCTACACGCCGGTAGTTGGGCTCGGATGCCAGCAGTTCAGCCATATTTACCGGCGGCCGCGCGGCCTGTTCATCTCTTACCCGCTGCGTAATTCTATACCTGCGCTGTTGCGAAATCGTCCCAATCCGGAGATCGACGTGATTGTCGTCACGGACGGCGAACGAATCCTCGGCATTGGCGATCAAGGCGCCGGCGGCTTGGGTATCCCGATTGGCAAGCTCTCGCTGTACACGCTGATCGGCGGAATTCGCCCGGAGCGGACGTTGCCGATCGTATTGGATGTCGGGACCAATAATTCCGAACGGATCAAGGATCCGGAATATCTCGGCTGGCGGCACGAGCGTGTGACCGGTCAGGCGTACTTTGACTTCGTCGATCAATTCGTGACGGCGGTGAAGCAAGAGTTTCCTACGACGTGTCTCCAATGGGAAGACTTTGCGACTCCGCACGCCCGGCCCATCCTCGAGCGTTACCGCGATCAACTGCTGACCTTCAACGATGACATTCAGAGCACGGCGGCCGTTGCCCTAGGAGCGATTCTGGGAGCGGTCAAAGTCGCGGGAAAGTCTTTGAAGGACCAACAAATCGTTTTCCTCGGCGCTGGCTCAGCCGGTATTGGCGTCGCCGACTTCTTGCGCGCAGCCATGCGCGACGACGGACTATCCGATAAGGAAGCGCGCAGCCATTTCTGGGTCGTTGACAAAGACGGCCTTCTGCATTCGGAACGAAAGGACCTCTCACCGGAACAGAGCGTCTATGCTCAGCCGCAGGAGCATGTATCCGGATGGCCGGCGACTGCCAACGGCCATATCGGGCTTGCCGACGTGATCGGGAAGATTGAGGCGACGATTCTCATTGGGCTTTCGAGTGTCGGTGGAGCGTTCAGCGAAGCGATTGTTCGTGAGATGGCGCGTAAGGCTCCGCGTCCGATTATTTTTCCGCTTTCCAATCCGACCGCCAGGTCGGAGGCGAACGCTGAGGATTTAATCCACTGGACAGACGGCCGCGCTTTGGTGGCGAGTGGTTCACCATTTGCGCCGGTCAGCTACAACGGGCGACGAATTCCCATCACGCAATGCAATAACATCTATATCTTTCCTGCCACCGGACTCGGCGTGGTCGCCTCCGGCGCCCGGCGCGTAACGGATACGATGATCCTCACCGCCGCGCGTGCGCTGGCCGAAAACTCTCCGGCACTCCACGACGCGTCCGCGCCCCTCCTCCCGGCGTTAACCGACCTGCGGAAGGTGGCGGTTCAGATCGCGACTGCGATTGGCCTGGAAGCGCAAAAGGCCGGTGTGGCTCCCAAGATGACGGAGGAAAAACTTCGTGAGCAGGTGAAGGCCATGCAGTGGACTCCCGCTTACACGGCGTTGAAATAGCAAACGTGATGAAAGTGACTATCACCCCTATCCAACCTTTCCCCGTCGAGGGGAAAGGCTCTGATCCGCTCCTTTTGTGGGGAGGACACAGGAAGGGTGAACAAACCGCGACCCTATTTCAAAAGAAATTGCAACGGAATTGAGGTTGGTATGCAAAACCCGAAAAATTTGAATCCGCCAGTCCATCTTCACAGCGTCGCGACGACGCGACGCGTGGCTGTCAGCCACCGCGAGGTAGCCTTCTGGAACACCATGATCGGGAAGAAGGTCGTGATGGCGATCACCGGCATCGCTCTGGTTGGCTTCGTAATCGGCCACATGCTCGGCAATCTCAAGATCTTCACCGGCCCGGAAACAATCAACGTGTACTCCCGATTCCTCCGGGAGGTCGGTATGCCTGAGCTCGAGTACGGCCAGCTCCTCTGGCTCGTGCGGATCTTCCTTCTTATCTGCGTGGTGCTTCACATCACCGCCGCGGTCCAACTCACTCGCATGAGCCGGGCTGCGCGACCCATCGGCTACGCCACTAAAAAAGATATCGAGACGACCTGGGCCGCGCGAACGATGCGCTGGGGCGGAGTTCTCTTGGTCGCCTTCATTGTTTTCCATCTTTTCCACCTGACAGGCGGTCTCGTCGGGTTTGGCCCGGGACAGTTCAAGGATCTCGCTGTTTACCAGAACGTCGTGGCGGCGTTTGCCGTCTGGCCCATCGCAAGCTTCTACATAATCGCGATGGCCGCACTATGCCTCCACCTCGACCACGGAATCTGGAGCCTGCTGCAAACCCTCGGCTGGAACACTGCTCGAAACGAAGCGACGCTGCTGATGATTTCGCGGGTCATCGCCGTCGTCGTGTTCCTGGGATTCACCTCCGTTCCCGTGGCCGTAATGACAGGCTGGATACATTAAAGGAGACACATATGTTGGAAGCAAACACACCGTCCGCTGAAATCGAGCGGCAATCGGACAAAGACTTCGAGGCGAAGGAGTCCACTGTGCTGGAAGCAAGGATACCTTCCGGTCCCATCGAGCAGCAGTGGGATAAATGCCGCTTCGAGATGAAGCTCGTCAATCCCGCGAACCGCCGCAAGCACTCGATCATCGTAGTGGGCGCAGGGCTGGCGGGGGCGGCGGCGGCTGCCACACTCGGCCAGCAGGGCTATCACGTCCATTGTTTTTCCTATCATGATACCCCGCGCCGCGCGCACTCCATCGCGGCCCAAGGCGGAATTAATGCGGCCAAGAATTATCGCAATGACGGCGACAGCATCTTCCGATTGTTCAAGGACACGGTAAAGGGTGGCGATTATCGCGCCCGTGAAGCAAATGTCTATCGGCTCGCGCAAATCAGTCTCAATATCATCGACCAATGCGTCGCCCAGGGCGTGCCGTTCGCCAGGGAATATGGCGGGCTCCTCGACAATCGTTCCTTTGGCGGCGTGCAGGTTTCACGAACATTTTATGCGCGAGGTCAGACGGGACAGCAGCTGTTGCTCGGCGCTTATCAGGCGCTGGAAGAGCAGGTGGCGGCTGGGACGGTGACCATGCATATCCGCAGCGAGCTGCTCGACATCGTGATCGTGAACGGCAGAGCGCGTGGCATTGTCACGCGGGACCTGGTGACCGGCGACATCCAATGTCATGCGGCCGATGTGGTCGTGCTGGCAACAGGCGGCTACTCTAATGTCTTCTATCTCTCGACCAACGCCAAGGCGTCCAACTGTACTGCCATATGGCGTGCCCACCGCCGCGGCGCCCTGTTTGGCAATCCGTGCTTCACGCAGATTCACCCGACATGCATCCCGCTCAGCAGCGAGCATCAGTCGAAGCTCACGCTGATGTCCGAGTCGCTGCGGAATGACGGCCGCGTGTGGGTGCCGAAGAAAAAGGGCGAAACGCGCGCTCCAAACGATATCCCGGAAAACGAGCGCGACTACTATCTGGAGAACCGCTACCCAAGCTTTGGCAATCTGGTGCCCCGCGACGTCGCGTCACGAAACGCTAAAGAAGTGTGTGATGAAGGGCGTGGCGTCGGGCCGCACGGACAGGGTGTCTATCTGGATTTCGCGGATGCCATTCACCGGCTCGGTCTGGAAACCGTTCGCGAGAAATACGGCAACCTCTTCGAAATTTATCAACGGATCACGGATGAGGATGCGTACACCGTGCCGATGCGGATCTATCCTGCTCCTCACTACACGATGGGCGGGCTCTGGGTGGACTACCACCTGATGTCGACCATCCCGGGACTGTTCGTGGGCGGTGAAGCGAACTTCTCTGACCACGGCGCCAACCGGCTCGGCGCGAGCGCGCTGATGCAGGGTCTCGCCGACGGGTATTTCGTCTTGCCGTACACCGTTCCCGACTACATCGCGTCAACCAAACTCGATCCTGTGGACGTTTCGCATCCGGAGTTCACGTCCGCCGAGGCCGAGGTCAAGGATCGGATCAAGAAGTTGGTTGGCATCAACGGAAAACGCAGCCCCGATTCAATCCATAAAGAACTCGGCAGGATCATGTGGGATGACTGCGGCATGGCCCGCTCAGATGCGGGCCTCAAAAAGGCTCTCGCCCGAACCCCGGAGTTACGCGACGAGTTCTGGCATAACCTCCGAATCGTCGGCGGCGACGATGAACTGAACCAGGCTCTGGAGAAGGCGAACCGGATTTCCGACTTTCTCGAACTCGCCGAGCTCATGTGTCTCGACGCACTAGACCGAACCGAATCGTGCGGAGGGCACTTCCGCGTGGAAAGCCAGACGGCCGAGGGTGAGGCCAAACGGGACGACGCAAATTTCTCGTACACGGCTGCCTGGGAGTGGAAAGGTCCAGGCCAGGCGCCCGCACTTCACAAGGAACCGCTTACATTTAAGTACATTCCTCTCTCGCAAAGGAGTTACAAATAACCATGAATTTCACACTCAGAATTTGGCGACAACAAAGCGCAAATGCATCCGGCAAGTTTGTCAACTATCAGATCAAGGACGTAACACCGGAGATGTCATTTCTTGAGATGCTTGATGCCCTCAATGAGGACCTCATCAATCGGGGCGAGCCTCCCGTTGCCTTCGAGCACGATTGCCGGGAGGGGATCTGCGGCTCGTGCGGTTTTCTGATCAACGGCGTGGCCCATGGAGGCCAGCGTGGCACTACCGTGTGTCAACTCTCGATGCGCTTCTTCAAGGATAAGGATGGCGAGGCCCTTACACTCGAGCCGTGGCGCGCTCGCGCCTTTCCGATTGTACGCGATCTGATCGTGAATCGGTCGGCGTTTGACCGCATCATTCAAGCAGGGGGCTTCATCAGCGCGCCTACGGGAAGCGCTCCCGATGCCAATGCGATCCTGGTTCCGAAGGAGGCAGCGGATACCGGGTTTGACGCGGCTGCGTGCATCGGCTGTGGGGCGTGCGTCGCCGCCTGCCCGAATGCAGCCGCCATGCTCTTCACCTCAGCAAAAATTACCCATCTGAATTCGCTGCCGCAGGGTCAGCCGCAGCGCGATGAGCGGACTCTCAGCATGGTGGTCGCCATGGCCAATGAAGGCTTCGGCAGTTGCACGAATCATGGCGAATGTGAAGCTGTATGCCCCAAGGGAATACCCCTCGAGTTCATCGGCAAGATGAACCGCGATCTGATTCGCGCGCTATGGCACCGCCACCGAGAGCCATTAGTTATTCCCAGCGTTGTACAAGAACCATTTCACGAACATGCGGGGCCCGACGCCGAGGAATCCTTAACACTGGGAACGAGCGACAAAAGATCAGATGAGTCGCACGTCAACGGGAATGCTTTAGCGAAGGGGGGACGTAAAGAAAATGGAATTGACCACCCCCAGCCCTAACGCTGGCAAATCCGAAAACAAGCGGTGGCACGTCGTCATCGTTAACAGCGGGTTTGGCGGCCTCCGTGCCGCGCAGGCGTTCAAATCAGCGCCCGCCGATGTGACGCTGATTGACCGGCGGAACTATCACTTATTTCAACCGCTGCTGTATCAAGTCGCGACCGGCTCTCTGTCGCCCGGAGAAATTGCAGCTCCGCTGCGCAGCGTGTTCAGCCGCCAGAAAAATACCCGCGTGCTTCTGGGTGAGGTTGTCGATCTCGATCCGGTTACAAAGCGGGTCATGCTCGCCGATGGCGCCAGCATCGAGTACGACTCGCTCATTGTCGCCGCAGGTTCGCAGACCTTTTACTACGGGCACGATGCGTGGCGCGAGTGGGCCCCAGGGATGAAAAGCATCGAAGAGGCGACCAACATCCGGCACAAGATTCTCTACGCCTTCGAAGTGGCCGAGCGGTTAAGCGATCCCGTTCAGCGGCGCGCATGGCTGACGTTTGTCATTGTGGGCGCCGGCGCCACCGCGCCAGACGCTCAAGAACGATTTTCGCTCGATACGCCCCGAAGAAGCAGAAATCATTCTGCTCGACGGTGCGCCGCGGGTACTCCCGCCGTTCCCGGAGGATCTCTCAAAGAAGGCGGCCCATTCGCTTGCGCGGCTCGGTGTCGAAGTGAAGAACGGGGTCATGGTCAAGGACATTGATAGGGAAGGTCTCACGATCCAGACGCATGACGGTACCCAGCGCCTGAATGCGAGAACAGTTATTTGGGCTGGGGGCGTCACCGTGTCCCCGCTGGGACGCACAGTTGCAAAACGCACGAATGCCGAAACGGACAGGGGCGGACGGATCAAGGTAAATTCCGACCTGACAGTTCCGAATTATCCAGACATCTACGTGATTGGAGATTTGGCACTTGCCCAGGGGCCCGGCGACAAACCGTTGCCAGGCGTGGCCCAGGTTGCGATGCAACAAGGCACCTACGCTGCAAAGGCGATCGTGCGGAAATTAGCGGGCGAAACGGAAATAAAGCCCTTCAAGTATTTTGACAAAGGAGACATGGCCGTCATCGGCCGATGGTCTGCGGTCGCGAATATCTTCGGCGCCCATATTTCCGGTTTTTTCGCGTGGATCATCTGGGCGTTCATCCATCTGATGTATCTGGTTCAATTCCAGAGTCGCATTCTAGTTTTCATCCAGTGGGCGATCCAGGACCTGACCTTCAACCGTGGAGCACGACTGATCACTGGTCCCGCGGCTACTGATTTCAATTTCGATAAGGAGATTGCTTCATCTCATAAAGATACGCGTGCCGCTTAGACGATTGACAGGCTTTTCAAATGGATGATCAAATGACTTCACAAAACTTTATCTCGCAAAAGCGCGAAGGGTGCGTAAAAATCCGGAAATCCCCCTCTTTCCCCCTTTATCAAAGGGCGACCAAAGGGGGATTTGGGTCTGTACTAACAGCGTTGCTTATCCTCTCAGGCCCCGCTGTTGCGTTCGCCGCGTCTGGAGATAACGCTTTCACTCCAACAAATATTTTTGTTCCTTTTTCAACGCCGGCTCATGCGATCTATCAAAACGCTTCGTTGGTCCTGACCATTTGTGCGGCGATCTTTCTGGTCGTCGGTGGATTACTAGCCTACAGCATCTTTCGCTTTCGACGGCGGCCCGAACATGAAAATCTCGAGCCGCCGCAAGTGTACGGCAGCAATCAGATCGAGCTTGCCTGGACCGTGATCCCAATTCTGATTGTGATTGTGATTACTCTGGCTACGACACGCACGATTTACGATGTGCAAGGCGCTCTTCCGCCTCCGGGCACGGTGAACGTGACCGTGGTGGGTCATCAGTGGTGGTGGGAAATTCGCTATCCCGATCTCGGCATTGTGACTGCGAATGAGCTGCACGTGCCTGTCACCGAGTCGGGCAATCGTCGTCCGACTTTCTTGAAGCTCGAGTCCGCGGACGTCGCGCACAGTTTCTGGGTGCCACAACTCGCCGGCAAAACCGATCTGATTCCCAACCGCCGCAATCAGATGTGGATCGAGCCAACACAACCGGGCACCTATGTCGGCAACTGCGCCGAGTATTGCGGGCTGCAACATGCACGCATGCTGCTCCGCGTGGTCGCGCATGCGCCGAATGATTTCCAAAACTGGGTGGCAGCACAGAAACAGCCGCCGGTTGATGATCCACAGTTGCGCGCGGGTCGCGATGCTTTCTTTTCGACTTCCTGTATCAACTGTCACGTGATCAAGGGAACGAGAGCGAATGGGCAGTTCGGCCCCGATCTGACGCATTTGATGAGCCGTGAAACTATCGGCGCTGGAGTTGTCCCAAACACCGCGGAGAATCTGCGAGCCTGGGTGCGTGATCCGCAGCACATCAAACCCGGGGCTCTGATGCCGAACATGCAGTTAAGTGACGCGGAATTGGATCAAGTCGTCGTCTATCTAGCGAGTCTCAAATAGATCGAGAACGAACATGTCTACTCAAGAAATCGCATTATCGCCACCTCCGGAAATTTCTCTTCCACTCACGGCGCGCCTGCATGACCTGGTTCTCACGGTCGATCACAAGAAACTAGGCCTCATGTACATCGTCACCGCCCTGATTTTTTTGGTTATTGCAGGGCTAATGGCCTTTACGATCCGCATGCAGTTGCTTGTGCCGAACAATACGCTGGTACCACCGGACGTTTTCAATCGCTTATTTACAATGCACGGCACGACTATGGTCTTTTTCGTTGGCATGCCGCTCATCGCTGGTTTGATGAATTATCTCGTGCCGTTGATGATCGGCGCGCGGGATATGGCGTTTCCGCGGCTCAACGCGTTCGGTTACTGGATGACCCTCTTTGGCGGCATGCTACTCTATTTTAGCTACCTCGCGGCGCCAGGATTGGCGGGAGCCGGTTCTGCGCCTGACGTCGGCTGGTTTGCCTATGCTCCGTTAACAGGACGCGCTTTCTCGCGCGGCCACAGCACCGATTACTGGATTCTGGGTTTACTCGTGAGCGGTATCGGTAGCTCCGCTTCGGCCCTGAACGTCATCGTGACCATTGTCACGATGCGATGCAAGGGCATGACGTTCATCCGGATGCCGCTTTTTGTCTGGATGGTGCTGGTCGTCTCGGGAATGATCCTGCTCGCGATGCCGCCGTTATCGGCAGCGCAGATCATGTTGCTCTTGGATCGTTTCCTGGGCGCTCACTTCTTCGATACCCAGGCAGGCGGCTCGGCGGTGCTCTGGCAACACTTTTTCTGGCTGTTTGGACATCCTGAGGTTTACATCCTGATTATTCCGGCTTTCGCCTGCGCTTCGGAGATCATCCCGGTTTTTTCGCGCAAGCCGATCTTCGGCTATCCGGCCATGGTTGCCGCAACAATGCTCATCGGTCTTATCAGCGTCGGAGTCTGGGCCCATCACATGTTCAGTGTCGGCATGACGGCGATGAGCAATACGTTTTTCGTAGCCTCCACGTTGCTCGTTGGCGTGCCGACCGGGATCAAGATCTTCAACTGGTTGGGGACGCTTTACGGAGGCCAGATTAGCTTCGAGCCGCCCATGGTGTTTTGTCTGGGGTTTCTGTTTCAGTTTCTCATCGCCGGCTTGACCGGTGTCATGCTCGGTGCCGCGCCCTTCAACTGGCAGTTGACTGACTCTTACTTCGTGGTAGCGCACTTCCATTACACGCTGGTCGGCGGCTTTGTCTTTATGATATTCGCCGCCATCTACTATTGGTATCCGAAGGCCACTGGCCGGATGCTGAGCAAGAATTTAGGCCTGTGGCACTTCTGGCTTTTCTTGATCGGGTTTCATCTTACTTTTGATCCGCAACATATCGCCGGCATCCTCGGCATGCCCAGAAGAATCTATACGTATGATCCCGGTCGCGGTTGGGAGATCTACAATATGATTTCCTCCCTCGGGGCTTTCTTTCAGGTCCTCGGGGTGTCCTGCCTCGTAGTTAACCTCCTTCGGTCGCTAAGAAATGGCGCCATTGCTGGCAGCGATCCGTGGGATGCGTGGACGTTGGAATGGTCCACATCGTCGCCGCCGCCTGAATACAACTTTGAAACTCTGCCGGAGGTGCGGAGCCGCCGACCATTGTGGGATTTGAAGCATCCGGAAGACCCGGACTGGAAGTATGAATGATGCTTGCAAATCGAAGAACAGACCCACCGCAGAGACGGGGAGCACGCAGAGATCAGGGAAGATCGAAGATAGAGCTATGTACTCTGCGCCTCTGTGGTGAAATCTTCCGGAGGACTTGGTAGTGGCAACTGCACACACTTTGACGTTACCTGCGGAATCGGCTGAGTGGGCGCTGCCGTCGCGGCGCAAGATCGGAGTCATAAGCCTGATCGTGACCGAGACGGCGCTATTTACGATCTTCGCGGTCGCGTACCTGTTTTATATCGGGAAGAGCCTCACGGGTCCTTATCCTGCCCAGGTGTTGGAGTTACCGATCCTGGCAACGATCTGTCTACTCGGAAGTAGCGCGACGATTATGCTGGCTGAACGCGCATTCAGAAGGGAAGCCAAGGGAAGTTTCAGGGTGTGGTGGCTGATCACCATTGCCCTGGCTTTATTTTTCCTCTACTCGACAGCCTTCGAATGGCGGCGCCTGATTTACCAGCACCACCTGACTATTGCGACTAATCTTTTCGGCACGTCCTTCTACTCGCTCGTTGGCTTGCATGCCACACATGTCGTTGTCGGTTTGACTTTACTTACTTTGGTTTTTTGGCTGAGCCTTCGTGGTGTCGTGACTCGAAACCATTCGGAGCACATCGAGATGATCTCCTGGTACTGGCATTTCGTCGATGCCGTATGGGTAGTGGTTTTCACAGTGGTGTACATCATTGGCCGTTGAGCGAACGCGTGTTCCCAGGGCTTGAGGCTATATGCAAATGCCGAAAAAGTGCGAATGTC
>VBKE01000279.1 GCA_005879605.1 Deltaproteobacteria bacterium
TTGGCCTGACCTACTTGGACACGGGGGCGATGTACCGGGCGCTGGCGGTGAAGCTCTTGCGTCTAGGCTTGGATTTGGCGGATGATGAGAGCCTCACCAAGCTCCTCGGTTCGACTGAAATTGACCTGGCGGAGCGGAATGGGCGAGTCGAGGTCCTTTTGGATGGAGAAGAGGTGTCGGATTTGATCAGGACTCCGGAAGTGAGTCAAATGGCCTCGATGGCGTCTGCGCTGCAGGTGGTGCGAAAGAGAATGTTGGAATTGCAAAGGGCCCTGGGGCGAAGAGGCAACGTGGTGGCGGAGGGGCGTGATATCGGCACTGTGGTTTTTCCCGAGGCGCAGGTAAAGATTTACTTGGACGCTTCGGCTCAAGAACGGGCGCGTCGCCGCTTCAAAGAGCTGCGCGCCGCCGGACGAACGGTAAGCCTCGAAGAAACGCTTCGCGAGATGGAGGAGAGAGATAAAAGGGACCGCGAGCGCGATTTAGCGCCTTTGCGCAAGGCCGAAGATGCAGTCGCGATTGACTCCTCCGCGCTCGACGCGGATGGCGTTGCCGAGCGGGTGATACAAGCGATACGAAATAGAGCCTTAGAATATTAAAAGATCGGAGTTTCGGTTCATGGTTCAAAAGGATGAAGAAAAAAACAGCGCAACCGCTGGCGGCGCTAACGAGTTTGAGACGCTATTCGAGGAAAGTCTGCGTACGGTCAAGCCCGGCGGAGTGGTCAAAGGTCGGGTGGTAGGAATTACTTCCACGCATGTTCTCATCGACGTCGGATACAAGTCAGAGGGCGGGATCCCCATTCAGGAGTTCAGTGACCGGCATGGTAACCTGCAAGTCAAGGTCGGCGATGAAGTGGACGTCTTTTTCGACTCGTCTGAAGGAGAGAACGGTGGGATCGTCTTGTCCCGTCAACGCGCTGAGAACATAAAGTTGTGGGAAGAGATCGAAAAAGCCTACAACGAAGGGCTAGGGATTGAGGGGCGTATTGTCGGCAAGGTTAAAGGTGGATTCAGAGTGGATGTTGGGGTTCCGGGCTTTCTTCCAGGATCGCACGTCGATATCCGCCCCAGCCGCAACTTGGACCGCTTTATCGGGACGACGGACAGGTTTGTAATTCTCAAATACAATCGAGCGCGGGGAAACGTGGTTCTCTCCCGTCGGGCGCTGCTGGAAAAAGAGCGGGATAGTCTCAAAAAGGAAATCCTCAAGGTTTTGGAAGAAGGGGTCATTTTGGAAGGAACGGTCAAAAATATTACGGGCTACGGAGCCTTCGTGGATCTGGGCGGCATCGACGGGATTCTTCACATCAGCGATATGTCATGGGGACGTATCAATCATCCATCCGAGGTCGTGCACGTCGGAGAAAAACTCAAAGTTGTGGTATTGAAATTTGATCCAGAGAAAGAACGCATCTCCCTCGGCATTAAACAGCTGACCCCTGATCCATGGCACACGGTTGCCGAAAAGTATCCAGTGGGTTCTCGCGTCCAGGGAAAAGTCATCAGCCTCATGGATTATGGTGCATTCGTCGAGCTGGAAAGCGGCATCGAGGGCCTCATTCATATTTCAGAGATGTCCTGGACAAAGAAAGTGTCCCACCCTTCCAAAATACTTCAGGTCGGCCAGACGGTCGAAGTCGTTGTTCTCAACGTCGACCCCAGTCATCGCCGCATCTCCCTCGGTCTCAAACAAGTCATGGCCAATCCTTGGGAGACGGCCAAAGAAAAGTATCCGGTGGGTAGCGTCGTCAAAGGGCCGGTGCGCAATATCACCGATTTCGGGATCTTTGTCGGAATTGAAGAAGGGATTGACGGCCTGGTTCACATATCGGACCTTCACTGGAGCAAAAAAATTAAGCATCCCTCCGAGCTGTACAAAAAAGGCGACCTCGTCGAAGCGAGGGTGCTGGGCGTGAACGTCGAGAACGAGCGATTCTCTTTAGGGATCAAACAGCTCACACCCGATCCGTGGAAGGTGATCGCGGAGCGCTATCCGGCGGGATCGAAGGTGAAAGGGCAGGTGACCAGTGTTCCGGACTTCGGTGTCTTTGTCCGTATCGATGAAGGCGTGGAAGGATTGATTCACGTGTCGCAGTTGAGCGTGGAGCGGATCGATAAGCCGTCGAGCCTTTACAAGGTGGGTGACGAAGTGGAAGCGGAGGTCATCAACATCGACGTCAATGAAAGAAAAATAGGGCTCAGCATTCGGGCGCTGCGAAAAACCGAAGAGCGACAGGAGATGGAAAACTATCTTAAGAGGGAAAAAGAAGGCGGTCGCTTCTCTTTTGAATCGTTGCTCAACGACGAGCTCCGTCTCGATCGGGACGAAGAAGGACAGACCAATCGCAAAGGTAAAGGAGGCAATCCGTAAATTTCCGACGGATGGACTTGACCATGGCTACAAGACATCCCCTACTGAAAGGGTTGGGAATTTTGGGCGTTTTTATTTTGCTCGTCTTCGTCGGTGTGTTCTTTTTTGCCTACCTGACCGGGGGAGATTCCAAAGTCCTTTCCATGTTCGCCGGCGAGGGCATCGGCGTGTTGCAGATCGAAGGGACCATCGACGACTCCCGCGACGTCTTGAATGAATTGAAGCGCTTCAAAGAGGCGCCCTGGATCAAAGCTATCGTCGTGCGCATCGATTCACCGGGTGGTGCGGTGGCGCCAACCCAGGAAATTTTCCAAGAGATTCAAAAGACCCGACAAAAGAAGCCTCTGTTCGCGTCCATGGGTGGAATGGCGACCTCGGGCGGTTACTATATCGCCAGCGCATGCGAGAAAATTATCGCCAATCCGGGAACCTTGACCGGTTCCATCGGCGTCATTATGCAACTCACTAACTTCGAAGACGTCATGAAAAAAATCGGCGTGAAAGGATACAATATCAAGAGCGGCGCCAATAAAGACATCGGCTCTCCCTTCCAGCCTCTCTCGCCCGAAGGACGAGAAATATTGCAATCTTTGGTCGACAATGTGCACAGCCAGTTTGTCACCGCAGTCGCCAAGGGTCGGGGGATGGACGAGTCCAAAGTGAGAAAGCTCGCCGACGGACGGGTTTATTCCGGAGCGCAGGCGAAACAGTTGGGTTTGGTAGACCAGTTCGGGACTTTGGATGATGCCATCGAGTTAGCCGCGGGGCGCGTAGGGTTGGAGGCGAACCCGGCGGTCTATTATTCTCGTGCGGAGCAGGAACGTTGGTGGGAGAAGATGTTTTTTGGCGTGTTTGGAAGGCGCCTGCCGACGGGGGAACGGGGCTGGTTGCGCTATGAATGGTCGCCGTCGTTACTCCGTTAGCGGCGGAACGGCTGCGATTGGCAAAACTGAATTACCTTCTTGTGTCGTGAGGGAGAATGTTTATGACAAAAAGAGATTTGATCGATGAGGTGAACAAACGATTTCCTCATCTTTCGCGAAGAGATTCTGAAGTGATCATTAACGCGATTTTTGATTCCATGGTGGACGCTCTCGCGCAGGGAGACCGGATCGAGATCCGTGGATTCGGTAGT
Organism: Deltaproteobacteria bacterium; assembly: GCA_005879605.1. Classification (GTDB taxonomy): domain Bacteria; phylum Desulfobacterota; class Binatia; order UBA9968; family UBA9968; genus DP-1. The sequence continues at coordinate 3,509 of VBKE01000279.1, forward strand.
TTCGTCGTTAAGCACCGCCGTGCGCGCCAGGGACGAAACCCGAAAAGCGGCGCGCTGGTCTCCGTGGCTGCCAAACGAGTTCCGTTCTTCAAAGTCGGAAAAGAGCTACGTCTTCGAGTTGACGGAAAGAGCGTAGAGCTCGAGGACGGAGTTTCTGAATGAAACAACTGTGGGCTCCTTGGAGAATGGCCTATATCGACCAAGACTCAAAGGAGGACGGCTGCATCTTCTGTAACAAACTCGAGGAGAGCGACCGCCGCGCAGCGCTTGTATTGGGCCAGACTCGTCATTCGGTGGTCATGCTGAACAAGTATCCTTACAATAACGGCCACTTGCTTTTGGCGCCCAAGCGCCATGAGAAAAATCTTTCAGCCCTCTCGGCCGAGGAATACGCGGATCTAAACGAAGCTTTGCGGCATTCCGTCGACATTGTGCGCCGAGCGTTGAACCCCGGAGGCATTAACCTCGGAATGAATCTCGGCAAGTGCGCCGGGGCAGGAGTCGAAGATCATCTACACTGGCACGTTGTGCCCCGTTGGGAGGGAGATACCAATTTCATGCCCGTCGTGGGAGAGACCCGCGTGATACCGCAACATCTCCTCGATAGCTATGATCGACTACGGGAATATTTCCAACAAATCTCAGCCTGAGGATTCCTCCACTATCAATTAAATAACCCAAGTATGGTACACTACAATGTTAGTACGCTAGAACTTTGTAAAGAACTCTTCTAAAGGGGGACTGGTTCACGTGAGCGAGGCGAAAACACTGGGTGAGCTCAAAAAAAGCGGCGTTGCGGTCCTGTCGGTTCGCGAGGAGATGCGCAAGAACCTTGTCCATTGCTTGGAAAGTAACAAGCGTATTCTGCCAGGGATTATCGGATACGATAATACCGTGATACCGGAGATCGACAATGCGATTCTCTCCGGGCATCACATGGTCTTTCTCGGTGAGCGGGGCCAAGGCAAATCGCGCATCATCCGAGGATTAGTGAGCCTGTTGGACGAGCGCATCCCCATCGTTGCGGGCTGCGAGATCAACGATAATCCTTACAAACCTATCTGTCGGGTTTGTCGCAACAAATTGGCCGAGTTGGGTGATGCCCTGCCGATTCAATGGATTGATCGAGATCATCGATACGGAGAAAAATTGGCCACGCCCGATGTTTCCATCGCCGATCTCGTCGGCGAGATCGACCCGATCAAAGTCGCTGAGGGGCGTTATCTGGCGGACGAAGAAACCATTCACTATGGTCTGGTGCCACGTACGAACCGCGGCATTTTCGCCATCAACGAATTGCCCGACCTGACGGAAAAAGTGCAAGTCGGTTTATTTAATCTGATGGAAGAAAAGGACGTCCAGATCAAGGGCTATAAGATTAGGCTGCCGCTCGACGTGGTCATCGTGGCCAGCGCTAATCCGGAAGATTACACCAGTCGGGGTCGAATCATCACGCCATTGAAAGACCGTTTCGACGTTCAAATTCGCACTCATTATCCGAAAACTCTTCAAGATGAACTTGCGATTATGGAGCAGGAGGCGGCCCCGGTGGAGCATCGTAGCCGGAAGGTGGAGGTGCCGCGTTTCATGAAAGACATCCTTGCGCATCTAACGTTTGAGGCCCGGAAATCCAACGAAATCAATCAAACTTCCGGTGTCAGCGTTCGGGTGACAATCAATAATTTTGAAAGTTTGATCAGCAACGCGGAAAAACGCGCGCTCCGATGCAAAGAAACCGAGATCGTCCCGCGGGTCAGCGACTTGCACGCGTTGTTGGCTTCCACCAGCGGGAAAATCGAGATGGAGTATGTAGGCGAAGATAAGAAGGAAGACGAATTGGTGGAAAAACTCATCAACCGATCGATCCTCAAGGTTTTTGATCAACACTTCACTCTGAATTCGTTGCAAAAAGTCGTCGAATATTTCAATTCCGGTTGGGGCGTCGAGGTCTCGGACCAGATGGCATCACAAGATTATCTAGAGGACATCAAAGAGATTCCGGGATTAAAGGAGGCGATTCGGTCCCTGAAAATTCAAGAGTCCCCGAGTCTGATGGCCTCGGCAACCGAATTCGTTTTGGAAGGGCTTCACCTGCACCAGAAGCTCAATAAAGAAATCCAAGGAGGTAGGGTGACCTACGGCAACAGCAAGTAAATCGTCGTCGCCAGTATAGCCTGGTAAATACTGATCATGGTGCACATACGTTACAGCCGCTGGGATGCTACCTTACGGGATTCCTTCGACTCGGAGACCGTCTTCGACCAGCTGAACGAATACATGAATGACACGGGAGACCTGCAACAGGCTATGCGCCGGCTGATGCAGAAAGGCATCAAGCAAGGCGAGAAGCAGAGCAAGGGCATCGACGAACTGTTGGCGCAGGTCGCGCGGGAGATGCGCAAGCTCTACGACGAGTACCGACTCCAGTCAGCCATGGACGAGGTGCAGCAGCAACTGGAATCGATCGTCGATCAAGAGCATCGGACCCTCGAAGAGCTTGACCAGGCCGGTCAAGACACGCAATCCAAACAGCAGTTTCTGAACGACTTGCCTGGCAAAGTCAGCGAAGCCGTCGAAACACTTACCTCCTACCGTTTTGAAAACTCCGATGCCGAGAGAGAGTTCCAGCAGCTGGTTTTGCAATTGGAGCAAATCCGTAAGCTGGAAAATTGGCTACGCCGGGAAGGGAGTCTTTTCCGGGGCCAAACTCCCATGCAGTTCCAGCAATCTCAGGAGCTCATGGAGCGCATGGAGGAGCTGCGCCGCTTGGAAGGACAGCTTTCTAGCATGCAGCTCCGCGATGTCGATAAGGAGCTGCTTGAAAAATTACTTGGCGGTGATCCCAAGCAGGATTTTGAAGGTGTCATGCGAATGCAATCCTTGCTGGAAGAAGGGGGTTATGTTCTCGAACAGGGGGATCGTTTTGAGTTAACTCCGCGTGGCGTTCGGCGCGTCGGCCAACTCGCGCTCAGGGATATCTACCAACAACTCCGCCGCGACGGAATGGGCCGGCACTCGACTCGTCACCAGGGGAGCCAAGAGTTTCTGACCGAGAATAGCCGTCCCTATGTTCAAGGCGATCCGCTCCATATCAACATGATTCATACGCTTAAAAATGCGCTGCTGCATGGCGGAGGCGTACCGGTTCGGATTCATCCTGGAGACTTCGCCGTCTACGAGTCCGAGCATACGACTCGGGCCGCCACGGTCCTGCTTTTGGACATGAGTTGGTCCATGAGCTGGGAAGGTCGTTTTGCGGCGGCCAAAAAAGTCGCTTTGGCCATGGAGAGTCTCGTGCGCTCGCTTCATCCGCGCGACTATTTCGGGATCGTGGGATTTTTTACGCGGGCCGTAGAACTGAAACCGAAAGATCTGCCGCAAGCCACCTGGAATATGGGTGATCCTTTCACCAATCTGCAAGATGGACTGCATCTCGCGTCCGAAATGTTGGATAGAAGGCCGAGCCCCAATCAACAGATGATCGTGATTACGGACGGTCAGCCGACCGCTTATTGTCGCCAGGGACGGCTCTACTGTGAATGGCCGCTGAGTTTCGGCGGGATCAGCCAGCGGGCCGCCGAGGAGACGCTGAAGGAAGCGGAGCGCATTACCCGCAGAGGCATTACCATCAACACCTTTATGCTGGACGATAGCCCGGTGCTTCGGGGATTCGTCGATGACCTCACCCGCATCAATAAAGGCCGCGCCTTCTACACTCGGCCGGATCGGCTGGGAGAATATCTCCTTGTCGATTATCTCTCCCACCAGCGAAAAAAAGTTTAATCAGCGCTGATGCGCTTCTGGTTCAAACGGTTCAAAGCGTTCAATCCGTTCAATTTCGCGCGCCTTGCATCTGGGATCTTTTTGAACCGCCCGTAATACATATTAGACTCATAGTAGCGCCTGCGCTTTTTAGTTCTGATTTCCCGTTTTTAACTCGAAACCCCGAGACCCGAAACCTTTAAACCACATAGTCTTGACACCTGAAATTATTTTCAGTATATAGCCTTTATGCCGACTGCGCTGACTTCCAGGCAAAAAGATATCTATGATTTCTTGCTCAAGACGATTCGGGAGAAAGGCTATGCCCCGTCGATTCCGGAAATCGGCCGTCAATTTAAGATCGCGTCGACGAATGGAGTTTCCGATCACCTGAAGGCTCTGGAAAAGAAAGGTTATATCCGTAGAGTCGGCAAACGCGCCATCGAAGTTTTAACGGCTTTGGGCCAGCCGGTTCTGACTTCACTTCGTGATGTTCCGGTTTTGGGAAGAGTTCCCGCCGGCAAACCTTTTTTAAGCGAAGAAAACGTCGAAGGGCTTCTGACGATGCCGAGCGATATGGCTTCCGGAAAGCTCTTCGCCCTGCAGGTCAAAGGGGACAGTATGATCGGCGCCGGCATTTTGGACGGCGATCGGGTGATCGTGAAGCAGCAGGGCACGGCGGAGAACGGCGAGATTGTCTGCGCCTTGATCAATGGCGAAGCGACGTTAAAACGTTTCTATAAGAAAGCCGGCATTATTACCTTAAAAGCAGAAAATGAAAGATACCCCTCGATTACCGTCTCTGGGGGAGATTTTCGCATCGTCGGGCGGGTGGTGGGACTGATGAGAAAATTCTAGGCACGGTTTCGAGTTTCGGGTCTCGTGTTAACTCGGGACTCCAAACTCCAAGACTCGAAACCGATATGCTTCGAACGAAGCATATCGTGGCGAAAGCTTATCATCGCTTTCAAATACTTAAGAGTTCATGGCGCTTTCTCTTGTTGAGAATTTTCAACCCGAAGTTGTTCGGCCGACTTTCTGGACCCTGTCGGAAATCGCCGGGCGGTTGGTGGAAATTTCCAGCGCCGGAGCTTCAGCCTCATTGACGGTTGCTTTTAACTTGGTGCGGGAGGCGCAAATGAGGGGAGAGCCGGTGGGCTGGGCGACATCCATGGAAAGTTTTTTTTATCCACCCGACGCGGCTCAAGTCGGCGTTGATCTGGCGGCGCTGGTGATTGTCCGCGTGCCGAAGCCCGAAAGTATCGCCCGTGCAGGAGAGAAACTTTTACGGTCGGGCGCTTTCGGTTTGATCGTGCTCGATCTCGGTATTGCCGATATTTCCATGCCGCTACAAACTCGCTTGGCCGGGTTGACGCACCATCATCATGCGGCGCTGGTTTGTCTCACCGAGAAAGAAGATCGAGCCTTTTCGCTGAGCTCGCTAATCTCCTTGCGGCTTCATGCGGAAAAAAAACGCACAGCCGAAAGCCGGTTTGTTTGCGGATTGCGGGCCCTCAAAGACAAACGTCGCGGACCGACCTGGACCTACGAGGAGCTCTGCCATGGAGCGGCTGGCCTGTGTTAGTCTCCCGGCTTTTCCACTTCAGCTTCTGCTCCGGAGCCACCCCGATTGGGCCGGCTATCCCGCGGTTGTAATCGACGAAGATAAACCTCAAGGATCCGTTCTTTGGGTGAATGATACGGCTTTGCGAGCGGGCGTATTTCCCGGCCACCGCTATGCCGCGGCTTTGTCTCTCGCTGCTGGGCTTCGCGCCGGCGAAGTCTCGCCGGCTGAAACCGCGCAAGCGGTTGCGGCACTGACCCGCCAATTGATGCGCTTTACTCCTGAAGTCGAACCTTCCGCTCAAGAGCCCGGAATTTTTTGGCTCAATGGCAGCGGCCTAAAGCGTCTCTATGACTCTCCGAAAATGTGGGCGCGGGCATTTCACACGGAAATCAAAGCGCAGAATTTTCGGGCCGATGTCGTCGTTGGCTTTACCCGCTTCGGCACCTATGCGGTAGCCAAGGCGATGAGGGGAGTGACGGTTTTCCGCGATCCCTCCGAAGAGCGGCGAGCGGCGCAAAAAATTCCGTTGGATCGTTTGGATCTCGATCCGAATTTCCGCGCTACGCTTTTCAAGCTCGGGATAAAAACGGTCGGCGCCTTGCTGTCTCTTCCGCCGGTCGGATTACGTGAACGTTTCGGACCGAAGGCCTACCGTCTCTACCGGATGGCGGCCGGCGAGCTGTGGGCGCCGCTGGAGCCATGTCCACCTGAAGAGCCCGTCAGACAGCGGCGTATTCTCGACGACCCGGAGAACGACAGCACGCGGCTTCTTTTCCTCATCAAACAACTGCTCCATCCCATGATGGCGATCCTTGCCGCGCGCAGCCAGGCCCTGGCCGCCCTCTGGCTTTCTTTTCTATTGGATAGAAACGGCTGGCTGAAGGAACAGATTCGCCCGGCGACGCCCACTCTCGATTCGACGCAAATTCTCGATCTGATTCGTCTGCGCCTGGAGTCCGTCAAATTCGCCGCCGGCGTGATCGAGATCGAGCTTACGGCGGAAGAATATCCGGCCACGCGCGAGCAACTTCGCCTTTTCGCCGAGAAGCCGACGCGCGATCTCGACGCCGCCAACCGGTCGCTGGCTCGCTTGCGCGCCGAGTTCGGCGACGACGCTGTGGTGCAAGCGAAATTAACGAACGGACACCTTCCCGAAGCATGCTTTACTTGGGAACCTCTCAGCCGCGTCAAGCTTCCTGAACCACAAAAGGAAAGCAGAAAAATTCTCGTGCGCCGAATCTTGGCTAAGCCGGCGCTTCTGCCTGCCGCACCGCGCCGCACTCACGAAGATGGTTGGCTCATGCTGGGACACCAATACGGCAGCGTCGACAAGCTTACCGGCCCTTACGTCTTTTCCGGCGGCTGGTGGAACCGAGAGATCCAGCGCGATTACTACTTCGCCGAAACCCGCCGTGGCGCCATCGCCTGGGTCTATTACGACCGCGTACGGCGGCGATGGTTTTTGCAGGGATGGGTGGAGTAACGCGCCGGGAGGCACGTTCCAGGTTCAATGTTCAACGTTCAAAGTTCAAAGCGAAAGGCGGCTCATACGTTGAACCTTGAACTTGGAACCTGAAACTTTGAACGTCATCAACACAGAGAGGAGACAACATGGAGAATCACAACATTCGAAACCTAACGGATTATCGATCTCAACTTGCAACGCGGGATCGAAAACCTGTGCTGACTAATTCCCTGGCTTCAAGTGCTCCAAAACCAAAACTGCTCGACCAGGTCCGTCAAGCTATTCGTACGCGGCAATACAGCTATAAAACCGAGAAAGCCTATGTTGGCTGGATCAAGCGGTTTATCTTTTTCCATGGAAAGCGACACCCGGCGGAGATGAGTGAGCCCGAGATAGCCAGCTTTCTATCTAGCTTGGCTACCGACCGTCATGTCAGTGCTTCCACTCAGAATCAAGCACTTAATGCGCTTTTGTTTCTCTATCATCAAGTCCTTTTTAAAAAGGTCGGTTACGTGCAGGGAGTCGTCAGGGCTCGACGACCCCGCCGCCTGCCGATAGTATTGACGCGGGAAGAGGTCCGGTCTATTCTCGGCCAACTTCACGGTCCTGATCGGATTATGACCACGCTGCTTTACGGGGCGGGTCTTCGACTTATGGAGTGTCTGC
>VBKE01000454.1 GCA_005879605.1 Deltaproteobacteria bacterium
GCTTCGGCACTGACGAAGCCCCGCAGCGCATCGTCTAATTTGGACGTGATCGTTGACGTTTTAAGTTCACCGGCGTGTTTATATGTTATCCTACCCTGTGGGTCGATAAAGAAGCTCTCGGGAATTCCCCAAACGCCATGATCAACGGCAATTTTCCCGCTCGCATCCTGACCATTTAGATAAGTAATGCCGAACTCTTTCATAAAAGCGCGAGCGTCCTCTTCCTTGTCCTGGATGTTGACCCCAAGAAAAACCACGCCACGGTCCTTGTATTTCTGCCAAGCGCTTTCAAGCGCACCGGCTTCTGCCCGGCAGTGAACGCACCAAGAAGCCCAAAAATTAACAAGCACTGCCTTTCCGCGAAGGTCCTTCGAGTCTCTGCTAAAGCCGTAAGCCAAAAGCCCAGCAATTCCTGCCAAGATAGCAAGGACAAAACCTAACCTGATCCATCGCCCGCAGAACATATGCTCTATTGTTTGTCTTTGGTCATCATCCGCATCATGAGATACATGCCAACCGGGCAGGCCAGTAGCGCGGCAAAGCTCAAGAAACCACTGGCCAGAGCGCCGAGCGAAAGCCCAAACAAAGCAAACGCAGCTATGAGAAGAAGAGGCGCCGCGCAGCATATCGCCATAGTGAGCCCGCCTCTGAGCCGCCCCTTGCCATGCATTTTACAGCTGGCTGTGTCCGTATCGGTTCCGACTGCAGCGCCTGATGGATTTAGCGAAGTTAGCTGTTTTTCTTCTAACCGGACATTGTCTGCCATATACTCTCCCTTTTTGTTCTCGATCAGCACTCAACTCAAGTTTACTCGTCGTGATTACAGCCTCACCGTTACTCGATATCTCTTCTCATCCTTTCGAACTGCTCTTTACCGATCTCGCCTTTCGCGTAACGTTTTTTGAGAATCTCCAACGCATTCTCTCGGTCGCTGACCGAGAACGGCATCTTTGAACCCGAGAGCCATTTCACGACAGCAACAACAATTAGTACAAAGAGCCCGATGAGAAGCAATCCGAAAAGAAACATAAAAGTCATCATGCCCATCATGCTCCCGCCGTTCATCATCATGGTTCACACTCCAGATTACGGAGCAGGGGTTCTGAGCCCCTGCTCAAATGGGCTTCACTGCTTTTGAGTTTCCTTGGCCTTCTCACTTTGGTGCTGCGAAGACTTCATCATGTCGCTGCACTGCTCCATCATGTTCATCATTCCCATCATTCCACTCATGCCTTCCGCGCTGCCTTCACCGCTTTGTTTTTGCTTCATCATCTGCTGCATCATGTCCTGCATAGATGAACCCTTTTTTTCATCTCCTGCCTGTTGCGCCAAGGTTATTCCAGACAACGTCAAAAAAACCGCCAATAGAGTCAACGCTATTTTCTTCATAACTATCTCCTTTAATGTTAATTCCCATCTCGAAAAATCTTTTCATACTGCCAAATCTTACGGCATCGCTTGCTGCTTTTTTAGTCAGAGTTTTGCGCGTACTAGCCTCGAAGACTCGCCCGCAAAGAGCTGAGCCAAAAGATTCGCATCTGGACTCTTCTGTTGGGCCCACATGGGTGCCACTGCGAAGAGTTCAATGCGATTGCCAATGTAAAAACTTTGGTTTTCATAAAATTCTCCTTCTATGTTCGGAAAAATGCTCATAACTTTGCCCCTCTCGGCGAACCAAGTTTTATTGTCGCAATGACGGGCACGACAGTATGCCCAGAAGAGATTCTTAGATGCGAAGAACCAGGTAAGAAACTGTCAACGGAAGTTTGAAAACCGGATGGAATGAGACTCCAATGATGTGAGCTGCGGGCGAGGAAACAAGTAGAGTTGGACTTTCCAGGGAAAACTCTAGCGGGGGAAGCGTTTGCTGAGGATTACTTGCCGCAGAGATCGAGGGTTTGACAGACAAAATGCTGTCGCGAACGGACTGACAGAGATCCCCTTTTTCCTTGCTGCATGGGGGATTGCCCCCATCCATGTTCATCGGGCTTTGTTGTACAGCCAGATTCATGGGAGTCAAGCCGGAGCAGGCGTGCGCGATCGAAACGGTAACGAACGCGAATGCTACGATCAACGCCGCTACGGCGGAAAGCTTCTTTAGCATGCTCGATTCTCGGGCTTCACTCTAAAACGATAGACATTTCGCAAAGGCTTGTCAATTCTCGTAGTGACTCATTTTTTGATTTGCAACCCACGTTTTTATGCTCTAGCTGGGCCGCCATCGGTAAGGGACGGTTACGTCAATTTCAAGATAAAAACCACTCTTTTTCATCGCTGCTTCAATTGAACAAATATCAGCCAGTAGAAATTTCTCCTACACCTTCGGCTCTCTGAGCCGACCGTCTCATCTCCCAACCCCGCCAGACCTCGTAAATCGCCGGGTAGACCATCAGCTCAAGGAGAAATGAGCTGATAACCCCGCCGATCATCGGCGCAGCGATCCGTTTCATTACGTCGGCGCCGGCGCCGTGGCTCCACATAATCGGCAACAACCCGAAGAGAATCGCCATGACGGTCATCATTTTCGGCCGGATGCGCTTCACCGCGCCTTCTGTGATTGCTTCGCGAAGATCTTGCGCCGTCCGCATCCGCCCTTCATGGCGCCATTTCTCATACGCCTGATCTAAGTAAAGAAGCATAATGACGCCCGTTTCAGCGTCCACTCCAGCCAATGCAATAATGCCGACCCACACAGCCACGCTCATGTTGTATCCCAAGAGATAGACGAACCAGATGGCTCCGATCATGGAAAAAGGAATTGCCAGGAGCACGATAGCGCACTTTGTCGCAGACCGAAGATTGGTGTAAAGGAAGATAAATATAATGAGCAACGTAAGAGGCACGACATACATCAGCTTCTCTTTGGCCCGTTGTATGAATTCATATTGGCCGCTCCATGAAAGCGTATAGCCGGTCGGGAGTTGTACCTGTTCCGCGACCTTCCTTTTCGCCTCATCGACGTAGCTGCCGATATCTCTGTCTGCCATATCTATAAAGACATAACCAGCAAGTTGGGCATCTTCGTCGCGGATCATGGCGGGGCCGGTAGCTAAACGAAGCTCCGCTAACTGTCCGAGTGGCACCTGTGCGCCGTTTATTGTTGGAATCAATATCCGTTTCAATTTCTCCGGATCATCGCGCAGCTCGCGCGCATAGCGCACGCTTACCGGATAACGCTCTCGTCCCTCCACCGTGGTCGTGATGCTCTCCCCGCCAACGGCGGATTCGATGATCATTTGAATGTCTTCGATCATCAACCCATAACGGGCAATCTCTTCGCGCTTGAGATCAAAGTCGAGATAGTAGCCACCGGTCACGCGCTCGGCAAAAACCGAACGAGTGCCAGGAACCAAATTGAGAATGGTTTCGAGCTGTCGGCCGATCTGCTCAATTTTGGTCAGATCCGGACCGAAGATCTTAATGCCGACAGGCGTACGAATGCCGGTGGACAGCATGTCAATGCGATTCTTAATTGGCATGGTCCAAGCGTTCGCCACACCGGGCAGGCGGATCTTCTTGTCCATCTCTTCGACTAATT
>VBKE01000280.1:0-24038 GCA_005879605.1 Deltaproteobacteria bacterium
TTACCGTGCTCGCAGTCATCGAACTTATCGCCGACAAACTGCCGCAGACACCGAGCCGCACGTCGCCCCTGGGCTTGATCGCGCGTATTGTGACGGGTGGGTTGACGGGCGCATGCGTCGTCGATAGCGGACTTCAAGGAGTCCTTCTTGGCGCCGTGCTTGGTGCCATCGGCGGAGTTGTGGGCTGTTTCGGAGGCTACCAGGCGCGCACGCGGCTCGTGAAAGCACTGGGTATGCGGGACATTTACGTCGCTCTACTTGAGGATCTGGTCGCGGTGGGCGGCTGCCTGTGGGTCGTTTCGCGATTCTAAATTGGTGTAGAAGGGCTGCAAGGAGCTGATCTATGCGTACTCTCGTGGCTCTTGCAGTAGTGCTCTTTCCGCACGGGGCTCAGAAAGTGCTCGGCTGATCTTATATGATTACAAATCGTTTCCGCTTCCTTTGGATCCGAAGGGAATTATCCCAGGTCCGCCCTGGCTTACTCCCATTCGATCGTGGCTGGTGGCTTACTGGTCACGTCAAGAAAAACCGCATCAATCTTGCCTTTCCTCAAGCTGATTATTTCGTCCGCCATCTCGTGAACCAGATCCGTCGGTAATCTTGCAAAATCAGCGGTCATACCATCTTCGGAATTTACTGGCCGAAGTATTATTGCTTCACCGGCCCGGAAAGAAATGGGCGCCAAAACAACTGGAAACTGCCACACTTTCTCTGCAAGTTTGGCTTGCTCCATTCGACGTCTCACAATGAAGTCAGCCTCCCTTAACATCTCCAACCGCTCCTCAGTCAGAGTCGCAGGCTTAACAAAAACATCCATGAGACCTGTTGCAGGACCGGTGATAAGGGCAATAACTCTATTTGTGGTCGTGTGTACGTTGCATAGTTTGGTACTCAAGCTCTGAAGCATTTCATAATCCAAATGCTGCTGTCGATGTCGAAGTGCTACCACGTGTTTATAAGTTCGACTGTCACCTTGAACTCCAACGCTTTTGATCGGTATCACCACACCCTCACAGTCTGAGCTCTCCATTAAAGCTTCTAAAGGCTTTTCAAGCCGTGTGGCTTTTTCAGGATTTCGAGTGCAAAGGCATCGAATCGCCAAACCCGGGCCAGGAAACGGCCACCTGTTGGTCAATTTAGGCTGAAGGCCTAGCAGCCGGCCCAACTCTCGGACTTCGTCTTTGTAAAATTCGGCCAAGGGCTCAATAACCAACCCCTTCTCAAGCAGCGCCAAAATTTCGGGACTTCTATTGTGGTGTGTCTTGATAACAGCCGCACGCCCGCTTGCGCCACCAGATTCAATAGTGTCCGGGTAGATTGTCCCCTGACCAAGGAGCCATTGACCCTCATCAATGCCGCATTCTGCCATCGTTCTAGACTGCGCGTCGACAAAAAGTCCACCTATGATGCGTCGCTTCTCCTCCGGGTCAACCACTCCTTTCAGTTTGTCTAAAAAAAGCCGGGTTTCATCTTTGATCCGCAATCTATCAACCAAGCCGATAGACGCTAAATTCACAACGAGATCTTCCTTCTCTCTTTTCCGCATCAACCCAGTGTCTACATAAAGACCCAGAATTCGCTCCTTCGGAAGAGCTTTTGAGCAGAGAACAAAAGCCACGGTTGAATCCACACCACCGCTGACCAGAAAAAATACTGATTTGTTGCCTACCCGAGTCCGAATGCTTTCCAACAATTTCTGGACTCGATCCTTTCCGTCGCTACGTATTTCTAAGCCACAAATCGAGGAAACAAACCGGCCAAGGATGTCTCTGCCGTACTCGGTCTGCACGACTTCCGGATGGAATTGTACGCCGTAAAATCCGTTCGCGGGGTCTGCAAAGGCGGCGTTAGGGCATTGTTCCGTCGATGCCAACGGGATTAATTGAGCTGGCAACTGGTTCACGGTGTCGCCATGACTCATCCACACGAGCTGTTCTTTGGGCAAATCTGCGAACAGACGATCTTCCGCACTGACGGAAAGTTTTGTCGGTCCATATTCACCGCTCCCCTTCTCAACTCTTGCCCCCAGCATTTGGGCAAGTAATTGATGGCCGTAACATATTCCGAGGATAGGTCGTTTGAGTTCGAGAATAGCCGGCTGAACCTTCGGTGCTCCCGCTTCATATACGCTACTGGGTCCTCCGGACAATATAATCCCGGCATGCATCGCCAATTCTTTTGGACTCACGTCCGGACCATAGATCTCTGCTGTTACACTGAAGTCACGCAACCGCCGTCCAATCAGATGGCAATATTGTCCGCCGAGATCGACAATCGCAATTCGTTTCTTCATATATCGTGGATAAGCCACATCTAATTCTATCTTTCTATAAGATTACGAAAGCAGGAGAATGCTACGCTGGCGCCTCTCCTATGTCCCGAACATGGGCATGCGGGCCTCGGCACCGCGGCGGTCGCATTCATCGACGAAAATTCTATGAATCTCCGGATCCTGATCCTCATATTCAATCTGCGCGCCGCCTTTTTTTACGTCCTCGCCGGTATCTTTCAGATCCTCGACTCGGAATTTGAAACCCCAAGGCTTGAGCGCCAAATAACGGGCCGGCTCCGCGCCCGGATTGAAATGCTGGTGCCACCACTGCATCGGCGGCACAAACATGCTCATGCGGCCCCACTCGACGCGTTTTTTGTTGCCATCCTGCCCTTGTTCCCACAGGAAAGAATAGCCGGAGCCGGTTAGCATGACGATGTGCGCGCCGGCGCCGTGACGATGGGCCTTTTTGTATTTGCCCACCGGGAACTCGGACAAATGCGCGCTCATCGTGTTATCGACGAATTCAAAGAGCGTCGTCCGATTATCACCGCCACGCTCTTTATAGTCCTTCGGCTGAAAACCCCAGAGATCGGCAATAAAGTTTGATTCCCAAACCCTGCCTCGTTTGACCTCCGGCAGGTAACGTCCCCCCTTGCCCCATTCGTCAGCGCCGCCGCCGTAGCGATCCGTGAAGACAAAGGAGTTGTTAAAAATGTAATCGAGATTTCTGTATCGGTTAATGACAACGGGAGCATCGGTCAGCGAAATCATCCGCACCGGCTCATTACCCTGCGCGTTAAAGTGTTGATGCCAGGTATTGAGCGGCGTTGAAAAGAGGCTCCCTTTTTGCCATTCGAGCGTGTGTTTCTTGCCGCCCTCGTTCCAGATCGTCGTCGCGCCCTGGCCTCGCAGGATGAAAACGGCCTTCTCATACATGTGGCGCACCGGTTTCAGTTGCCCTCCCGGTGGAATTTCCTCCACGAGCGTATCGCAAGTGCCGCCGGCGCCGTCCATGTTGACAAAAGCCGCATTGCCTCCCGTCCGGTCCCAATCGCCAAGTTCCAGCTTCAATAGATCCGGAACAATAAAGTCTTTATAAACCGGTATCCCTTCCCACTCCTGATAGATGTCGTAGGGACTTTTCTTCGCAAACGCCGAAGCTTCATTTAAATTTTTCATCTCAACCCTTCCTTCCAAGTTCAATTCAGAGACAAAATGGCTACTCAATCCGTTCCATATAATACCCAAGAGCTCCGCGATAGGCTCGGTCGATCGCCATACACTCCTCGGCGCCCTTTAAAACCAAGTCGCGGTCCTCCGGTGTCTTAACGTAGCGGTGAAATATTTCGGATATATTCTCGGAATGATCCATATCCGCCACCACATGCACGTCGAGAGAAATCATCTTCTTAAGATTGATCCCCAGCTCATTCTCAAACTTCTTGCCCATCCGATATGACATGCCGCCGCCTTTTACGATCTTTCCGTTGTTGCGGCGCTCCAGCATATGAGATGAAGCGTAAGCCGTTAGCCAATGATTGCGGATCGCGATGTGGTGCCAGGCGTAGAAGCAGGCTCGGACCATGGGCGGCAGCTCCGCTTTTTCGAAATCCTCCGGTTTGAGCCCGACCACCTCCCCTTGCTTTACCGTAAGAGTATAGTGATCCATATTGGCGCGCGGATCATTGACCAGTTCGTCGCTTTCGTGCTGCCAGATCACCCTCTTCACCTCGAGCGGCGCTGAACCCTGCACATAGCCCCAACAGTCTCGCCGGTTGCTCGTGTAGAGGGCGCTTTGAACGACGTAAAAGCGTCCCCTCTCCAGAGTCAACGGCACCGACAAAAGATGCTTGAATTCCGGCGATTCGAATTGGTCATTGACCATTTTGTCCAGAGTCGCCGTCAATTCGTTAACGATACTCATAAATCCTCCAACTTTGCCATCAAGCAACTCCTCTGCGTGTTTCATAATCGCAAACTCAGGGCAACGTCTCCAGCATCTCCGCAAGATGGCCGCGGTAGACTCGGTCGATCATTAGGCTCTCTTTGGCTCCGCGAAGGATCGCCTTCCGGGCCGCTTCGGTGGTGGCATGCTTTTGCGCGACTTGGTAGAGCATGTGCGCGTGCTCGACATCCATGACCACGTGCTCGGCATTGTTGATCTGCTTCTTCAGAGGGATACCGAGGTCACGGGCGACTATCTCGCCGATGCGCTTTGACAACGAACCTTCCTGAATCAGTTCGCTTGAATTGCGCATCTCGAGAATCGCCGAAGACGCGATCGCCTCAAGCCAAGGACGCTGGGCGATGTGCAGCCAGGAGTAGAAGCACGTCATTCCTCCGTCCAACACCGGAGTTGTATCGAACGCTTCCGCCCCCAAACCAAGAACCGCGCCCTCTTTCACTGCCAGCGTGATGTGGTCATCCTTGCCTTCGCTTTTGTTGCCGATTAGTTCGTCCTGCTCATGGTTCCAAATCAATCTTTTCACATCCAGCGGCGCAGCCCCTTGCACATAGCCCCAGCAATCGCGCCGGTTTTTAACGTAATAGGCCATCTGAATGGAATACTGCTGCGCGCGTTCGCGGGAGAAACTGATGCTCAGCAGACGCCTAAACTGCGGCGTATCGAATTGATCGTTCACCATTCGAACCAATTCGTCCCACATTTTTTTGCTACCGTTTTCGGGTGAACCCATACGACTTCTTTCTCCAAAGATCTTTATCCTCCGCAGAGCTATCGAGACCTCAGCACTTGGTTATACGTTTTCATGAGTTCCCGTTTTGGCGAAATTCTCTTTTACTCTTGATCACATTCCGAACGCGAGACTCTTCACAACCACCGGCACGAAACCCTCACCCTCCACGACTTCGCCCACGTCGATGAAATCGAGTTCGGATAGGGTCACTTCGTCGACGCAGGGAATATTCCATTCGGAGGAAAGAATTCCACCGACAACGCCACCCACATTGTGCTCGAAGACTAAAATCTCGGGCCCATCGCTTGATTCCAAGCTCGCGAGAGCTTGGCCGATCCCTTTTGCGAGCTCCTGGGCGGCGCCGTAACCCAAAAAAGGCGGCGATGAAAAGGCCAAGGCAAACGGCGATCCACAGACTTCCGGATCGCGTCCCTGCAAGGTCCTTTTGACCGCATTCATTGTCCGCTCTGCAACAGGAGCCTCCCAGTCCACGCCAACAACGAAGACCCTCAGATTGCGCACGGGCAGCTTCGCGGCTTTGGGAATGAAAATCGTCTCGCCGCTCAACTGCACGGTGTATTGAGAAGCGCCGATCACGGTGGCCCGAATTCCTTCTTCGGACTCGACGATCGCATATCCCCGTCGCTCCGCTTCGTGTCTAACTTCTCGCCCTAGATAGGGACCTAGATCCCCAAAGAGACTTTGCTCTCGCCCGTAGATATACTCCGAGACGCCGCCCGAAAATAAAATACCTTCCATTTTCGGCGAGCCGCGCAACGGATGCGTAACGAACAAGTCATCCCACGGCGGCTTTGCTCCAGCCAACGCGTCAAACAGAACCCGCGCCATCCTCGTCGCCACGCGCGCCCGCAAGCTTTCGTCGATCTTACCGCCGATCTGCAGATCATGTCCCAGATCGCTGAGAAAACGGTGGCCTGCCTTTTCCATCCGGGTTACGCAACCATTTTCATCGTAGGCAACCAGTCGCGCGCCGATGTTGATCGCCGTCGTGTCCAGAATCCTGCCGCCGTCGATGACGCTCACTTTGGTCGTGCCGCCTCCAAGATCGACGTTCAGTAGAGCGCGCCCTTCTTCCCTACTCTTGAGCGCGGCGCCGGAACCATAGGCGGCCATCATCGTCTCCAGTGTCGCACCGGCGGTTGCGCATACGAATCGGCCCGCCTCATCCGCGAAAAGCTCGGCAATCTTGGCGGCGTTCTCTCGCCGAGCCGCCTCGCCGGTGATAATAACCGCGCCGGTGTCGATCTCGTCGCGGGTCAATCCGGCTTGTTCGAAGGTCGAGTCCACGAGTTTTTTGAGCGGCTCAGGCTGAATATTCCAATCACCCGCGAACGGTGTGAGCAAGATTCGCGAACGCGCAATGACGACGCGTTCCAGTATTTGCGGCTTCCGTTCGTGAGGCGATGGGTAGCCGATCCGCAACTGTGAAAACATCAAATGCGAGGTCGAAGAGCCGATATCGATCCCGACGCTGGTAAGATGCGTGTGCGGCCCTGCTCCGTCACCGTGATCGTGGCCGTGATGCTGATGCGTGAGCATAAATCAAACCGTAATCAGTCGCGAGCCGACGCGTTAGGACCGCGGCTCGTCGATTTGCATGAAAAGATCCGTGATCGTGACTTTCTTTTGCAACAGTCCCTGTTCGCCGGCGTATCGTATAATGGTGTTCAGCACTTTTTCATTGCCTTTGACGCCGTACTTCCATGGATCAGGACCCATGACCGCTCGCTGTTCCTCCCAGATCTGGCGATTCCAGGCAAAGTTTGAGTAGGTCGCATCCGCGTCGTCTTCTAAAGCAAGCTTCTTGGCCTTGTGCCAGGCGTTAAATAGCTCCGCCGCCGCTGACGGGTATTGGTCCAAATAAGCTTGCTTAAAGACGACGGCGTGGCTGGTGGGAAAAATCTGCGTGCGTCTGTAGAAATCCTGCTCGACGGCCTTGGAATCGGGAAACAGCCGCCGGATTCCGTCCTCTTCGGGAAAATCAGGAACGATGATCGCATCGAACTCGCCCTTTAATAGACGCGCCGCGAGCGAACCTTCTCCCGTCAACTTCTCTAATCGCGTCCCGGCGGGCAACGCCACATCGATGCGGTCACCTCTGCGCGCCATCCAGTGGATATCCTGCGCCCTAACGCCGTACTCATCGCTCAGAATACCTCTGACCCACAAGCCGCAGGTATTGAGCCACCCGGGAATGCCCGCCCGCTTGCCTTTCAGTTGCGCCGGTTCTTTCAGCGGCGAATCCTCGCGCACGAAGATGTAGGAATGACGGAACTTGCGGTTGGGAAAAACCGGAATGGCCATCAACGATTCGCCGCGGCTCTTCATGGTAAGATAGTTGGCCAGCGAAAATTCCCCCGCGGCAAAATCGCCGGCGAGAAATTCCTCGTGGCCCTTGCCGTCCTCGGCAAATGGCACCGCCTTTAGCTCGAAGTTCTCCATTTTGACCCGTCCGTCATAGAGAGGCTTGGCACGGAGGTGGTAACCTGTTTCCACGGATAAAATCGGCCGTTCGGTAGCGGTCATGGCAAACTCCTTAAAATAGCATCTCCGGAATCTTGTTTGTTGCTCGGCTTCCCCATGCGATCCTTTTTATTTCAAATTTCTTAGCAGCGAGAAATCGAACATTTCCGATGCCGATAACGGCCTGAGAATTTCCCCGCGGGCGTAGGCACCGTCGAGATACTTCTGAATCTGATTTTCCCGCATCGTCATGCCGTCCAGCATTACGCCGTTGATATCCTCATAGGATTCCATCGCGTTAGCTGTAGTCACTTTGAAATTTTTTTCGATATAAGCCACGATGCCAGGCTTATCACGCCGGATGGTCGCGATGACATCGCGCATGACGCGGAGCATGTTTCTCGTTTGCTCGGGTTGTTTTTCAAGCTTCTGCCGACTGGCCACCAGACCGAGCCAAGGCGATTCGATCAGCGAACGACTCCGCGCCAGGATCTTGAACCCTTTCTCCGCCATGAGCCCCGTAAACGGAGGGCTGAGCACGGCCGCATTCACGGATCCTTGTTGCAAAGCGGTCAGGCTCACCGTCGTACTGCCCGTTTGAATAAAAGTAATCTTTTTCGGATCGGCGCCCCCGCTTTCGAGCATCAACGCGCCGAACCGATGGCTGTCCGAACCGATTCGCGAAACCGCCACGCGTCTACCCTCGAGGTCTTTAAGGTTCAATACGCTCGGCGGGCTCACCAGAGAAAAAAGCGGCGCCCGGTAGAGGATCGCCAGCGCTTTCACCGGCATGGCATTGGCAACCCCTAACGTCGCCGGACCCACGGCGGGAGTGAAATCGATCTCCCCGGAGATCAAGCCGGCGAGCTGAAGATCGCTGCGCATCTGGATCAGCTCGGCATCCAGTCCGTATCTTTCAAAGATTTTTGTGTCACTCGCGTAATAGAAGGGCAAAAAAACCACGTTGCGAACGGAGAGAGCAACGCGCACGCGTTCGAGCGCTGATGCTGGTCGAGGCATCGACACGAAGATTCCCGTGAAGGCGAGCAAGAGACTCGATAAAAGGCTCGAATTGCGAAACCCGTGGCCAACTGTCATGGAATTTCTCTCATTCACTCGCTGTCTCTCTCGTAGTCACTTGAAGGTCACCGGCCTGGGCGCTTTTAGTCCCGGCGGCGCATCTGATACCTGACCGTCCGTGGATTGGAATCCGTTTCCTCAGTTCTTTCCCCTCCGAGCATCACTCCACCACTCCATGACTCCATCATTCCATAAGAAGATTATGACCTCTCCGCCTCTTCCATCGCCGCCCGCAACATAACGCCGTGGAGATCAACGGAAGTCATCGCGCAGTATTCGAGGCCGTAAGTCGGCCGCTCGTCAGCCATACCGGTTTCCAGGAGACGCTGTAACGCCACGCGATTAAAGCTCCCATGACCCATAACGCCTTCCTCATGCTCCGCCAAATCGGCCTCCACGTGGGTGGCAAAATAAGTCGCCTTTTCCCGATCAAAGCCATAGTGACTCGTCAGCGCCTTGTAGCAAACGGCCGACCAATGGCCGATCTGCTCTTCGGTGGTGACCGCAGCATACCACTCCGCTGCTGTTCCTTCATAGACAATGCCGCGCATAAAATCGATCTTTGCGCGAAACTCCGAAAGCATCGGGGTTGAAAATACTTCCTCTTCGGTCAAACCGAAAGCTTTCGCCGTTTGCAACATGACGAGAAAGTGGCCCGGAGGTCTTGGATGGATGAACTCGTCGGCGATCTTTTCTCCGAGCGGCGCCATCAGGTCGCGATGCTTCTTAAAGAAGGTCAGGTGTTTGTGATAGGTGCAAGCCGCCAGCGTGTTGATCTCGATGGTATACGCGCCCCAGTTTCTAAAAAAGGTCTGGAGCACTTTCATCGGCAACTTGCCCGCGACGAGTTGCTGCATGAAAGGCGTCTGATTGACCCTCGCCTCCCACCGTTCCCTGACGCTTCGATACAGTTCATCGACAATCGCCTTCGCTTCTTGGGGGGCTCTTTTCTTGCCCAACTCAATCTGTATCGCCATGCTTCTCCTCCTTACTCGCGCTGGGCGCCGGCCGCGCTCACCGCATTCCAGAGCAACGCGCTAAAGACAAGTAACAAGAGGTAAATCTTACCAGTGAAGTTCGTTAACATAGCTCAGCAATGCTGGAAGATTTAACCGAGCCCGGACCAGCCGTCAACGGCGCGATTAGGAAAGACTTCAGCGAACTCTAAGTGGAAAATCTTTTCGGCGAGAACGCTTCAGGTTCCTTCTCCCGACCTCCAACAAGAATATCCGCCGCCAAGGCGCCCACCGCCGCGCTCGTCGTGACGCCGTGCCCGCCGAGCCCAGCGACCCAGAAGAAATTTTTGATCTTTGGATCCCAGCCAATAACAAAGCGGCCGTCGCCGCTCAGAGTCCTGAAGCCGGCCCAGCGCTTGCTAATGGCGACGCTGCAAAGTCCGGGAATGTAGCGCTGAATTTTTTCCGCCAGCAACTCCTGTACCGATCCGTCCACCGGAGGATCACCCGGCGACAGTTCCACCTGATCGCAAGCGCATAGAAGCAATCCCTGTCCTTCAGGCCGGAAATAGATGTCATGGCTCACGTCCCAGACAAACGGCCAACCGGCATCCGCCCAACTCAGCGGCGGCGATACAAAGAGATGGCGCCGGCAGGGATGCAGCGGTAATTCAGCTGCTCCCGCCATCCGCGCGATCGTGTTAACCCAAGCGCCAGTTGCATTGATCACCGTGCGTGCCCGGATGATGTCGTTTCCAGCAGTCACTTCAAATCCGTCACTACCCACCGGCTGAATCGCGCTAACGGTAAGGCCGTAGCGAATTCGCGCGCCTCTGTCAGCCGCCGCCTTGAGATAACCGGACAGCAGCGCATGGATGTCGATGATGCCATCGGTGGCGCACCAAACCGCGCCGTTAAACTCAGCCTCTTCGAGCACCGGCACATGGCGTTTCGCCTGCTCGGGAGTCCATAACTCCACACCGATCGCCAACCGACGGCCTGTCTCGGCGTCGCGCTTCAGCTTCTCCCAGCCCTCGCCGCTTCCCAGGAGCAAAGAACCGTTTCGTTTGAACTGAACCGGTACCGGCCAGTCACTTGGAAAATTACTCAAAAACGCCGCGCCATCCCGAGCCAACTCTGTGAGCGCCGGGTCAGAGACGCACTGGCGGATCATTGCCGCATTGCGCCCGGAAGAATGGAAGCCGGGAATCGCTTCCTGTTCCAGCAACAAAATGTCGGTCATTCCCCTCCGCGTCAGATGATAAGCGGTGGATGCACCGGCGAAGCCCGCGCCGATAATAATATAATCACACGAAATCATGGTTCACCCGCAATTCCTTAACGCCTCTATGAATTCATAACCTATTCGGAAACGTTCAGCCACCCCGGCAAACTTTGACTGACGTCTAGTTGCACCGACAATGACAGGCGGTGCCTTCGAAGCCGAATAGGAGGGTTTGATTCGCCACCAAACTGCGATATAGTCGGTCCATAATGAGAATCCACCGTTACACCCAATGGGATGGTACACAGCAGGTTCTCTTTCCCACCACCGACGATCTCCTGAAACATCTCTCCGACAATCTGCTGGAAGAAGAAGGCGTCCGCCGGGCGCTGCGGGATCTCATGCGCCGAGGTTTGACATCCGAGGACGGGCAACGCTCGGTGAAGGGAATGCGCGATTTGCTGCGAGAAGCGGAAGAACGCCGCCGGGAGCTGCTCAACAAGTACTCCCCGGATTCTTTCAAGCTCTCGCCGGAGGAACAACGGGCTCTCAGCGAAAAACTCAACAGCCTGGCCGAGAAACTCGAAGCGTATCACGAGACAATGCGCAACTTTATGGAGCGTCTCTCGGGTAAGTACGCCGACAACATGGATGAAATGGCGCGGCGGATGCAAGAGGCCTATCAGCGATACCAGCAGCTGAGAAATCGATTGCAGAACCAGATCTCCGAGCGCGGCATGCAGCAGTCGCAAAAGCTTTCCGGCCAGAACTATCAAGGCTTGATGGATATGCTCGAGAGGATGAACCAACTTTTACAAGACGAAAACTTTCTCAAGAACCTGCCGAACATGCTCGACGCGGCGGTCGATGACCTCGACGCCATGCTGGAAAGCCTCGACTCGATGACGCAAGAGCAGCTGCAGCAGCTCAGTGAAATGATGAATCAGATGCAGCAGCTGGAACAGCTCATGAACCAATACCCGTTTCAGGGATCGCAGCGCATGGGCACGGGCGAGGCGGGCCAGCTCCTCGGTCAATTGCGCGGCCTGGAGCGTTTTCTACGCTGGGGCCAGCGCGGTATGGGCGATCCCTCCGAACTCGACCTCGAAGAGATCCGCAACCTACTGGGAGAGGAGGCCTACGAGAACCTCAAATATTTGAAAGGTGTCGAGCAGATGCTGGAGGAAGAAGGTTACATCGTGCGGACCGGCCACGGCACCAGACTCACACCCAAAGGAATAAGGAAGATCGGCGATAAAGCGCTGCGCGAGATCTTTCAGATGCTCAACAAGAGTCGCTGGGGCAACCACACAACCGCTTTGCGCGGGTCTCAGGGCGACCGCATGGAGGAAACCAAGAAATACCAGTTCGGAGATCCGCTCCACGTCGATATCAGCGAGACCCTGCTCAACGCCCTCGCCAAGCGCAAGGCCGGCGACCCGCTGAGAATCGCGCCGGACGATTTTTCCGTCCATCGCGTGGAATATTCGACGGCCAGCGAGACCGCTTTGCTAATTGATGTGAGCTATTCGATGCTGATGAACGACGCGCTTCATGCCGGCAAGAAAGTCGCTCTCGCCCTTCACCGGCTCATTGAGACCAAGTATCCCCAGGACACGCTGCACCTGGTCGCCTTCCGCTCCAACGCCAAGCTGATTAAAGCGGAGGATTTGCCCTCCATCGTATCGCTTACCTATTTCATGGAGCACGGCACCGACATCAAAGAGGCGCTGAGGTTCGCCCGTCAGCTTCTCGGACCGAACCGGTCCGGTAACCGGCAAATCATTCTGATTACCGACGGCGAGCCGACGGCGGCGAGCTTGGATCGCGGCGGGCGACTTCACAGCGGCTGGGGCTCGGCCTTGCTGCATAGCCGAATCGTCCACGAGACATTAAAAGAAGTGAAGCGCTGCACCCAGAGCGGAATCAAAATCAACACCTTCATGCTTGGCGCCGACTTTTACCGACAGGGCTTCATCGACCAGCTTTCTCGCCTGAACACCGGCCGCGTTTTTTATACCTCTCCCGACCAGATGGGTAACTACATCGTGGTCGACTATATCACCAACAAGCGCAAGCGCATCGGACGGGCATGAAGCCTCTCCGGGATCGTGCCGGAACGCTGATTTTTCCCGGAATTACACCGTTGACAAACCCACTAGCTGGAGCGCGCCTAGTCGAGGGCGGTGGTTGTTAGTCGTGTCGCTTTTTAAGCGCATGAAGCAAATACCCTATGGGAAACAATGTGAGACCAAGAACAGCACTCCAGAAATCGACGTAATGACCAACGCTACGCTCAAGCCCCCAATGCATCCAAGGAAAAAGGTGAAGTGCTTCAGAGACGTGAGTAAGAACGACCACCACCAGACATCCTGTGCCGAGTAGCTGCAGGAAAGAGCACACAGTCTTTCCTCTAAAGAACAAGACTAATGAACCAGAAAACAGCGTGCACGCCGGCACCAACGCGACCAGTGCTTTAAGTAATGTGACATTCATAGGGTGGGACTAGCGCCCTTCTGCAATGATCTGCTACCAAATTGCGTCGATTGCCTGTTGAAGTTCCGGGCTGGCCTTCGCGCGCTGTTCGCATTCAGGAGACTCACAAAACCTAAGACCTTGACATTGCGATCGAGAGCCCTATGAGCGCTCCTCTGCTCCTCCGAAACATTCTCCGCGCGATCGATCTCTGATGGCTCGTTCATTTCCCGGGCATTGAGCGGAGTTCACTTAATTGCAGGAAAATATCGTAGTTCTGAAAGCTTGTCTCCTCTACACTGTTCGTCGGTTTCTAGCAATCCGGGCTCATGCCCTTAACCACGGATCAAGAACCCCAGCCCGGCCACCAACAGTGTTACTTCGATGAGAAAAATGAAAAGCCTCTCCGGCAGCCGGTCCAAAACCTTTTTCCCGACGAATGAACCGAAAATCATGATCGATCCAAGGGCAAGCCCCACCATAATTCCGGTCGGTGTTAGCACGGCTGTACTGCCGTAAGCGACCAGCTTGGTCACGTGCATGACTACGGTGGCAAGCGCTTCGGTGCCGATGAGCGCGCCTTTGAGGAGACCGTAAGCCAGGAAAAAAGGGATCATGATCGGCCCGATGCTTCCCAATAGCGCTGAAAGGAAGCTAAAAGCCGCGCCCAGGATAGCGAACCCGCGCAGCGGAACTCTCAGCGCGCTCGTTTTGCCGACGTGGCGATGGACCACGACGGCGATCAGAAAGATTCCCAGCAGGCGAGTAAGAAACGAGAGCGGCGCCATGGCAAAAAGCAGTCCGCCGATGAGCGCTGCGGGCACTCCGCCAAGCGCGAACCAACCGACGACGGGCAGCTCAAGCTCGCGTCGGTTAAACCAGACGCGGCTCAGGTTGCCGATCAACTGCGCCACCGTGAGGATGGGAATGGCGTCGCGAACCCCGAAAACCAGCGCCAAGATCGGCAGCAGCACTGCCGCTCCCCCAAAGCCGGCGACCGCGGCCAGCGTGGACGCCGCAAACGCAGCGCCGCCCAGCAGGAGCATCTCGGTGATTGCGCTCACTGGGCCATTCCCGCCCTGGGTTCAATGACGTTAAGGTCCAGGATCTCAAGAATGTGACTATTCCACTTCTCCCAGGCGAAAACTTCAATCTTGGCTCCAACTCGCGGCACCTGAATAATCAGCTCTTCTTTATGACGGCACCAGAGTTCGTTTCCATCCTCCCCCGCCAAACAAATGAGTCGAGCTTCGACATCGCGCTCCTTCGTCAAACCGGAAAGTACCACCGCATTGCCGAACCGCCGCCAAAGGAGCTTAAAATAGAGCTCCTGTGAATTCCTCAATTCTCTAAGGCTCGAGCTTGAATCGACTCCATCGCTCTCGAGAAGAAACCCACGATTCGAGTCTAGAAACACAACCGATTCGGTCGGTAGCCCAAGACCGTAAAACAGGGAGAACCCTGCGGCATGTAACTTGCGGAGATATTTGACATCCTGAAAGTCCTCCACAATGACCTCGATGGGGAAATGAGCTTCACGGGCGCTAACCCGCTTTAACTCTTCAAATAGGCCGACTGGAAGAGGCTGCTTCAGATAGAAAGTAAGCTCATGGGCGGTCTTAATCCGATCAACCAACTTGTTACAACGTGGCGAGTCAAAAGACGTGACCGCTGCGGAAACTTTGTCTTGGCTCATGAGCTGCGAGTCCTACGCGTCGCTCCTCACGACTAGCACGGAGCAGTGTGCATGGTCGATGACTTTGTCGACGGTGGCACCAAGAAATCTCCGCCGCAGCGGAGAGTGCGGCTTCGTTCCCATAATGATCAGATCAACGCTGAGATCCTCGGCAATCCTCAAGATAACGTCTCCAGGCTTACCGAAGTCGATTCGGCTCTGTCCTGCTAAACCTCTCTCCTTGAGCCCGTGAAGGGCTTCTTCGATGACCCTTGAGTAAAATCCTTTCGCCTGCTCCCTGGCTTCTTCGACCTCACTGACGGTTTCTGCGTACTCGGGAATCCTTCCTACAGCCAAGATATGGAGCTCTGCGGCAAATGCGGTTGCCATCTCGGCGGCTTTCCCGAGAGCGAGCTTGGCGCCTTCTGAACCGTCGTAAGCCAGCAAAATTCTCTTAAACATCTTCTCTGCCTCCTCTGGTCTTGAACAGGGCCTCGCGTTCTCTGCCCTTCGAATCAAAGAAAGATTGCGCCAGCAGCGTCGGAATAATCGCGGTTAGGATGACAACGACCACCAGGATCGAGTACTGTTCCGTATTGATGATCCCGTGGGTGAAGCCGTAAAGAGCGGAGATCGTCCCAAACGTGAGGCCCGTGCTCATCATCAGAGTAGTATAGAGATTGACCCTGCTAGTGAATTTGAAGACAAGACCGGCCGGGATATAGACCAAAAAACTTAGCGACGGTTTTTGCCAGAAATAGGAGGACAACCAGGCCGCCGCTGGCGAATACGGCTCTCAGGTCAACGAGGCTTCCTGCTTTCAGAAAATAGAAGGGAGTAAGCATGGCAAAGGTCGTAGCCCTCATCCGCTTGATCAGCTCTCTGTTACCGAGGAAGGTGTCGGCCAGGACCATACCAACCAGTTACGCGGGAAGGACCCCTTCACTGCCGCCTCTTATGGCAACATAAGCAAGCAGTATGAGAACCAAGTAGAGATACTTGACTTCAGGCTCGCTGGAGTGGGAGTCGACTTGGGTCAAGTAGTAAGGCGTCACCCTGGGTAAAATAAAGAGCGCCATGAGGGTAGCCGCAAGAAAAATCCAGAACCACAGCCCAAAACTGCTAAAGAGTAAACCGAGAGCAATAACGGTTCCGAGATCATCCACGAAACAGGCGGCCAAGATCAGCTTGCCGATAGGAGTCTCGTTTAGTCCGGTTTCCACCATGACGGCATAGACCACGGCGACCGAGGTTGTAGAAAGTGCGATCCCAGCGATTTGCGCCGCTCTGAAACCCCAGCCGAGAAAGAACTGAGCTACCCACCAAGCTAGGCCAAAGGGAGCAAAGAAGCCTATCAGGCCCAGGACCACACTCTCTTTCCAAAATCTCTTGAGCGTTTGGCTCTCAAGTTCGGCGCCCGCGAGAAAGGTCAACACGATAGCTCCGAAGCTAGCAAGAAAGTTGACCCATTCGCTGAGATGCGGATGAATGGTATTCCCAGCGAGGATACCAATCATTAGCTCAACGAGTGCGACAGAGATGCCGATTTTTAGGGAAATAAGACTTGATACGAGCGCGAGACTGATCCAGACGGATGCCTCCCACCAGAGCTCTTCCATGACGCTACCTCCTGGATTGAAGTAGGCGTCATCAGCCCTGGTGGGCGGTTAGAGGAGAACGCCATCTCCGCGAATGGATTATTTATAGCACGCTGAGACACTTCCCTCAACGTCGCAAGCCCGGGCCTACAGACATCTACGGCCGAAGAAGGCGCTCACCGAATTGGTCAACGTTTCGGCCGACCAGCGGATGACTCCAATGACTACAGGAAAAAGCAGAACAGGAATCAACCGCGGGCGTCGTTCAAATCGGCCGTAGCCGAAAGCAACGTCGGTAGGAGCGAAAACGGTCAACGGGCCGTGACTGAGCCTTCAACCCTTTCAGTGATCAGCACCAGCACACCCGTGTAGGCGAACAAGTGATTGGCACCTCCGAGAGGAGCAAGCTCGTAGCCGCCGAACATTCCGATCAAGGGAAAATCCCCTAGCGTTTGGCGGATGTACGCCGTGTCGATGCCGGGCATGCCATAAAGCGAGCTGCCCCGCGCGCAGCAGTTAAAGTAAAGGCCAAAGGCCGGTTTTTTGCCGGCGAGTTTTTGCGCTTGCCGCTCGAGCATCTGATTCAAATCTTCCCGCGCTCGTTGGCCGTCACGCAGAGTGAAGATCATCGTCTGGCCTTCCCTAACTTCTTCACCGACGGCTAATATGCCTTTAGCCGGATCCAGGCCGATGACGTTGCGCACCAGATATTGACCCGGGCCGACCGCGTTCTGATCCGCGTCTGCCGGTAACCCAACGAAGACAAACATCAGCGCCCGTCTCAGGTCCTCGGCCAATGGACCTCTAAGCACCTGCGCGAAACGTTCGAAGGCCGGGCGGTGATTGATTTCAAAGATGAGGTTATTCTCCGCCTTGGTGATCACCATGGGATCCGTTATCGGTTGGCAACCTTGCGTGATATCGATGCTCCCGTCAAATGATCCCGACAGATGCATACCGGCAACCGAGTTCGAGGTGAGTTCATCTCCGCAAAGCTGGTAGGTGGCCCGCGCCATTCCGCTTTCCGAACAACCCGCGCCGACTACTGGAATGAATCCGACCTGCCTTTGAATACTTTGCAGCAATCGCTGCGGCTGCCCGTTGTAAGTATCGGGAAGCAACGTCAGAAGTGAATTTGTCGAAAAGGAAGGGATTCGTCTGAATTTGATCCGAGGCGAGAACGAGCACGGCCATGCTTTGATTGCCCTCCACCTCGCCCGCAGCGGTGAGAATTCCCGCCGCGCTGCAACCGGCGACGTGATCGGTTCCGGTCTCGCGGCAAAGAGCCTCCACCAACTCTCGGTGGTGAGACGCATGCTCTACCGTAAAAAAAACCACGGCCGCATCGCCGCGCGTGACGCCGGCCTGCGTCAGCGCTTGGTTCGCAGCAATTTTTACTGCTTCCCCTGTGGACGGGTTGGAAGACTGACCCACTCCGGCGCGTATCATGACTTTAGCACTATAGGAGAAGCGGTGAGAACGGGTCAAGAGAGATATCAATCAGAGCTGCTGGACGTGATTTCTCTGGCAAGAGTCACACGGAAAGTCGTTCCCTGGCCGAGTTGGCTGTTCACGTTAATTTCGCCTGACAATGCGTCCACCAATCTTTTAACTATATTTAAACCCAGCCCGGCGCCGGCGGGTTCCTCGGGAGAGGCATCGACTTGATAGAACAACTCGAAGACCTTGGGAAGGAGATCGTCTTTAATCCCGACGCCCGTATCCCGCACGACAAACTCGACCCGATCGTTATCTCTGCTTGCAAACTCGACGGTCACTTTTCCGCTATGAGTAAACTTTCTCGCGTTCTCAAGCAGGTTCCTAAAAATTTCCTTGAGCTTCACGCGGTCCGTCTTCATGATGGATTCAGGCGGCGGCAACTGAACCTCCAACTCAATTCCTTTTCTCTGAAAGGCGGATTGGAATTCAGCCTTCAATTCAGCCAACAGGTCGCTCACACAAACCTCCGTCGCGACGAGCGCCATTTTGCCCCGTTCGAGACGGACCATATTCAATGTGCTGTCAATCAACCGGAGGAGCTCGTCCGCTCCGTTTTCGATCGTTCTGACTCGTTCCTTCTGATCCGGCTTCAGCTCTCCACAGATGCCTTCGGCCAGCAGCTCGGCGTTCCCCATAATCACCTGGATCGGAGTCTTGAGCTCATGGACCATCACGCCGACCAGAACCGACTTCACCTCCAACGCCTTCTCCAGCGCATCTCGCGCCGCCTTGATCCGCTCGTATAACCGGGAATTATGGATCGCCATCGCCGCCTGTCCGCCCAACGTGCTGAAAAATTCTACCTCTTCCGCGGTAAAGTCACGCGGATGGCGGGTATAAAAGGCAATCACACCAATCAATTCATCTTCAACGAATAGAGGTATGCCCAGATAAGAAATCAGACCGTGAGCGCGGAAAAAGTCGGCATTGCGAGAGCGAGGGTCATTCTGCACGTCCACGATGGCTAGGGGTTTTCTCGTCTCGGCGACGATGTTTGCCAGACCGCCGCCGGCCCTCATCGCGGTCGTGCGCCATGCCTCTCCATCCAGGTTGCGACAGGCGAACGGCACAAAAAATCCCGTCTCCTGGTTGAGAAAGCGGACGGTGGTGGCAAAATCGGGAAAGAGACGGGCGATCTCGTTCAGTAAAATTTCTATCACCGACTGAAGATCGAGCGTCGACGTGACCGCGACGTTGACCTGATGCAGAATGGCTTGTCTTTCGCGCTGTTGTTGGAGTTGGACGTCGGCTTTCTTTCGCTCGATGGCATAGCGTATGGCGCGCACCAGCATGCTACGGTTGATCTGCCCTTTGACCCAGTAGTCCTGTGCGCCATTACGCATGGCGTCGATGGCCACCTCTTCGTCGTCCAGATCCGTTACAACGACGATTGGGAGGGTTGCCGCCGCCTCCTTCACTCGGATGACGGCTTCCATTCCCCAGGCATCCGGCAAGGACAGATCGAGCAGGATCAAATCAAATGAATTGTCCCTTAGTAGCTGGAGGGCTTCGCTTAGTTTCTCGACATGAACGAGCCGAAAAGCAAAATCCGTGGACGCGACCTCGCTCAAGGCCGTTCTCAGGACTCCGGCATCTGCCAGGTTATCCTCTACCAGGAGAAGCCTTTTGAATGGATCATTCATTTTGATAGAAAATGCGCGATCGTACTCTCTTCAACAGCCGATGTTTCGTTCACAAGCTCAAGGCTCCCGATACGACACCGTGGTGATCCGGGTTTGCAATACCGACTCAACGCTTTTTCATAGCCGCGACAGGTTTCCATATTACACGGCACGTTCTCCCGTACAATCCCAATCGGCAGAAAATCACCGTTTCTTTGGGTCATCTATTGCCGAAGCGTGTGTGATCTTGAAGTCAGACTGGAAATCCTATAGGAAAGGACTACGTTTACTCTAACCGCCGTGATATCTTCGTAAGATCCTGGATGAAGGTTGTTCAAATCCCGCTATTACGCGACAACTACGGCTATTTGATCGTTTGTCAAAAAACCAATACTGCAGCGATCGTGGATCCGTCGGAGTCCGAACCGGTCTTGCGCCGTATCGAGCAGGAGAACGTAACACTGACAGCTATTCTGAATACCCATCATCATCGCGATCACACCGGGGGCAATGAAGGCCTATTAGCAGGCAACAAGCTAGAGGTTTACGGCCACAAGAGCGATCAGGGAAGAATTCCGGGGTTAACCCGAGGTGTGGAGGAGGGCGATGATATTACCGTCGGTGAACTGCGCGGCAAGGTTCTCTTTATTCCTGGCCATACGACAGGCCACGTCGCCTATCTCTTCGATAATAATCTTTTCTGCGGGGACACGTTGTTTACGGCTGGATGCGGCCGCCTCTTCGAGGGAACCGCGGAACAAATGCAGGCGTCGCTTAAAAAACTGATGGCCCTGCCTGACGAGACGAAGGTCTACTGCGGTCACGAGTACACTGAAAGCAACCTCCGCTTCGCCATGACCCTCGAACCGAAAAACCACAAGCTGGTTTCACGGCTCGAGAGAGTCCAGGCGCTAAGGGCTCGCGGCCTCTCTACGGTTCCGTCGACCATCGAGGAGGAGAAGCACACTAATCCATTTCTGCGGTGGGAAAGTAAAGAGATTCAAGCGCGTTTGAAAAACAGGACTCCCGACCTTCGCATAGATCCGGTTTCCGTATTCGCTCAGGTACGCAAACTCAAAGACGCTTTCTGAAGTTCACGTTTCGTAGTTCGGCCGTTCCTGTGCCCGTTCCCGTCGCGCTAAGGGGCCAACCGGTCCCCGCTCCGAGTTGTCCGCATCGGAGGGTTAGAATTGACAAGCGTGGAAAGTAAGGTATCCTTACTTCAAGGAAAAAAGTTATGCTTGCCAAAAAGACCGTCAAGAACCAGATCACGCTGCCGAAGTCGATCGTTGAGCGGCTTCCGAAGACGGATTACTTCGAGGTCAGCCTTCGCGGTGAGGAAATCCTTCTGCGGCCCGTCGTAATCGAATCCAAGGGAACAAAGCTGGATCGGATTCGAAAGAAGATAAAGGCCCTGGGTTTGACGGAAAAAGATGTTGACGCCGCCATACGTTGGGCCCGCGCTCGGTAGTGCGTGTCGTCCTTGATACCAACACCGTCGTATCCGCTCTCCTCTTCAGCGGCATCTCCTCCAAGCTCGTTTCGCTCTGGCAAAAGGGCTTGATTACGCCGCTGCTTTCCCGGGAAATCCTGGACGAGTATCTGCGCGTACTTAGCTATCCAAAATTTGACCTTTCGGAAGGAGAAATCAAGGAATTGATCCAAGAGGAGATCCTTCCTTATGCGGAAGTGGTCAAGCCAAAAAGGCGTTTGCGTGTCGTCCAGCGTGACCCCTCAGATAACAAGTTTGTAGAATGCGCGGTTGCAGGAAAAGCACGCGTGATCATCTCAGGAGATAAGGAACTTTTGTCACTCGGCCGTTACCGACAAATCCGCATCCAATCGCCGGCGCAGTTCCTTGCCGATAATCCCGAGCTGCCAGACTCGTAGCCCTCGTCGGGATTAAGCCAGTTTGGCAAACCGAACCTTTCAGCAGCAATGCGCAAACAAGTTCCACGCGCTCGTAAAATCAGAGAGTTACATGGTTGGAATACTTTAACGGCGTGGTCAACGAAAAAACGCAGAGAAACGATCTCGACATCGTTCGCGAGGTCCTCAAAGTGACAAAGGAAGTTCCCATCGAGCGTGCCTACGATTTCCGCTTTGCAAAGAAAGCGGACAGTGACCTGACGCAAGCGGGCTGGAAACCTTACAGACTTTCACTGGCGGGGCGGGACGATAATCCGAAACGCGCTTCGTCAGCTATAGCACGTATACTATGAACCTTGTGTGCCGCTATCGGCGACGTAGCGCTCGTGCAACGAAACCGGTTCCGACTTTCTCCGCAGCCGCAGATTGAGCATCTCCACAAATACAGAGAATCCCATCGCGAAATAGATGTACCCTTTTGGAATGTGCACGTCGAAGCTTTCGACAATCAACGTGAGGCCGATCAGCAACAGGAAACTTAAAGCCAGCATTTTGATCGTCGGATGGCGCTGAACAAAGCGCGACACCGCCCCGGCGAAGAACATCATAAAGGCGACCGCCACGACGACCGCCGCGATCATGATCTCGATTTGCTCGACCATGCCGATGGCGGTAATCACCGAATCGAGCGAGAACACCGCATCCAGCAGAAAAATCTGCACGATGACGCTGGTAAACGTCGGCGTCACCTTTGCAGACGCGTGGCCGCGCTCGCCTTCGAGATTTTCGTGAATTTCAAAAGTCGCCTTGGCGAGCAGAAACAAACCGCCGGCGAGCAAAATCAGATCGCGCCCGGAAATTTCCTGCGCCAAAACGGTGAAGAGTGGCGCGGTCAATGCGATCACCCACGACAGGGAAAACAGCAAAATAACTCGCATCACCAGCGCCGAAGCCAGCCCGACGTTGCGCCCGCGATTTTGCTGCCGCGCGGGCAACTTCCCGGCCAGGATTGAAATAAATACGATGTTGTCCACACCGAGGACAATTTCCAAAGCCACCAGCGTCGCGAAAGCAATCCACGCTTGTGGGTCGAGAATCCAGTCCATAATTCATATCCTTCCTACGTACCGATGGCTTCACCCGCCATCGGGTGAGCGCGAGTATCAGAATAGCACGGACTAAAACTCAAAAAGGCCCAACGGCTGCCACGAAAGCTGATTGAAATCCAGGACACTTGTCGGGACAGTGTAGATATTACTATCGATATCTAGCAGAATGATGGCTGAGGAATCACCAATGCTACCTGACCAAGGAAGTCACACGATGACGCACGTCGCTAACAACTCTGCCGCCGCGGGCTTCGTTTTCGACAATACGTATGCGCGCGAACTCGAGGGCTCCTACGTGACCTGGAAAGCGGCGCCAGTCGCGCGGCCTAGGTTGGTCAAGCTCAACCGTGAGTTGGCTGAAGAATTGGGGCTGGATGCCGGTGCTCTCGATTCCGAGGAAGGCGCGAGGATCTTTGCGGGCAATGAGATACCCGAGGGAGCGGCGCCGCTGGCCCAAGCGTACGCCGGCCACCAGTTCGGGGGCTTCGTGCCCCAACTTGGCGACGGGCGGGCGCTGCTCCTCGGCGAGGTGATCGACCGCAACGGACGTCGTCGCGACATTCAGCTCAAAGGCTCGGGTCCCACTCCCTTTTCGCGCGCCGGCGACGGTCGGGCGGCACTCGGGCCGGTGTTGCGTGAATATCTGATCGGCGAAGCGATGCACGCGCTTGGTATCCCGACGACGAGGGCGCTTGCGGCGGTCCTCACAGGCGAGCCCGTCTTTCGCGAGACTGCGCTGCCGGGCGCGGTTTTGACGCGCGTTGCTGCCAGCCACATCCGTGTGGGCACCTTCCAATTTTTCGCCGCCCGCGGTGAGCAGGCCAAAGTGCATCGCCTGGCCGATTACGCAATCGATCGCCATTATCCGGAGCTGAAGGGCGAGGCGAACCCCTACCTCGGATTGCTCGAGCGCGTGCGCGACAAACAAGCGGCGCTCATTGCCAGCTGGATGCATGTGGGCTTCATCCATGGCGTGATGAACACCGACAACATGGCCATCTCCGGTGAGACGATCGATTACGGCCCATGCGCCTTCATGGATCATTACGATCCAGCAACGGTCTTCAGCTCCATCGACACTCACGGCCGCTATGCCTACGCCAATCAGCCAAGGATCGCGCAGTGGAACCTTGCGCGCTTCGCGGAGACGCTTTTACCCCTGATCGATGCTGATCGAAACCGTGCCATCGCACGCGCCACTGAGGTGGTCAACGCCTTTCCGGAACAATACGAACGCCATTGGCTCAAAGGCATGCGCGCCAAGCTCGGACTGGTGAGTGAGGAAGAGGCCGACCTCAACCTCGCCACGCGGTTTCTCACCGCGATGGTGGCTAAGAAAGTTGACTACACGTTGGCTTTCCGGTACCTCGCCGATGGGGCCCTGGGCCAGGAGGAACCGATTCGCGCGCTGTTTGGCGATCCGTCGGCCTACGATATCTGGAGTGGACACTGGCGGGCGCGACTTGCGCGCGAG
>VBKE01000280.1:24151-36142 GCA_005879605.1 Deltaproteobacteria bacterium
CCCTTTCGACGATCAGCCGGAGTTTGCCGCCTTTGCCGAACCTGCGCCAGAAGGGCGGGGGTGCTACCGAACCTTCTGCGGCACCTGAGTGCCGAGTCAGGAAGACGCAGAATTTCCCCCAACTTCGGAAGCAAGACACTTTCTGTTTCCGACCGACTATCTCTACGATAACGCGGACGAAAAGATGATGCTAAAGCGGAGATACGATCTCGATATCATTCGCGAGGTTCTCAAAGTCGCAAAGGAAGTGCCCATCGAGCGCGCCTACGATTTCAGCTTTGCAAGAAAGCGCTGATCCAACGGGCTGGAACCTTAGAAATAACTTTCATAACTCAGAGGCATAGCTGCGCCGATCCCTTCGCGGACCTGGCCAAGATACTCGGGTCGCCGAAGCTTAACCGTGCGGCTCCCTCCGGCTCCAACCGACGCGGGTTCGAATATTCCAGAGCCAAATATCGCTCAGGCTTGAACTCTGAGCTGGTACGTATAAAATAATCAATTGTCTGTATCTGGAGATCTTATGAAAACGAATCTCAAACGAAAAAACTATTATCTTGACGAGAAAAAGATTCGCCGCGTGAGGACAATCCTGCGCGCGAAGACCGAGACCGAGGCGATTGACGCTGCTTTGAACCTGGTAGTGTTCAGAAAAGACATTCTCAAGTCATTGGAAAAAGTAGCGGGCAAGGGTGGTGTGGAAAAGGTTTTTTAGTGGCCAAGCATCTGATCGACACCGATCTATACATCGACCTTATCCAAAGCGGAACAACCCTCCCTTTCATCCGTGAACTTTACGACAAAGACGCGCCAGGCATCTACTTCAGCTCCATCGTAGCTCAAGAATTGCTCGCAGGCGCCCGATCTCCTGCGGGGAAAAAGCGCGCAGAAATACTATTCCGTCCCTTCGAGAGAGTCGGTCGCGTTGTAACTCCCGGTCATAACCATTGGAAGGATGCCGGAGGAATTTTGGCCAAGGTTCTGCACGACAGACCGGACCTTAAAGGTAAACTACCGGCGTTGGTAAACGATTGTTTGCTGGCTTTGAGTGCTCGCTCGCTTGGCGCGACGCTGTACACCAGGAACCGAGACGACTTCACGCTGCTTCAGAGCCAACGCTCGTTTTCGCTGGTCGTGGTCAGTTAAATGTCACAGGTAAAGATTCGAGCCCCAACTGCCACGTTCTGCGGCGGTTCTGGAGCGTCAGCAGTACTCGTGCCGCGGCGAGGCGGCTTGAAAACACACGCCGATCGCGGCGTGTGCGAGACACGAGCGGGCGTGATGCCTTGACCGATACGTCCGACTCCACGGAGCATTGCCCGATCCGCGAGCGACGGCAGGCGACGTCCCCTGGCTGTTCGGTCACGCTGTTCTCGCGATCGCGGGACCCCGTCATCCCGCGGCAGGCAGTCCGACAAATCCTGACCACCACTGGAACTTGCCGCCAAGGTCGACGTCGTACTTGCGGACGAACCGGAGGGTGCCATCGTCCCCGATGCGGAACACGGAGAGCGCGGCGGGCACGAGGCGGGTGTCGTTGCCGTCTCGCACGAGCATGTCGACGATGCTCGCGGCGACGAGGATCCGGCCACTGGGATCGATGCTGAAGGTGCGGACGTGGAAGGACTGCGGGTCGGCATGCTGGATTGCCGTCGGCTCGCCGGTGCTCTGGTCGATGGAGAAGACCGCGATGTTGTTCTCGCCCCCACGGAACACGCGCTTGCCGTTGAACTCGACGGTCGCATTGGCGCGATTGGAGACGTAGACGGCCCGACCGTTCGGATGGACGTGGATGCCCCCGGCGGATTGCGGGAAATCGATGCCGTAGGTGCCGATCGTGGTGCTCTTGTTGTACGCGGGCTCCGGAGTCAGGCCGTCACCCTGGAGGCGATGCATGTGCAGCTGGTTCTGTGATTCCACCGAGACGTACACCCACGGTTGCGTCGGGTGAAAATCCAGATGTCGGGGACCGTAGCCGAGTCCTCCCTTGCCGCCCACGGGCAGATTGGCCAGGGGCGAGAGCTGACCATCCTGGAAGTGGTAGATCTTCAGCGCGCCGGGGTCCTCGGCCTTGGTGGCTTCCGGGCGGTTGCCTCGGGTGACCATGATCGCCGAACGATTGCCGGGCATGGTCAGCACCTGGTGCGCGAAGATGCCCACGTCGATCCGGCTTATCTGCGGCACCGGCGGACCGATCGTGCCGTCGAGGTTGATGCGATGCACGGTGACGTTGCTCGGATTGTTGTAGCAGGTGAGGGCATACGTGCCGGTGGCGTCCACGCTGTTGTGGATGGGGCGCTGAGGCAGTGCCCGGGGCTCGCCGTGCATCTGTAGCGCGCCGCTCGCGTCCACGCGCACCGCGCACAGCCGATGGACCGTGCCCGGATTGGGCGCGTTGCCCGAGGCAGCATCGCTCGTGGACACGTACAGGTACGGCCGCGACGGATGCGGCCAGACGTACTGCACGTTGGACGGCATCCTAATCGATGCGCGCGGCGTGAGCGCGGCGTTGTCGACATCCACGTCCCAGTGGGTGAGCTGTTCGCCGACGCTCTGATAGAGCAACGTACGTCTCCTTCCGCCCGGGCCGGCGGCGCTGGCGCATCCGACCAACGAGCTGGCCGCCGCAGTCGCGAGCACGATATTGAAGGTGCGACGATTCATACTGTATAGGAATTTTAAACCACCTTTTTTTCTCGCCCGAACAATAGCGCCGGACGGAAGAAGGTTAGGCCGGTGCCACAATTTAAAAAAGAACAGGACGAGCGCGACTTTTGGAACACACATGATACCACTGAGTATTTCGATTTTTCGAAGTCGCACCGGGTCGAGATCGAGTTCGATCCTGGGATCGAGGCTCCGGTGAAATCCATCTCACTCCGGTTGCCTCGGGAAATGCTTAACGAGCTCAAAGTGCTGGCCAACAAAAAAGATATTCCTTATCAATCGTTGATCAAGGTTTACTTGGCGCAAAAAATCGCCGAAGAACAAAAAACCGGCTAGCC
This sequence comes from Deltaproteobacteria bacterium, assembly GCA_005879605.1. GTDB lineage: Bacteria > Desulfobacterota > Binatia > UBA9968 > UBA9968 > DP-1. Next base: position 27,154 of record VBKE01000280.1, read on the forward strand.
GTTCCGTATTTCACGATTGTGACAATTCTTCTGTTCCGACTTTGCTCATACTAACTTCCTACACGTTATGTACGTCAAGCCCAAGCTCCAAAATAGAGCGCGCCCTCTGTGTGTCAGGTCCCCCGGCGGGCCCTGATTTTCATAGTAAAAATCCGTCAACGTTGTAGGCCAGTACTGCACCAGTCCATCCCACAGTTCATCACCCAATGGTTTCTGGAGGAAATTCCCGTGCAGGGGCGGTTTGAACTGATTTTTAAATTCTTGCGGAGATTGGGGTGAGATAACGTAAAGCTTCAACCCTTTACCAATTGCGTTTACGATGCACTGGTTAATATGCTTGTCACCGAATCCGTAGCCAACGACTAGCAAACGGGTGTCGGGCCTGTTTAGAACCTGCTCGAAGAGTGAAGAATACCATTTCAGCAGTGGTTCGCTTTCGATTCTAGATGCCTTTTGGGTACCTATCACCATAGCGTCCGAGCCGTCGTGAGAGAGCCATCCTTGGGAACCGTGTAACTTTACGTATGCAATCTGAGCGAATCCCTTTCTAAATAATTCTCTTTTCCTCGGCTCTAGTTCCTCCAACCCAGGGAGCCGTACGCTAAAATCGGTCGAATTCTGATCGGCTTCCCTAAACCGATTTAGATGATCCGGCAAGCCTGGAAAGACTGTGATTTTCTCACGACTGTGGTAACGCTCGAAAAACATATCCTGGTTGAGAGTAAAGATGAAACTTGGAGCCTTATCTTGCGCAATCCGACAGATTAAGTTGCAGCAAGAGTGTGAGAGTGACTTGGATTTGTAGGTTCTAATATTATCATCCATTTCCTTGAACGCGCTCCGGATAGCGGCGTTCAAGTCTTTCTTCTGCTGCTCTGTCCCGCCGGCCTGAATGTCCTCGTAAAACATCTCGTAATCGAGATTTTCTAAGTCCCGCATTCCTTTGAGGAGCTCTGGCGACCTTTGCACCTCCGGCTGGTTAAGAATTGTCGCCCACATTTCGCTTGCGAGATAGCCGCCGAAAGTTTTCGTAAAACCAGCACCGGTGAGCAATACGGCATTCATGCGATCGTGGTGTGAAAATCTGTATAGGAATTTTAAACCACCTTTTTTTCTCGGCCGAGCTATATTGCCGGACCGGCGAGTTGTCAATCTCTTTTCTGTCTGATGAAAATCGCGGTTTTACTTCGGTCGGCTCGGGCGGCGCAGCGGTCGGAGGGGCGCGAAGTGTTCAAGATCGCACCGCTCGCTCGAACTCAGAGCGAGCGGGTCCGTCGGCTCGCGTTGGCAACCGGTTTTGGTTCCTCAGCTTGACAGAATGTGTTCAGTTAATAGATTGAAAAACACCACCTGCCCATATGCAAAAGTAGGCGAGACGTCGGTGATACCGGAGGTGACGATCATAGATTGCTTCGTACTCGATGCATGGTTGGCATCCGCGAAAAACCTTGAACGGCCCTGAACCGCCGCTCAGGTTTAGTATTTCTTCCCGGTTGCGTGCCTCGGTCATCGCTATTGCGATTGCTTGACGATATAGACCAACGTTCTGCGGCAAATCGATGTCGTAACCGAGAAGGGCGCCCGTCATGACTCCGTCCCTGCTGTAGCAGGAGAAAAAGGAATCCACTTGACCATTTTTCCTAAGTGCCTTGAAGACAAACGTATTTGCTTGGAGTACCAACGAGAAGAATCTTTCATTAAACTGCGGATTCAATAACGAGTGTTTCTTCAGATACAGATCGCGATATAACTTCGTGATTCGGATGACGTCTTTCTCGTCGAGTTCGTTCGACGCTATAACTTCATAGGCATTTTGTTTTAGCAGATTGCGGTCTCGTCTGACGTTCTCATTTTGTTTGTAACGTTTCGAAAAAGGATCCAGCACATAAACCTTTCTCGTGGCAACCATCTTGTATTTGTTTTCTCGAAGAACATCAAAAAACCGCCTGTGTACGTGCTTGTTAACCGATCGAAAGACGATCGCATAACCGGGATAGCGTTCCTCTAGATGCGCGGTGATCTCTCGAACTTGACTGGAGGTTAGGTTTGGACACGGATTGGTTGTAAGGAGCCAATTATTGACGTAAACAACCTTGTCGATGTGCGCAGCTCTAAGGAAAACCGCTGCAGCCGATGTTAGGGGCTTGAGGAGCCAGCGAGACAGTCGGTCGTTTCGCTTGGCCATTTCTTCTAAGGTGTACCTCACATAGTGGGAGTACAGCGAGCACACGTCGGAATCGCCAGGAGTTTCGTCACTGATGACGAGTGGCAGCACTAAATCGTCGGCGGTGAGGGCCAGCATGCGGACGTGAGCATTATCGACGTAGGACAGCGGACCGTTTTTGATGAAAGGGACGAGATACTTCTTCGCGTACTGTGCTTCCAGATCGGCAGGCCAACACAGACGGTCAATCGTGTCTACCCCGAAAATTGCAACGCTCGGCGCCCGAGTCATGGGGAAGTCATTTGGGGCAAGGCTTCATGGGTTTCACTGCCTTAACGGCAAGGTAATAGCCAGTCCAGTAGCGTGTCGGCCAATGCTTTAGAACCTCGAATGCATCGAGAACGCGCGGAGTCACAGATTCCAACAGCTTCCAACCGGCGCGTTCTACCAAAACGGACAGCCAGATGGCTGGAGCACGTGGCACGTGAGCGACTGCGGTGACCTCGGTGACCCTGAGTCCCAGCGCTTTGAGCTGCTGGCAAGCTTCTTTGCGACCATAAGTTGCACCGACATAGTAAGGAACGAGTCCTAAGCGGTATAGCCAGTCAAAAGGCAGTTGGTTACGGAGCCGCACCAGTGGGTTATGAGGATTGTCGAAGGTGACGACTAGGACGCCGCCGGGACATAACACTCGGACCAATTCTGCCAAACTTGCAGCAACATCCGACTTATCCAAAAAATGATCAAGCGAAGATCCAGAAAGAATGTGCCTTATCGTCCCTGACTTTATCGGGAGCTGACGCACATCGCCGACCAGCAGCGAGAAGACGCGCTGATCTGAAGCGAGCCGTTTTCGGGCAGCTTGGACAACCCCCGGAGAAACGTCTATTCCGATACTGCGTGGCCCAAGGTCCGCCAGCAGGTAATGCGGGGTAACTGCTTCTTCAAAGAGATCCGTCTTAAGGCTGCGGCCCGATTCGACTGCTGGTAACCAATCCTGCACCAAACATTGGTAAACCCGCTGCATGTAGGTGCGCCAAACGTGAATGGGTGCGCTCTCACGGGCCGTCGTTAAGACATCGTCCCAGTAATGCGCGCTAAAGCGATGTTGTGTCATCTGAACCTTGGCAGAAAAAGTGCATTACTTCAACAGCAGCAGCGCCAGTGTGAGGGCGAGGAAGTTGTTGCACGCGTGGGCAGCCACTGGTGCAATCAATGAGCCTCGCCACTCCCGCAACGCCGCGAGCACAATAGCAATCGCGCCCAACGCGGGAACAGCAACCCAACCCTGTGGGTGCAGCATGGCAAAAATGAAAGACACGATCGGGGCGCTGAGCGTCCAACGCCAGCGTTGCCGGAGATGGTGAAACAAAGCGCCGCGAAACATGGTCTCCTCCATGACCGGCGCGAAAACGCAGGCCACACCATACAGTCCCACGAGTTCCCAGGGTCCCCCATCCAGTTCCTGCATGATCGGAGATCCGGTCGCAGTGCCGGTGTACCGAATCAGAATAATGGTGACGAAGAACCCCACGGCAATAACCGGCATACCCGCAAGATATCCAGCGACGCCGGCCCCCACTTCCCGAATGAAACCGCGGCCTCGATGCCAGCCGAAAGCCTCTCGGCGCTGGGCGGTTGATGTGCGGAGAGCAACCCATTTCCAGATCACGGGAAGGATCAGCAACGTGATCCACGTCCATCTGTATAGGAATTTTAAACCACCTTTTTTTCTCGCCCGAGCAATAGCGCCGGACCGGCGAGTTGTCAATCTCTTTTCTGTCTGATGAAAATCGCGGTTTTACTTCGGTCGGCTCGGGCGGCGCAGCGGTCGGAGGGGCGCGAAGTGTTCAAGATCGCACCGCTCGCTCGAACTCAGAGCGAGCGGGTCCGTCGGCTCGCGTTGGCAACCGGTTCCTCAGGTCGTTTGGAATAAATCGAATCGCTGCGCTGGCGCGAGCGGCGGGGCGCGGGGCCCATGACCTATTCTTGGTCACTTCTTGTTTAGAACGCCGATAGCTGTCGAACGCTCTACTGGGTCTGCTGGTTGTATGCGACCGGCAGAACAATAGCCCGCGAGAACTATGATGATCGTTTCCATGCTGTCTCCTCCTGGGTTCTGGCGCGGTTTCAGGAGCGACCGTCCGGTGCTTCCGCAAATGTAGACTTCGACCCGACTTCGAAAGCCTCTTCGGTCCGCTCCCTTTCCGAAGCGAATTTATACTGAATATAGTTTCAGTATTCAAGCCCTGTTGATTCCAAAGATAGACAGAATCGGCTAGTCCGGTAACGGTTGAAAGGGGTCGCGCCTGATATTTGCTATTTGATCTCAGCATAGTCATAAGAATACTTAAGGACCTGGATGGAATCGCAAATATCATGTCTGACCCCATCGCTCCCCACTCTGAAGCTCACCCACGTCGTCGCCCACATCGGCACCGAAGGCAACGAACTCGCCGACCGCATGGCCATGCTCGGCGCGCAGCGTAAAGAAGAAAAACTGCGACCGTATCAGGAAACAATAGATATTCCGACGCTGCTCAAGCTGCGGGCGGGGTGATCAAGAAAGCGTGGTTGCCTCAAAGATTCGTATCTCTTGTGCTAAACCGGTGCAAAGAAGAGCTAAAAGCGGATTTGACCCCTTTGGGATTCTAGAAAACTAGGGTTCACGCGCGACGATTTATTATCCTGAATTCGTTTCATGCAAAGGAGACCCTTCATTGATAAAAAGAAGGCATTGCCTCCTCATCAACGGTTAAGTATAGAATGTTCACAGTGAGCAGAGGAGAGTGGATCCCGTGAAATCAAGGAGGCAAGCCTATGGCAAAGATGCTGGAATGCACTAAGATAGACCCGTCGAGTGGGTGCAAGCACGTCGTACGGGGTGAGACAGTAGAGGAAGTACTTCAGAAAGCGGCTGAGCACGCCAAGGAACACAGCATTCGCCAGGTGACGCCGGAACTGATCGAGCGCGTCAAAGCAAACATCCGTGACGCCTAGCTGGCGGTGGACTGGCACGATCGGGAGGAGAATGGTTTGCAGTCAGATCACAGCGACGGCGTAGCGCACGGGAGTTGTCTGATTAGCGGATATTGGGGAGCAGAGAATTTGTGGAGCGCATTCTTAGAGAGGCGGATGCACGAGCGCTGCGCCAGCATGCAGCCAAAAAGCGAAATCGTTACGCCGAGCGTGTTGTGGCTGAGGAATGCAAGAAGAGCGGAGTGACGCTAATGGAACTCCCAAGCGGGAGTCGTCGGGGCCGGTTACCTACGGTGAGAACGAAGATAGTTCGCGGGCTCGTGGAGAATTACGGAGTAGGGGTCGCCGAGGTCGCTCGCCAAGTAGGAATCTCGACTTCCGGGGATTCGAAGATCCTAACGAGAACTTTGTCCAACTAGTCAACAGCGTCCCTCATCCCTCGTCCCTGGCCTGTCCAGGCGGTCTACCAGCTTGTATGAAGGCCGCCAGCCGGGACGTGTGATGTGCGCATGTCTGACCGAAAACCGCCCAGCTGTCTGAGGCAAGTGCTCGCACTAGGCTGCACGCAGACCCTCGCATGGGCTTCCTCCACTTACCTGCCCGCTATTCTCGCGCAGCCCATCGCGCGCGACCTGGATATTTCCCGCTCCACCGTGTTCGGCGCGTTCTCTGTATCGCTCGTAGTGATGGCCCTCGCTGGGCCGGCGGTCGGACGCACCATCGACCGTAACGGCGGCCGTAGCATGCTCGCGTCGTCCAACCTGGTGCTCGCAGCGGGCCTGGTACTGCTCGGTCTCGCATCGAACGTGGCCCTATTATTTGCCGCGTGGTGTGTGCTCGGACTCGGAATGGCGATGGGACTCTATGACGCCGCCTTTGCGACGCTGGTTCGACTGCACGCGCACGCGGCCAGAGAACCGATCACCGGAATTACGCTTATCGCCGGTTTCGCCAGCACTGTGGGGTGGCCGCTTACCGCCTATGTCGCGGAGCACTTCGGCTGGCGCGCAAGCGCTTTCGTCTGGGCGGCGATGCACCTCTGCGTCGCCCTGCCCCTTAACCTAAGCTGCATTCCATCCTTCTCGCTCAGCACACAGCGGCCCGATGGAGCGGCGCCGAACACGCAGCCTGCACCCGATACATCGTCGGATCCGCAATGTATGCGCCGGCATGAACGCCGCGCCTTCCTGCTGCTCGCGTTGTTCGCCGCATTCACCTCTTTTGTCACGTCGGCCATGGCTGCACATCTGCCCGGCCTGCTGCTCGCAGCCGGCGCCAGCGGGGTAACCGCTTTGACTGCCTCGACGCTGCTCGGACCAGCACAAGTGGCCGCGCGCGTGTTGGAATTCATGGCGGCGCGCCGCTATCGCTTTCACCCGCTCCTCAGCGCGCGCATCGCCACAGCACTGCACCCGATCGGCGGACTCGCAGTGGGAATATTCGGTGGCCTGCCTTTGGCGGCATCAGGCTTCGCCCTGCTGCACGGCGCCGGCAACGGCATGATCACGATCGCCAAAGGTACGCTGCCGCTCGCGGTCTTCGGACCGGGCGGGTACGGGTTTCGACAGGGCCTGCTTAACGCACTCGCCCGGGGTATGCAGGCGATCGCCCCTTTCGTCTTCGGTTTGGTGCTCGACGTCTACGGCGTGCGCCTCGCCATCGGTGTGTCCGCCGGACTGTCGCTCCTCGCGCTGAGTGCGTTGCTGGCATTGCACAAGGAGAGCGATGATTCGCTCAGTGGCAAGACTGCGATAGTGTACTAGCGCAGTTTGGGAGGCGAGCTTCCGATGCCAAGGATGCGTACCGGAAATTTGTTGCCGAGGGAGTTACGTTGGTAACGTGGTCCGACCCGTCACAGGTTGGCCCCCGTTCGGGCTGCCTTATGTGTTGCACGGGCATCCGTGCGAGAGTAGAGTCTGCAGAAAGCTCGATAGTCGGGCGACTCAATTAGGAGGATCAAACCATGGCTGAGAATACATCGCTGAACGAGCGCGCAGATGCTCTTGAGCGGAAGATGAGCGACGAGCTCGATGTACTCATTTCGAAATCGGCGCTGTTCAATATGGCGGACGGCAAGCTAGGCGCGACCGGCGTGGGTGCCGACCTCGCGATTAAGTACGGCAAGCATCAACTGATGGACGACGATCCGCGGCTACCGAAGATGCCGGCGAAGCCGACCCTTCTCGACTATTTTGAGTGCCGCGCGAAGGGAATCAACCATATGCTGCAAAGCGCGACCCATGCGCTGAAGGCGTCCATGCCCGAGAAAACGATTCTCGCCTGCCTGCTGCACGATATCGCCAATGCCATCTTCATCAAGAGCGATCACGGCTACTGGGGCGCGCAGCTGATCGAGCCATACGTCGACGAGGAGGTAAGCTGGGCGGTCCGCGCGCACCAGGCGCTGCGTTTCTTCCCCGACGAGTCGGTCGGTTACTCGTATCCGGAAATGTACGTCAAGCATTTCGGGCCGGACTACGAGCCCGACGACTACATCAAGGAAGCGTACAAGCGCGCCCGTAATCACAAGTGGTACATGACTGCGCGCATGATTACCGTCCACGACATCTACTCCTTCGATCCCAACGCGGCGGTGAGCTGGGAACCCTTCGTCGACATTGTCGGGCGTAACTTCAGGCAGCCCGACGAGGGCTTGGGCTTCGACAACAGCCCAACCGCGCACATGTGGCGCACGATTCGACGTCCGACAAAGTATCTCTGAGGCTTAATACCGCGGCCCGTTCCAGTGGTTCGACCAGCTCACCATGAGCGGCTCGAACTTCCGCTCGTCCTGAGTTCGTCGAAGGATGCGCTCAGTTCAAATCGTTTAAAGAAACAAACGTGGAACTGCGAGCTTCGGGAACTGTCGAATACCTGACCGCAGTTATCTGCGCTGGGTTTTTCGAGGCCATGCACGGCGAAGTCAAGCAGGTGGGTACCACGGATTGCGGATTCCTGGCGGAACGTTTGGAGTTGAGATTCGTTTCTAGCCAGACTCGCTTGGAAACATTCGTAATAGATCCGCGAGCCGTATGATCGGTATGTCTTGGTACTTCTTCAGCTTGAGGAGGTGCCGGTCACCGGTCACAATCAAGTCCGCGCCGGCGCCGTGCGCACATTCCAGAATGCGATTGTCGGGAGCATCTGCGAGGACATCAACTCTGACCCTCGGCTTATAAACCGTGGAAGCTCGGCTGATTAGCTTGAGCGCGCCTGTTATGTCCTCGTCGGCCTGATTAAATTTGCCTCTTAGCTTCCGGGCGGTTTCCGTCAGTATTGAGACGGAAGTGCATAGGTCGAAACGTTTCTGTTGCGCCAAAAGAAAGGCCCGCTCTCCCAAACTCCCGCGCACCACGAAGGCGGAGATAAAGATATTGGTATCGAAGACCACCTTCATCAGCGGTCCTCAAAAACAATCTTTTCAACCTCCTTTTCGGTGAAAATCCTTTTCTTTCGGACGCTCCGGGCCATTTTGGCCTGGAGCCGATAGAACTCTTCTTCATCGAGTCTGGCTTTGTAGGTCTCCACCATCTGGCGAAAGAGTTCGCTTTTGCTCTTCTTTTGACGTTGGGCAAGCCGGTCGTATTCCTCGGCTATTTCCGGCGCAACCGAAAATCCCAATATTCTGGTATTTCGCCCCATCGACCATCGCCCTCCAGTTTAACTGAGTTAAACTCTATACGAACACCTGCGTGAAAACAACAAAGGTTTCCAGGGGTCCTCCCTCACAGGTCGATTCTTCGCTTCTTTATGAAAGGACAAAATGTCCGCCGGGGCTTTTGATACGGTGTGCTTCGCGTATCGAGCAAGATGCCGCCGGCGTGTGGCCGCCGAGGAATCGAATGC
>VBKE01000455.1 GCA_005879605.1 Deltaproteobacteria bacterium
GCTGGGTGGTCCGTGTCGCCAAACGGTTGAGCCTAGAGTCGACGCTGCGTCCGCGTGGTAGGCCGAAGGCATCGTGAAAAGACTCCCGACCCCTTTTCTGTTGTCCTTTCCAGGCTGAACGGGGATACAAGGATTGTGTGCGTCGGCAGTGTAAGTGAAATCATAAATGACGAGAAAAATAGTTTGTATCATTTTCTTTGGTGTAATTATAGATCTGTCATGGAAGCTTTGGCACTTTGCCAATTACCTCGATGTTTCTTCACGAGCAATTCCAAACGTCGTCGGCGTGATTCTCGGAGGTTTGACGGGTGTGGCGATATTCCAGAGTGCGAGGTTCTTCGAGGAGAGGAGGGTAAAACATATTTTACACTTGTTAGGAACTGCGGCTTTGGTGGATACGTGCGCGGCACTCATCGGCTACGCTGGAATCCAGACATTCCGGTGGTCATTGTTATTAGTTGGGTCGGGGCTCGAATTACTTGGGGCTTTGTTCTGTATTTCAATTCTCCTCAAGTCGCGAGTGAGTTAGAGTATGGCTCGGGTGGAGCATAAAACACTTTCGAGTATTAGTTTCCGTTTTGCTTTTGCAACTGGCTTTACAGTCGCAGCGGTTCCGCTGGCAATAGTAGCGTTGCAGTCGGGTGGAGCCATCAATGAATTACCAACGTGGATATCTTGGGTCTGGAAGATTGGATTGTTTTTGTCAGGGACTGTCTTGACATTCCTAGAATCCGGTAGACCGTTGAAGTTAACCTTCACAGTGGGCTTCGGTCTGCCAGTAGTTCTACTGATTAGGGTTGGTCTACTTGCTCTTAGAGGCCAGGCCTTGCTATACATGATGCCTCTCACTTTAGCTTTGTCATTTTTAATAGGTCCATTTATGGTTTTTGCCGGGGTGTGTTTTGCCTTTACCATAAAGGGGGTTCTTAAACGTTTCGAGTAGATTCTGATTTTGGGATTTGTCGTCACTCGTTTGGCGGTGAGTCAAACCGCCACAAAAGGAGATCCGGCCCGGGGGACCACCGGTGCGATTCGACGGGCTGCTGAACGCCCTAGCCCAGGCGCAGGGCTGTAAAGCGATCGAGCTTACGGCCCCGGGACGGACGCGGGCGTGGGTGCAGCCAAGAGCGCAGCTTGCCTACCTGGCGCGGCATTGGTGCGGCATGAAGACCGTTGAGGTCGCCGGCCGGCTTCATCGAGATCCCTCAATGATCAGCCGGCTCTGCGCCGACTCGCGAGCAGATCCTTACGCAAGGGAGCATTTGGGGGTCGCCCATTAGCCGGGCGGTCAAGTAGGCACAAAGATTCCCGTGGAGAAGAATTTGTTTTTCTTTCCCCGGTTGATTCAACTCGTGAACGCTTGATCGTCTTGGTCACGCGCCCCGTTTTCAATCGGTCGGTGTCGGATTGGTCCGCACCAGTCACCCGTCAGGAAACAGGTGTTAGTACATTATATCTATTGCTCAAGACAATTGAGTTTTTGTCTCCGTAGAACGGTCACCAGGAACATATGGTTTGACAACTTTGCCGAGACTAGAGACAATCGCGGCCGGCGAGTCAATGTCGAACGACAGAGTACCCGCTCATATTCGGGCACTGCAGATCGCTGCACAGGCGGTGGGAGCGCTGGCCGTCGGCGCCTTGGCCATTGGCGCTCTGGCTATCGGTGCCTTGGCTATTGGTCGGCTCGTGATTGGGCGCTCACGAATCCGACGACTTCAGATCGATGAACTCGTGGTGGCTAGGCTCCAGGTCACGGATTCACTAACTACGCCAAGCACACCAGCGGTTAAAAACGATCGGGCGGAGAAACCAGAAAGTGAGCACTTCAACCAACCCACGACGCTCGATCGGGCATTCAACAAGCTCTTCGGGCTTCTCGTTGGCTTCGGACTAGGTCTGCCGCACAACTATCTGCTCCAAGTACGTGGCCGAAAGAGCGGGCGAGTCTACTCGACTCCAGTGGATGTGCTCAGTCGAGACGGCAAGCGATACTTGGTGCCGCCCCGCGGATACACGCAGTGGGTACGCAACGCCATCGCAAGCGGTACGGTATCACTCAAGAAAGGACGGCGGTCCGAGGAGTTCGGCATACGTCTACTTTCAGACGACGAAAAGCCGGAGATCCTGAAGGCATATCTCGACCGTTACAAGCTGACGGTGCAGCGGTATTTCCCGGTGCCCGCCGGCTCTCCGACCGAGACCTTTCGACCATTGGCCGGACAGTACCCGGTCTTCGAGCTGATACCCCAACGATGAACTGGCCGGTGTTGGCCCAGCGCAAGGTCCGGTGGACCGTGAAAGTATGAAGCTCCGCTGGACGCGTCCTGCACTGGCGGCGAAGATCTGGTTTGAGGATCAGAACTACATCGCACGCGATAACCCAATCCAGCTGGAACGCTCTCGGAACTCCGGCCTTCTACAACCCCTTCTTTAAGCTTGGCGCTGGTTTGAATCCTACGGTGCGGCTCGCCTTGATGTTGATCACATCCCCATTCTGAGGATTTCTTCCTTTTCTCGCTTTTCTTGCCCTCACTGAAAAGGTGCCGAAGCCTGGCACCTGAACTCGTTTATCTTTTTTTATAGCTTTGACGAGATTTTCGAAGGTCACATTCACGGCATCCTGCGCCGTTCTCTTGCTCGTCTTCGCTAGCTTTGCCACCGTATTGATGAGGTCATCTTTAGTCATTTGAACTAGCTCCTTCCGTCCTTGAATTATTTTTACAAGTCTACTATCTGCGAGTTCGCATGCAGAAGTCAATGAAAAAAATCTCAAGAAAAAAGATTTTTTTCTTGTCAGTTTACTTTTTTTGTATTATAGAAAACCCAAAATGGTTCCCAACAAAGTTTTTTTCACCAAAGGAGTCGGCGTTCATAAAGAGAGACTGGCCTCCTTTGAGATGGCATTGAGGGCTGCCGGCGTGGCCCACTGCAATTTAGTTCTCGTCTCCAGCATCTATCCCCCAGGCTGCAAGATTATCTCCAAGGAGGAAGGATTAAAGCTCTTGGGGCCCGGCGAGATTGTCTTTGCGGTTTATGATCGGGAAAGTAACAACGAGCCAAATCGTCTGGTTGCAGCGTCCGTCGGGTTGGCGATCCCTTCTGATTCTTCCATGCATGGTTATCTTTCCGAGCATCATTCATTTGGTGAAACCGATGAAAGAGCAGGGGAATATGCCGA
>VBKE01000456.1 GCA_005879605.1 Deltaproteobacteria bacterium
TCCCCAACTGCACGAGACCGCAGCTGACGACCAGAGCAGAGCCGCAAAGCACCCCTTTGTGCGTACAGGGCGCTAGACTTTCCAGGTTTCTTTAACGTTTCTTGCTTCATAGCGAACGGCGCAAGCCGCCCCCTACCAGGGTCTACAAAAGAGTTCTGGATTCCCGCTTCCGCGGGAAAGACGGAAGGGCTTTTGGGACAAGCGGAGTTTGCATTGTGTGAAGAGGCCCCCGGACGTCAATCCGGAGGATTTACTACCGGCTCCAGCGCCGGAAAGAAGTCAATTTTTTCTGCCCCGCTTGCCATACAAATCGATAAACAAGTTATAGAAGGAGGCGATGGTTCGCTCTTCCATGTCGGGATGCCCATCTTGGTTTTGATACAAGATCGTCAGGCTGAGTGGCCTTTTATGGATTTCCAATAACTCAGCGCCTTTCCGGTCCAGATAAGATCCGACTGTACGCAGGGTGTTTGACAGGCTATAAAAGTCAGGGAGACGATTGGGTTTTCGCCGCCGCAATCTGGCTTGCCGGTCAAGCGGCTCGAAATCGGCAAGCGCGTAGCTCATAGAAGAACCGAGCGCTTGGCCGCGAATTCTTTCCGTCCAGTCGCGCAATCTAGCCTTCAGCGACGGACCTTTCTCGGGGTCGCCACGGACGACATAGCGATCGCCATGGGCTTTGAGTTCAAATATGTTGATTCGTCTCGCTTCAAGAGATTGCCCAATCAGCCGGAGCTGTTGATCGTAAGATCTTTTGCCGTTCATACGAACCTCGCGCGCCCTATCGTGGTATTGAAAACAACGACCAACGGTAAGAGCGATTCGCGTTCATAGCACCAACCGACTCAAGTGACAAGAGCTGACGGTCAACTTTCTTGACAACCAACAGGGTGGCACGTATGGTGAACAGCGTCTTTGTAGGGATGACTTTGCCGTATATTTCGCATATTTAAGGAGGGGCGATGGCACGTCCGGAGAAGATCGGAACGCGGCAGAGCGCGGTAACCTACCGGGGTCTCCGCGATTGGTTGGAGCAGGTGGAGAAGCTCGGTGAGCTTTTGAAAGTCAACGGCGCTCATTGGGATCGAGAGATGGGCGCGATCACGCAAATGTTAACGGAAGGCGGCAAAGGCAAAGCGCCGGCGATTCTATTCGATGAGGTTCCCGGTTATCCCAAAGGTTATCGTACATTATACGGCCAGTTTTCCACGATTAAGCGCGTCGCGCTAACCCTGGGGCTGCCGCTGCAATACGAACACAAGGCCGGCATCGTCAAGGCTTACCATCATCGCATGACCGAGATGAAGCTGATCAAGCCGAAGGTCGTGAAGACCGGGCCGATCTTCGATAACGTTCTCGAAGGCGACAAGGTCAATGTGCTGAAGCTGCCGGTGCCGATTCATCATCAGGCCGATACCCACCGTTACATTGGCACCGCGGACATGTGCATTACGAAAGATCCCGATGCCGAGTGGTATAATTTCGGCGCTTACCGCTGCCAAGTCTATGATGAAAAAACCGTCGGGTGCCAGATCACGGAAGGCAAGCACGGGCGCATCCACCGTGACAAATACTTCGAACGCGGACAGAGCGCGAAATTCGCCATCGTGTGCGGCCAGGACCCGCTGCTGTATTTGCTCTCCGCGAGCCCGTTGCCGAGCGGGGTCTCCGAGTATGACTTCGCCGGTGGAATCCGCGGCGAACCGGTGGAAGTCGTCAAGGGACCGTTCACCGGATTCCCCATTCCGGCCGATGCTGAGATCGTCATCGAAGGAGAGGCGGTTCGGGGGCAAACGAAACCGGAAGGACCTTTCGGCGAGTGGATGGGATATTATTCGGACGACGTCGTGCCGCGACCTCAGATCAACGTTAAAACCGTCCTGTACCGCAATAACCCGATTCTCACTTGCGCGCCGCAGCACAAGCCGGTCGATGAAACCGGGTTGCTCAAGGGCATCGCCGGCGCCGCGGAGATTTGGAAAGCCCTGGAGGCC